>JAIYAL010000106.1 GCA_027489095.1 Erythrobacteraceae bacterium
CGATGCGGTCCATCTCGGCGCCGATCTCCACCGGATCGCCCGGATGACCCTGGAACCTTGCCGAAACGACGATGGCCCCATCGGGCAGGGCCGAGTGGCGGTACGAGTAATAGCGCTCCTCGGCGTTCAGCGTGATGAAGTTGCCATCGGGCAGGATCACCGCGCAATCCATCAGCACATCGGCGACCTCGCGGCCATAGGCCCCGCCGTTCATGCGCACGAAGCCGCCGACCGTGCCGGGGATGCCGCGCAAGAATTCCAATCCCGCAATGCCGAGGTCGCGCGCCGTGGAAGCGACCAGAATGCCGCTCGCCCCGCCGCCGCAGATCAGCTCCATATCGCCGGTGTGCTCTACGCCTGCGAAGGCCTTGCCGAGCCGCACCACCACGCCCGGCACACCCCCGTCGCGCACGATCATGTTCGAGCCGAGCCCGAGGGCCATGACCGGGATCTCGCCCTCGAGCCGTTCGAGAAACAGCTTGAGGTCATCAAGATCGGCAGGTTCGAACAGCCAGTCGGCAGGGCCTCCGGTCTTGAACCATGTATAGGGCGCGAGCGGGGCCTTGCAGGTCAGCTTGCCGCGCAGCCCATCAAGCGGCACGGGCGCAGAGACCCCGCCTTCGACCGCGCAGGTCGGGGCCATGCCGTTGCCGGAGAAATCGGTGTCACCGGCCTGGTTCATGCTGATCCTCGCCTGGCAGAGATGGCAGAGGCAAGGCCTGCAGCCCAACGCGTGATATCGCCCGCGCCGAGGCACACGACCATGTCGCCCGGCTGGATCTCGATCGCCAGCACCTCGGCAAGCGCGTCCGCCCCGGCGATTTCGCGCGCGGCGCGGTGCCCGCGCGCCTTCATCCCCGCGACCAGCGCGGCGTGATCGACGCCCGGGATCGGCTCCTCGCCCGCAGAGTAGACCGGCGCGACATAGGCGATGTCGGCAAGGTCGAAGCAAGACTGGAAGTCGTCCATCAGATCATTGAGGCGGGAATAGCGGTGCGGCTGGGCGACCGCGATCACCCGTCCCCCGGACGCTCCCACGGCCTCGCGCGCGGCAGCGAGCACGGCGCGGATCTCGACCGGATGATGGGCGTAATCGTCGATCACGCTGACCGCGCCGCCATCCACCGCGATACTGCCGACCTTGGTGAAGCGCCGCCGCACCCCGCCGAAGCGGGCAAAGCCGGTGCGGATCACCGCGTCCGAACAGCCCATCTCGATCGCGACCGCAATCGCGGCGAGCGCGTTCTGGACATTGTGGCGCCCCGGCATGGGCAGGTGCACGCCCTCGATCCGGCGATCTTCCAGACCGCGCTGCCGGACGATCACGTCGAAGATATTGCCTCCATCCTCGGATCGGACATTGACCCCGCAGATGTCGGCCTGAAGCGAGAAGCCGTAGGTCACAACCTTGCGGTCGCGCACATCGCCGATCACCGCCTGCACCACCGGGTGATCGACGCACAGCACCGCCGCGCCGTAGAAGGGCACGTTGTGGATGAACTCCACGAAGGCGCGCTTCACCCCGTCGAAATCGCCGTAGTGATCGAGGTGTTCGGGATCGATATTGGTGACGACCGCGATCGTGCCGTCGAGCCTGAGGAAGGAGCCGTCGCTCTCGTCGGCTTCGACCACCATCCAGTCGCTGTCGCCTAGCCGCGCGTTCGATCCATATTGCTCGATGATCCCGCCGTTGATGACCGTGGGGTCGATCCCGCCCGCATCCAGAACCGTCGCAATCATGCTGGTGGTGGTGGTCTTGCCGTGGGTGCCCGCCACCGCGACGGTGGACTTCAGCCGCATCAGCTCGGCCAGCATTTCGGCGCGGCGCACCACGGGGATGCGCGCTTCCAAGGCGGCGGCGACTTCGGGGTTGGTGCGGCGCACCGCGGTGGAGGTGACGACCACCGCAACGCCTTCGACGTTCTCGCGCACATGGCCGACATGCACGGTGATCCCGCGCGCGCGCAGCCGCTCGACGCTGGGGCCTTCCGCGATGTCCGAGCCTTGCACCTTGTAGCCGAGGTTGTGCATCACCTCGGCGATGCCGGACATGCCGATCCCGCCGATGCCGACGAAGTGGATAGTGCCGATATCGGTGCCGACGCCCTTCATTGGTCTGCGCGCTCCTTTGCGGCCTTGCGCGGCGCGGTCTGCGGACGGGCGGCGTTCTGTGCAGCGCGTGGGCTCGTCTCGCCGACGCGGATCACGTCCATCAGATCGATCCCGCTCATGCTCTCAACGAGGTCTGCCAAGTCCTTCGCCGCGTCGGGTCGCCCGCAATTGAAGGCGCAGTGCGCGGCGTTGGCGAGGCTATGCGGGTTCATCGCCATCGCCTGAATCTGTTTGGCGAGTTCCTTGGGCTGGAAGGCCTCCTGCCGGATCATCCGCGCGCCGCCGGCCTTCACCATCTCGCGGGTGTTGACCGCCTGGTGGTCATCGGTGGCGATGGGCAGCGGGATAAGGATCGCGGGGCGACCCACAGCCGTGAGCTCCGCAATCGTCGAGGCGCCTGCGCGGCCGATGAACAGGTGCGCCCCGGCGAGCCGTTCGTGCATGTCCTCAAAATAGGTGCCGAGTTCGGCGGGGATATCGTGCTCGGCATAACGCTTGCGCACGGCTTCCAGATCCTCGGGCCGGCATTGCTGCGTGACTTGCAGCCGCTGGCGCAGCGCAGTCGGCAGCATGGCGAGGCCATCGGGCACGACTTCGGAAAGGACGCGCGCACCCTGCGAACCGCCGGTGACGAGGATGCGCAGCAGGCTCTCCTCGGTGAAGGCGGGGAAATCCTGCTCGCGCAAGGCCAGCACCTCGGCGCGCACCGGGTTGCCGGTGAGGTGAACCTTGCGCGCGTGCTTGGGCTTGAGCCGGTCGACCGCCTCGTAGGAGGTCGCGATTCCATCGACGCGGCCGGCCAGCAGCCGGTTCACGCGGCCCAGCACCGCGTTCTGTTCATGGACGACGCTGGGGAGCTTCACCGCAGTCGCGGCGAGCAGCGCGGGCAGCGCCGGGTAGCCGCCGAAGCCGACGATCGCGGAAGGCTCGAAGCTCTCGAACAGGCGCAGCGCCATGCTGCGCCCCTCAAGCACCGCGCGGATTGCCGCCGGCCAGCCGAGCGGGTTCTTGCCGAAACGCCCGGCGGGCAGCACGTGCACCGGCAGAAACGTGGGCTTGCCGGGGATTGTCGCGCCGCGCTCGTCGGTGATCAACGCCACGTGGTGGCCGCGGTGGTGAAGCTCGGCGGCGAGCGCGAAGGCGGGGATCAGGTGCCCGCCAGTACCGCCCGCGGCGAGCACGTAGTGGCGTGAGGCTCCGGTTCGAGGTTCGCTGGTCATGCGCTCGTGTCCTTGCGTTCGATCAGATCACGCAGCCCCGTACCCTCGCGGGCGAGGAACGGATTGCGCCTTGTGATCGCCAGCAATAGCCCAAGGGTGAAGCACACCGCCAGTGTCGATGATCCCCCGTAGGAGATCAGCGGCAAGGTCATGCCCTTGGAGGGAAACAGCTTGAGGTTGACGAGGATGTTGATGAACGCCTGCCCGCCAAACTGGGTGATGAGGCCGGCTGCGGCGAGCAGCGCGAAAAGGTTGTCCTCGCCCACCAGCCGGGACAGCGCGCGCATCACCAGCGCGCAATAAAGCAGCACAACGCCTGCGCACATGATCAGCCCGAGCTCCTCGCCGATCACCGAGAAAATGTAGTCAGTGTGCGCCTCGGGCAGGCTCATCTTGCGGATGCCGAGCCACAGGCCGGTGCCGCTCCACCCGCCTGCGGTGATGGTCCGCTGGGCGAGGTCAACCTGATCATAGGCGGTGCCCTTTCCCAGAAAGCCATCAATCCGGTGGCGGGCATTGTCGTAAAACAGATAAGCGAGCACCAGACCTGCGGCGCCCGCTCCGATCAGGCCCGCGATGCGCTGCCACGCCACGCCTGCCAGCAGCACCATGACGAGCCAGATCCCGCCGAACAGGATCGCATCGCCGAGGTTGGGCTGGAGCATCAGCAGCCCCGCAATCAGGCCGAAGAAACCGCTCACATACCAGATCACCGGCAGGCCGGGATCGCGCGCACGCCAGCTCAGGATCCAGGCGCAGATGATCGCGAAGCCGGGCTTCAGGAACTCAGAGGGCTGCAAGGACATGCCGACATTGATCCAGCGCCGCGCCCCGTTCTTCTCCTCGCCGATGATCGGCACCACGAACAGCAGCGCAAGCATGATGCCGCCCACCAGAATGCCAAGCCGCCGCGCCTGATCGCGATTGAGGAAGGACAGGCCGATCATCAGCGTCAGCCCCATCATCTGGAAGACGATGTGCCGCTGGAAGAACATGAAGTCGGCGACCCGCTTCTTGGCCGTCGAGAGCTGCTCGGCGCTCGCCGGCGAGGCAGCGGCCACTGCGACGATGCCGACCGCCATCAGCGCGAGGATCAGCGCGAGCAGCACCTTGTCGATCTCGCGCCACCACACGCGCACGATGTCGCCCCAGCGGCGCGCCACGGGGACGGGCGGGAGATAGTTCCCGGCGCCGCGCGCGGCCGGGCTGTAGAGCGGGGCGGTCATGACGGGGCACTCCGGGCAGGCGCCGCCGCGCAGGTCTCGCAACCGGTGATAACGCCCACCATCTGGCGGAAGTGGTGCCCGCGCTTCTCGTAGTCGCGGAACTGATCGTAGGAGGCGCAGGCGGGCGACAGCAGCACCACCTCGCCGGGGCGCGCGACTTCTTCCGCGCGGCGCACCGCCTCGCTGATCAGCTCGCAGCGTTCAACCCTCACCTGTCCCTCCAGAAGGTCAGCGAACATCGGCCCGGCCTCGCCCACGGTATAGGCAGCCGCGACATTGCCGAGGTGATCTTCGCAGGCGCCCAGCCCGTCCTCCTTCGGCAGGCCGCCGACGATCCAGTGGATGCGCGGGGCGCCCGCATTGATCGCGGGATCGGGCGGGAACGCGGCGAGCGCCGGAGCGGCAGAGGCGGCGTTGGTCGCCTTGCTGTCGTTGATGTAGGCGACGCCCTTGGCCTCGCAAACACGCTCCATGCGGTGCGGCAAACCCCGATAGGAGGCAAGGCCAGCCGCGATTGCGGCATCGGTCAGGCCGAGCCGGCGGCAGATGGCGACCGCAACGGCGGCGTTCTGGGCATTGTGCGGGCCCGCCAGAGAGAGCGAGCGCCCCTCGGCCAGACCCGCCGCGGCGAGATCGGCGGTCTTGACCCGCGTCACCGGCTTGCCCGCCGCCGCCAGCCGGTCGGCGATGGCGAGGCTCGGCGCATCCTCGTCGCAGATGATCGCGGCGGAACCGCCTGCCTGCATCTGGAACAACCGCTCTTTCGACGCCGCATAGCTCGCGAAATCGGCATAGCGGTCGAGGTGATCGGGGGTGATGTTGGTCAGCGCAGCGACATCGCAATCGAGCGAGAAGGTGAGGTCGATCTGGAAGCTCGACAATTCGAGCACGTAGACGCCGCCCTCCGGGAGCGGTTCCTGCCCGAGGATCGGGTCGCCGATATTGCCGCCCATCACGCAAGGCACGCCCGCGGTCTTGAGGATGTGATGGGTAAGCGCAGTGGTCGTCGACTTGCCGTTGGTGCCGGTGATCCCGACCACGCGGTGCGGCGGCAAGCTGGCGCGGGCCTGCGCGAACAGCTCGATATCGCCAATCACAGGCAGGCCATATTGCCAGGTATGCGGGCCGATCGGGTGGGTGTTCAATGGCACACCGGGCGAGACCACGACGCCCGCAAAGCCGGTAAGGTCAAGCTCGAGCGGGTCGATCAACCGGCAGCGCCCCTCGAACACCTCGCGCGCATGGGGCTGGCGGTCCCAGCCGATCACCTCCGCCCCGCTCGCCAACAAAGCCTCGGCCGCCGCCGCGCCCGAGCGCGCAAGGCCGAGCACCGCGTAACGCTTGGCAGCAAAGGCGGGGGAGGTGATCACGCAGGCCGCCCCTCCCTTACCTGAGTTTCAGCGTCGACAAGCCGATCAGCGCGAGCACAATGGCGATGATCCAGAAGCGGATCACGACCTTGCTCTCGCTCCAGCCCAGCTGTTCGAAATGGTGGTGGATCGGGGCCATCTTGAAGACGCGCCTGCCGGTGCGCTTGAACCAGAAGACCTGCACGATCACGCTCACCGCCTCGAGCACGAACAGCCCGCCGACGATCGCCAGCACGACTTCGTGATGCGAGGCGACCGCGATCGCGCCCAAGGCGCCGCCCAAGGCCAGCGAACCAGTGTCGCCCATGAACACCGCAGCAGGCGGCGCGTTGAACCACAGGAAGGCAAGCCCCGCCCCCATGATCGCGGCGCAGAAGATCGCCAGATCGCCTGCGCCCGGCACGTGCGGGATGCCGAGATAGGCGCTGTAATCCGCGCGTCCGGCAAGATAGCAGATGATCGCAAAGGTTCCCGCAGCGATGATCACCGGCATGATCGCAAGGCCATCCAGCCCGTCAGTCAGGTTCACCGCATTGCCCGCGCCGACGATGACGATCGCGGCAAAGACGTAATAGGCCGGCCCCAGCGGAATGCTCACCCCGGTCAGGAAGGGGAGGTAGAGGTTGGTGTTGATCTGGCTGACAATCAGCCACGAAGCGACCCCGGCCACCACAAACTCCGCCGCCAGCCGCGCCCTTGCGGACACGCCCGCGTGGCTGTTCTTGGTGACCTTGTCATAATCATCGAGGAAGCCGATCAGCCCGAAGCCGATGGTCACCGCCAGGCATGCCCAGACGAAGGGGCTCGCAAGGTTCATCCAGAGCAGCAGCGAGAGTGTCAGCGAGACGAGGATCATCAGCCCGCCCATCGTCGGCGTGCCGCGCTTGGCGAGGTGCGACTGCGGCCCGTCCTCGCGGATCGGCTGGCCCTTGCCCTGCCGCACCCGCAGGATGTTGATGAAGCGCGGGCCGATGATCAGGCCGATCACCAGCGCGGTCATCAGCGTCGCGCCCGCGCGGAAGCTCTGGTAGCGCACCAGGTTGAGGATGCCTTCGAAGCCAAGCCACTCGGCAAGCAGATAGAGCATTCAATCTTCCTTTGGTGCCCGGACTTGCGGGTCTCAGCCTCCCGCGCGGGCGTCCTCGGTATAATGTGCCACAAGCCTGCCCAATCCGACCGAATTGGAACCCTTCACCAGCACCGCATCCCCCTTGGCGAGACCGTATTGCGCAAGCGCCGCAATCGCTTCGGCAGGTGTTTCGCAATGCGCGAAGGTGGGAGACTTGCCAAGCAAGGGATTTCCACCTTTCCCCAGTTCGTCCGCAAGCGCGCGCATCTCTTCGCCGACCAGGATCGCGTGGGTCACGCCCACCTCGATGATCGGTTCTGCAAGCTGGCGGTGGAAGGCTTCGGAAAAGTCACCAAGCTCCTTCATCGCGCCGAGCACCGCGATGCGCCGCGTGGCGTTGGTGGCGGCCAGCGCCTTCAAGGTCGCGCGCATCGAGGCGGGGTTGGCGTTGTAGCTCTCGTCAATCAGCAGAGCGGTGCCGCCGGGGACAGGGACAGTGTGGCGCGCGCCGCGGCCCTTCAGCCCGCCCATCTCGGCAAGCGCAAGGCCCGCGCTGGCAAGGTCGCCGCCCGCCGCGCGCACCGCCGCCATGACGCCCAGCGAGTTGACGATCCAGTGCTCGCCCGGCTCGGCGATGGTGTAGCAGATGCGCCGGTCGCCAAGGTCGGCGGTGACCAGCGAGCCGCCGCCCGCTGCCGGGATCGCGTCGAGCAGCCGCACGTCGGCATCGGCTGAGCGCCCGAAGGTCACCACTTTCGCCCCGCAGGCCTTGGCATGGCCGATCAGCCGCTCGGCCCACTCGCTGTCGGCGGGCACGATCGCGACGCCGCCAGGGACGAGGCCGGTGTAGATCTGCGCCTTCTCGTCGGCGATCGCTTCAAGGCTGCCGAGATTCTCGATGTGCGCAGGCGCGATGGTGGTGATGAGCGCCACGTGCGGGCGGGCGTGGGCTGACAGCGGCGCAATCTCGCCCTCGTGGTTCATCCCCATCTCGAACACGCCGAACCGGCTGCGCGCGGGCATCCGGGCCAGCGAAAGCGGCACGCCGACATGGTTGTTGTAACTGCGCACGCTGCGATGCGCCGCGCCCCGGCTGGCGCGATCGAGGCAGGCGAAGATCGCCTCCTTCACGCCGGTCTTGCCGACCGAACCGGTGATCCCGATCCGCACCGCTTCCACCGCGCGGTCGCGCGCGGCGTGGGCCAGATCGTGAAGCGCCTGCGTGGTGTCCTTGACCAGCACGTGCGGCCCATCGACCGGGCGGTCGACGATGACGGCGACCGCGCCCTTGGCGAAGGCGGCTTCGATGAAGCGGTGGCCGTCCATCGCTTCGCCCTTCAATGCCACGAAGACATCGCCCGGCTTCACATCGCGCGAGTCCATCTCGACGCCGGAAGCCTGGAAATCATGGCTGGCGATGCCGCCCGTGGCAGCCTCGATTTCGGCCGCACTCCACAGCGCGAGCGGCAGCGCATCGCGGGTGGTGACCGGCCATTGGTGGAGCATCGGGTGAGCAAGCGGCGCGTTCACTGAACGGCACTCCCGTCCTTGGCCCCGGCACATTCACGCGCCACTTCGACATCGTCGAACGCTTCGATCCGCATCTGATCTCCTGATCCGAATATCTGACCCTGCTCGTGGCCTTTCCCTGCGATCAGCACAATGTCGCGCGGTCCGGCTTCCCCAATTGCGGCGCTGATCGCGGCACGGCGATCGCCGATGTCGCGGGCCTTGCCCCCCGCTCCGGCAAGGACCGCGGCGCGGATGTTCGCGGGGTTCTCACTGCGCGGATTGTCATCGGTGACGATGGCAAGATCGGCCGCGCGCGCGGCGACCGCGCCCATCTCCGGGCGCTTGCCCGTATCCCGGTCCCCGCCCGCGCCGAACACCACGATCAACCGGCCCCCGTCCGCCACGTGCGGGCGCAGCGCGGCGATGGCCGCTTCGAGCGCGTCGGGCGTATGGGCATAGTCGACATAGGCGGGCGCTCCGGCGGCATTGAGCGCGGCGCGCTCCAATCGCCCGCGCACCGGCTGGAGCCGGGAGAGCGCATCAAAGACACTGGAGGCGGGAACGCCGGTCGCCATCGCAAGGCCCGCCGCGACCAGCGCATTGGCGGCCTGATAGGCACCGATCAGCGGCAGATTGACCTTTCTCGTCTCGCCTTCATACGCAATGGCAAGAACCTGCCCCAACTGCCCGGGTTCACGAGAAACGAGGCGCAGGAAGGTGCCACCCTCGCCCACGCTCAGCACCTTGAGGCCGCGCGCCTCGGCCGCGGCAATTGCGCGCGCTGTCCATTCCGAACCCTCGCCCGCGTCATGGATTATAGCCGGACTGCCGGGCGCGACGACCTCGGTGAACAACCGCATCTTGGCCGCGAAGTAGGCCTCCATCGTGCCGTGGTAGTCGAGATGATCGCGGCTGAAATTGGTGAAGGCCGATGCGGCGAGGGTCAGCCCCTCGTTGCGATATTGCGAGAGCCCGTGGCTTGAGGCTTCGTAGGCGACATGGGTGACGCCCTCGCGCGCCAGACCCGCCATGTTGGCAAGGAAGGTGACGATATCGGGGGTGGTGAGCCCGGTTGAAACGCTGCCGTCCGGCGTGGTGACGCCAAGCGTGCCGATGCTGGCTGCGCGCTCGCCCGCCATGCGCCAGATCTGGCGAGCCATCTCGACGGTAGAGGTCTTGCCGTTGGTGCCGGTCACCGCGACGATAGTGGAAGGATAGGGCGCAAAGAAGCCAGCGGCGAGGCGCGCGAAGGCGCGGCGCGGGTTGGCGTCGGCGATGTGCAGCGCGCCCTCAACGACCGCCTCGGGCCGGGCGACGACGGCGATCGCGCCAGCTTCGATCGCGGCCGGGATGAAGTCCTCACCATTGACCGCCGCGCCCTGAAACGCGCCGAACACGGTGCCCGGCGCGACCTTGCGGTGGTCGATGGCAAAGCCGGTGACGGCATGGCCTTCTGGGCGCTCGCCCTGATCCGCCAACCCGGCAATTGTCAGAAGCTCGCCCAGCCTCATTGGGCGCCGCCCTTGTCCACGAGCGAGCGCAGATCGGAGATGTCGACATCGCGCGTGTCGTCGGGTTGGATACCGAGCATCGGGCCGATGCGTGGCACCAGCCTGCCGACAATCGGTGCCGATGTGAAAGCGGCAGTCCGCTGGAAGCTCGACGCCACGGTGCCCTTGGGCTCGTCGACCACCACCACCACCACATAGCGCGGCGCGTCCATCGGGAAGGCGGCGGCGAAGGAGGAAACGATCCGGTCCTTGAAATAGCGCCCGTTTTCATTCTTGTCGGCTGAACCGGTCTTGCCGCCCACCCGGTAACCGGGGGCATCGGCGCTCTTGCCGGTGCCATAGAGCGAGATCATGCGCAGCATCTGGCGCATCTTCGAAGATGTCGATTCCTTGAACACCCGCCGTCCGCGCGGCACATTGGCCGGATCAAGCCGCCTCAATGTGGCCGGACGCCAGATCCCGCCATTGACCATCGCCGCATAGGCGCAGGCCAAGTGCAGCGGCGTGACGTTGAGGCCGTGGCCGTAGCTTACCGTCATGTTGGTAATCCGGCTCCATGGCCCTTTGGGCCACAGCGGCTTGCCCCGGGCGGGCAGTTCGATGAACGGGCGTCGGTCCATACCCAGATCAAGCATCGTCCGGCGCAGACGTTCCGCGCCGAGTGCATCGGCGACCCGCGCGGTGACGGTGTTTGACGAATAGACCAGCGCCTGCGGCACGTTGAGGCTCGAGCCCTTGGGATGCTGGTCGCGGATTGTGCGTCCCGCCATCTCGACCGGCTCGGCCTTCCAGGCCTTGCCCAGATCGCGCACGACCCCGGCATCGATCGCCGCCGCAATGCTCAGTGGCTTGAAGGTCGATCCCAGCTCATAGACCCCATTGGTTGCACGGTTGAGGACGTTGGGCGCCCCGCCCGCAGGAATGGCATTGGGATCGAAATCGGGGAGCGAGGCCATCGCCATCACCTCGCCGGTATCAACATCGAGCACGATTCCGGCGGCGCCGACCGCATTGGTCGCCAGCATCCCGCGCCGCAGCTCGTCCTCCAGCGCGCCCTGCACCCGCACATCAAGCGATAGCGCCACCGGAGTACCGCGCGTGGCAGCGTCGGAGAGCTGATCGTTCAGCACCCGCTCCATCCCCATCTGGCCGCCCTTGAAATCCTCGGTGTTGGCGACATAGCCCAGCGCATGCGCGGCGAGCGTGCCTTGCGGGTAGAAGCGGTCGGTCTCGCGCGGGATTTCGAGCGCGACCTCACCCAGCGCGAAGACCTTGTTGGCTTCCTCGGGCAGGATGCGGCGGCGCAGGTAGCCGGCCTTGCCAGAGGCAAGGCGCTTGGCCATGCGCGCCTCGTCGATATCGGGGAAGATCGCCTTCAGCTGACGCGCCACATCCTGCGGGCTGCGCACCAGTGGCGATCCGCTGTCACCCATCGCCTCGGGGTTGAGCCGCAAGGCATAGGCGGGGTAAGCGCGCGCCAGCGGGGCGCCGTTGCGATCGGTGATCTCGCCGCGCGGCGGCAGCAGCGCCTCTTCGATACTGGTGCGCTGGGGCGCGTTACCGATAAATCCGAGCGAGGCGATCCGCAGCAAGGCGATCAGCGCGACCAGCGCGAAGCCGACAAGCAGCCACAGCACCCGCACGCGCGCCGCCCACAGCAGCTGGCTGCGCAAGGTCAGGCTCGGCAGGCGGCCGGCGGGGATGACGGGGCTGGCGGCCTTTGCCGTCAGGGGTGCAGTCAGAGAGGCGGCCATAGAAGCATGACGAACCGCCAGCGCGTTCATTCGCCCAAACCCTTGGCGGCGAGCGCCTTTGACGGGCGCGGCGTTTCGGCCTTGGCAGGGCGGATCGGCGAGGCCTCGATCAGGAAGTCGCCGAAGGCCTGGGCGAAGACCGCGCCCGCGCCCTTTTCAGCGGAGGCCGAGGCAAGCGTGACCTTCGCGCCCGATACCGGTGAACGCATCGGCGCATCGGCGGCGGCAGCAAGCGTCGCGGCGTCATCGCTGTCGGCCCGTGCGAGGCGGATCGGCGCGGGAGCGTCAGGCCCGCGCACCTCGCCAAGGCTCGCCAGCTGGCGCTCCCCATCGAGGAACTGCCCGGCACGCGGCGCGCCGTAGCCAAACTCGACCTGGTTCCACTCGGCCAGCTGGCGCTGACTGGCGCGGGTCTCGAACTCGGTTTCGAGGAGCAGTTTTTCGCGCTTCAAGGTGATGAGCTGGCGTTCGGCCAGCAACACTTCGCTGCGCACCGCGTGAACCTTGAAGCTGAGCACCGTCACGGCCGCGAGGCAGGTCGCAAGGACTGCGGCCCAACCCAGCGAACGGGCCTGTGAGCTGTTCATCATGCGGCGAGGCTCCTCGGGGCTGCTTGGGTGCGCACGGCGTGGCGCAAGGTGGACGAACGGGCGCGCGGGTTGCGGGCGATCTCGTCCTCGGATGGGCGGATAGCCTTGGAAACTTGCGCGAAGGTGGGCGGGGGCCCTTGGATTTCCCCGGGCAGGTGGCGCGAGACCGAGCGGCCCGCGCCGCTGGCAGCGCGCAGGAACTGCTTGACGATGCGGTCTTCGAGGCTGTGGAAGCTCACCACCGCCAGCACCCCGCCCGGCGCGAGCAGCGCCTCGGCAGCGGCCAGCCCGGCTTCAAGCTCGCCCAATTCGTCGTTCACATGGATGCGCACCGCCTGGAAGGTGCGGGTCGCCGGATCCTTCTTGTCGTGCGGCTTGTGGCCCAGAGCGCGGCGCACCACGCGGGCAAGCTCGCCGGTGGTGACAAGCGGGCGCGCGGCGACGATGGCGCGGGCAACGCGGCGCGACTGGCGCTCTTCGCCGTAACGGTAGAGCACATCTGCGATGGCTTCCTCGTCAGCGGTATTGAGGAAATCGGCGGCGCTTTCCCCGTCCCGGCTCATGCGCATGTCAAGCGGGCCGTCATGCATGAAGGCAAAGCCCCGGTCGCCTTGGTCGAGCTGCATCGAGGACACGCCGATGTCCATCACGACGGCATCGACCTGGGTCACGCCGATCGCGGCAAGCTCGTGGCGCATCGCGGAAAAGCGCGCGGGGTGGAGCGCGAGGCGGCCGTCAAAACGCACCGCCAGCGCCCCGCCCGCGGCAATGGCGTCCGGGTCACGATCGAAGGCGTGGACGCTTGCCCCGGCCTCAAGCAATGCGGCGGTATAGCCGCCCGCACCGAAGGTCGCGTCAATGATGGTCATGCCGGGGCGTGGGCAAAGCGCGGCGACGACCTCGCTGAGCAGCACCGGGATATGGGGGGCGTCCTGGCTCATTCCGCCGCGCCTCCCTTCTTGGCGGAGGCCATCAGCCGCCTGCAGGCGATCTGCGCGGCCTTGAACTGCGCCCCCATGCGCATCAGCTCGTCCGGGGCCCAGACGAAGAAAAACGCACCCGCCGACTGGAAGAACAGCCCGTCTTCGACCTTGCCAAGCTCGCGCAGATGCTCGGGCATGACGAACCGCCCGCTATCGTCAAAAGGCAGCTCTTCATAGGTGAACAATTGGCCGGCGCGCGCATCGCGATCGAACTCGGCGTCGCGCATCGCGATGGCGTTCTTATGTTCGAGATCCAGCTGCTCGGCGAGCTCGTCGATGCGCGAGGTGCCGTACCCGATCAGGCATTCATACTTGCCATGCGCGGCAAGGCACAAGGTGCGGCTGCCGCCCGAACTTTCCTTGACCGCCTTGCGGAAGGCCGGAGGAAGGACAAAACGGCCCTTCTCGCCCGCAGGCGAGTAAGCTTGGCCATTATATCCTCTCGAAGCAGACACGTGCCTGCAATCCCCTCTTCCCCGCGCGGTGCGCCTTGACGGCGCTCCGCGACCAATGACCCGCTCGAACTCCCCCGGACATGCCTTCCCTGCCCCGGACGCAGGCGCGCGACCGGATGCGCCGGACCCACGATCCGGACGCAAGACATACAGGCATGTCTGATGGCCCCCGGTCTTATCGGGGAAGGCGCGGAGATGGAAGGGTTTTTTACGGGATTTTAGGGGAAGAGTCGATAAGTGCATGATATATATAAAATATCACACCTTTTGTCGAGCGCCAGCCAATGCCTGGTTCGTCAGCAAACCCCCCGCAAAACCGGCTCCGGGGGCCCTTTTCCCGTAATTTCCCGTCGGGACTCGGAGACCCTGAGTCTCTGGTTCCCGTGATTTCCCGCAGAGCCCTAATCGAGCGCCTGGCGCACAACCGCACGAAGCCCCCTCCCGCCCTCTCCGGCGAATTCGGGATGCTCGAACAACGCGGCATCGGCGATCATCGTCACCCGCCCCTTCCCCACCCGGCAGATGGCGATCGTGGCCGCGTGCCGCACGCAAGCCTTCCCTGCGCCGGGGAGCAGGTCGATCCGGCCCGGATAGGCGAGCGGCAGCTTGGTTCCCCCCGGCATGATATCGGTACCGTAGTAGGCCTCCTCGGTCTCGTGGACGCCAAAGCTGATCTTCATCCCCCAGCGCCCCACCACCGGCGGGATCAGTGCAGAATCGACCGGACGGCGCGGATCGCCAAGCGGCAGGTCGTAGTCGCCGGTCAACATCGGATCGAGCACCAGCAGCAGTCGCCCCCCGGCCCTCACCCATTGATCGAGCGCGACATTGTCCGAAGGCGAAAGCCCGCGCGGCTGGATCACCGCCAGCCGCGACAGTCCCTGCAAGGGATCGGTGTCGGGCCCATCCGGGGACAGGGCGGGAATGGGCGAGAGCGTATCGAGCGGCACGAGCGTGTAGTCACCCCCTAGCGCCGCGCTCTGCCAAGGGGTCTCGGCGCGGCCCGCCGCGATCGCATCGACATCGGCGCCGAGCGGCCAGATCAGCGGCAAGCTGCTCATCAGGCCCAGCTTCGCCTGCGCAGCGCTCCCACCGTTCGGGTCGCCGCTGGAGGCGCTGGGGGAGACCCCGCCGTCACACGCGCTCAGCATCGCGAGGCCCGCAGCCGCGACAGCGAGGGCGGCGGCGCGAAGCCTATTGCTGCGGGGCGGCATTGCCCGGCGCACCCTGGCCCGGCGCAGGAAGGTCGCGCGCTGCGGGGCCGGGCCCAGCGCTCGGCGAAGGGCTCGATTGGGCGGCGATGTCAGGCACCACGCCGGCATCGGCGAGCGGATTGGCCTGCGCTGCGGGCGCGCCCGGCTCGGTGGTCGGCGCCGCCTCGGGCACGGCGAGCCGATCGGTCTTTTCCGCCTGCCCGCCGATGATGCTCGCAAGCCCCACGAGCAGCACCATCGCGCCGATCCCGAACAGCCCGACCTGAAGCCGCTGCACCGCCTCGATGCGGGCGAGGCCGGTGGTGGAGATATCCTCCTCGGCGGCGACTTCGGCGGCGGCCGGGGTGAACAGGCTGCGCTGGTTCATCCGCAGCAGCCGTTCGCGCAGGGAGAGCCGGCTCATGCCGCCGATCCCACGCCATGCACCGGCGCCTGCGCCAGCCAACCAAACACCGGCAGGCCCTTCGCAGCCAGCCAATCAGCGTTGTACAGCGTCGAGAGGTAGCGAAAGCCCGTGTCGCACAGGATCGTCACCACCTGAGGCCGCTCGCGCCCCTCGGCGACCAGTTCGCGGCCCAGCGCCACCGCGCCTGCAACATTGATGCCCGAGGACAGGCCGAGGCACAGGCCCTCCTGTTTCAGAAGCCGCTCGACCCAGACGAGGCCCTCCTCGTCCGAGATGCGGTATTGCGTGTCGATCGGCGCGCCTTCGAGATTGGCGGTGATGCGCCCCTGCCCGATCCCTTCGGCGACCGAGGAGCCTTCGGCTTTCAGCTCGCCGTGGGCATAATAGCTGTAGAGCGCCGCGCCATGCGGATCGGTGAGCGCGATGCGGATATTCTCGTCGAAGGCCTTCAATCCGAGGCCCACCCCCGCGATCGTCCCGCCCGTGCCCGCCGCGCAGGTGAAGCCGTCAAGCCGCCCGCCGGTCTGCTCCCAGATTTCCGGCGCGGTGCTCTCGATATGGGCGCGGCGGTTGGCGATGTTGTCGAACTGGTTGGCCCACACCGCGCCCGGCGTCTCACCGGCCAGCCGGCGGGAGGTGTGGACGAAATGGCCGCTGTCGGAAAACTTGGTGGGCGGCACCAGCACCAGCTCGGCGCCCAGCGCCCGCAGCGTGTCCATCTTCTCCTTGGACTGGTTGTCGGGCATGACGATGATCGTCTTGTAGCCGCGCGCATTGGCGACCAGCGCGATGCCGATGCCGGTGTTGCCCGCCGTCCCCTCGACCACCGTGCCGCCGGGCTTCAACTCCCCGCGCGCCTCGGCATCGCGGATGATCCACAAGGCCGCGCGGTCCTTCACCGATGAGCCGGGGTTGGCGAATTCACACTTGCCCCAGATGTCGCATCCCGCCGCCGCGCTGGGGCCGGCAAGGTGGACGAGAGGCGTGTTGCCGATAAGCGCGAGCGTGTCGCCAAAAGGCTGGGTGATGTTCATGGAGAGAAAGGTAAGCGCTCAGGCCGCGCGCCGCAACGCTGAAGTCCTTGGGCTAGGTTGGCAGCGCCAGCACCGCCTCGACCACCGTGCCCTCCGCCAGCTTCTCGGCCTTGCGCACCATCGCCTTCAAGGGCAGCAGCCAGCCGCCGACCGCCTTGGAGGGGAACAGCGAAGTGCGCCATGTCGTCCCGCCGATCGTCGCCTCGACATAGACCGAGCCCCAGGCGGCGGCATTCACCGCCTGCGCGCGGATCGCTTGCGCGGTCTCGCCGTCGATGGTGAGGAAATACCAGCTTCCCTTGGCGGGCGCGCCGTCGCTACCCTGCCACAGCCATACGGGCCCGCGCACGGCCCAAGGGCCGGCCGATGTGCCCTCGGGCGCATGGCCCAACTCGTCGCGCAGGAAGCGGGCGAGGTCAGCGTCCACCGGAGGTAGCCCGCTCTTGGCCCCTCGCCCCGCCTGAAATCAATCTTCCGGAGCGATCGTGACGTGCAACCCGTCGAGATCCGCAGTGAACGGGATCTGGCACGACAGGCGCGAGGTCGCCGCGCGGTGATCGGAGGATTCGAGCAGGTCGTCCTCGTCTTCGCTCATCTTCGGCAACTTGTCGGCGAAGGCCGGGTCAATGACCACGTGGCAGGTCGCGCACGAGCAGCACCCGCCGCACAGCGCCAGCAGCTCGTCAAAGCCATTGTCGCGGATCGCTTCCATCACGGTGAGGCCGTCTTCGACGGTGATCTCGCTGGTGGCGCCTTCGCGGTTGGTGACGACCAGTCTGGGCATGGATCGGAGTTCCTTTTTGGGCTTGGGCGCAAGAACATGCGCTGTGAGAGTGCGAAAGCGGCTGCTAAGGTAGTCTCGGGGCCAGTGCAAGATAAGGAAATTGGGAGTGGGCTTAAGCGCCGAAAAATTGCGCGGCGACCTCGATGCGCTTAGCCAGCGCGAGCCGCAGCTGGCCAGCGCGCTGGAA
>JAIYAL010000184.1 GCA_027489095.1 Erythrobacteraceae bacterium
CTGACCGCGGCTTGGAGCACGGCGAGACGCCAGGGCTCGGCTGGGTGCCGGGCGAGGTCCGGCTGATCCAGCCGACCGATCCCGCTATCAAGGTGCCGCACATGGGCTGGAACGATGTCGCCATGCTGCCCCACACGAAGGGGCACGCAGTGGTCGAGGAGGGCGAGGCCTATTTCCTGCACTCCTACCACTTCGTCGCCGACGATCCACGTGACGTTGCGGCGATGACCGACCATGGCGAGGGGCTGGTCGCCGCCCTCGCGCGCGACAATATCGTCGGCGTGCAGTTCCACCCGGAAAAGAGCCAGGCCTATGGGTTGGCGACGCTCCGGCGCTTTCTGGAGTGGTATCCGTGATCATCTTCCCCGCCATCGACCTGAAGGACGGCCAGGTCGTGCGCCTTTCCGAAGGCGATATGGACCGCGCCACCGTCTACGGCGATGATCCCGCCGCGCAGGCGCTGATCTTCGCGCAAGCCGGGGCCGAGCATCTCCACGTCGTCGACCTCGACGGCAGCTTTGCAGGCGAAAGCCGCAACCGGGCGGCGGTCGAAGCGATTGTCGCGGCCTTCCCCGGCTATGTCCAACTCGGCGGCGGCATCCGCGATGCAGCGGCGGTTGAAGGCTGGTTCAACCTCGGTGTCGCGCGGGTGGTGATGGGCTCGGCGGCGCTCAAGAAACCCGAATTCGTGAAAGACATGGCGCGCGAGTGGGAAGGCGGCATCGTCGTCGCGGTCGACGCCAAGGACGGCATGGTCGCGACCGAGGGCTGGGCGGAAGTCTCCGACGTCCCCGTCACCGACCTCGCCCGCCGCTTCGAGGATGCGGGCGTCGCCTCGCTGCTGTTCACCGATATCGGCCGCGACGGGTTGCTGAAGGGCGTGAACATCGAGGCGACCGTCGATTTGGCGCGCCGCGTCGATATCCCGGTGATCGCCAGCGGGGGCGTGAAGGGCCTCGACGACATCCATATCCTTGCGCTTCACGCGCATGAGGGGATCGAGGGGGTGATTACGGGCCGCGCGCTGTATGAAGGGCGGCTCGATCTGGCGGCGGCGATTGCGATGGGCCAAAGAGCGGAGGCCCGGGTGCGATGACCGTCCGCATCCGTGTCATCCCCTGTCTCGATGTGGCCGATGGCCGCGTGGTGAAGGGCGTCAACTTCGTCGACCTCAAGGACGCGGGCGATCCGGTCGAGCAGGCGCGCGCCTATGATGCGGCGGGGGCGGACGAGCTGTGCTTTCTCGACATTTCCGCCAGCCACGAAGGGCGCGGGACGTTGCTCGACATGGTGCGGCGCACGGCGGAGGTGTGCTTCATGCCGCTGACCGTCGGCGGCGGGGTGCGCAGCGCGGATGACGCGCGGGCGCTGCTGCTGGCGGGGGCGGACAAGGTGGCGGTGAACTCCGCCGCTGTCGCCCGGCCTGAACTGGTGGGCGAGATCGCCGAGCGGTTCGGCAGCCAGTGCGTCGTCGCGAGTGTCGATGCGCGCCGCACGCCGCGCGGGAACTGGGAAATCTTCACCCACGGCGGCCGCAAGCCGACCGGGATCGATGCGGTCGAATATGCGCTGAAGGTTGCAGGGCTTGGCGCGGGCGAGTTGCTGGTGACTTCGATGGACGGGGACGGCACGCAGCGGGGCTACGACCTCGACCTCACCCGCGAAATCGCGGACGCGGTCAGCGTGCCGGTGATCGCCAGCGGCGGGGTGGGGAGCCTCGATCACCTCGTCGAGGGCGTCACCAAGGGCCACGCCAGCGCAGTGCTCGCCGCCTCGATCTTCCACTTCGGCCACCACACCATCGCCGAGGCGCATGCCGCGCTTCGCGCCGCAGGCTTGCCCGCGCGCGGGGTTTGACCGAAAAGGCCTGCATGGACACCCTCACCCGCCTCGAAGCGACCATCGCCCAGCGCCTCACCGCCTCGCCGGAGGCAAGCTACGTGGCGAAGCTGCACGCCAAGGGGCTCGCCAAGATCGCGCAGAAGGTGGGCGAGGAGGCGACCGAGACCGTGATCGCGGCGCTCACCGGGGACGAGAAGGAGTTGGTGGGCGAGGCCGCCGATTTGCTGTTTCACCTCATGGTGCTGCTCGCCGAGAAGGGCGTGCCGCTCGAACACGTGCTCGCCGAACTCGACCGCCGCGAGGGGCTCTCGGGCCTCGACGAAAAAGCTGCCCGGAGCGAATAATGCCGATCGACCCGACCCTTCCCTATGACGACGCCAACATCTTCGCCCGCATCCTGCGCGGGGAAATCCCCTCGAAGCCGGTCTACGAGGACGATTGGGCTTTCGCTTTCGAGGATATCAACCCGCAGGCCGAAGTGCACACGCTGGTGATCCCCAAGGGGCGCTATGTCAGCTGGGACGATTTTTCGGCCAAGGCCTCGGACGCAGAGATTGCCGGTTTCGTTCGCGCGGTGGGCGAAGTGGCGCGCATGAAGGGCCTGGTCGAGCCGGGCTACCGCCTCCTTGCCAATATCGGCGCGCATGGCGGGCAGGAAGTGCCGCATCTCCACGTCCACATCTTCGGCGGGCAGCCGCTGGGGCCGATGATCTTGCGCCGCTGAAGCGCCGGTCGGCCCTCGTTCGACCACGGTTAATCGAGGAAAGGCAAACACCGGCCTTTGCAACGGATTCCCCGCTAGGCTAGGTGGCAGCACATGACCTCTCCGACCCCTCCCGGCGGCATCCTTGACGGTGCGCGGCATCTTTATGCTGTGCGGGTCTATTACGAGGACACCGATCTGTCGGGGATCACCTACCACGCCAATTACCTGCGCTGGTTCGAGCGGGCGCGCAGCGACCTCTTGCGCCTGCTCGGCATCGATCAGCGCGCTGCGATCGAAGGTGGGGAGGGCGCCTATGCTCTCTCCGAGGTGAACCTGAAATACCTGCGCCCTGCCAAGCTGGACGACGACGTGGTCATCACCACCCGCTGCACCGATCTGGGCGCGGCCTCGTGCCGGATGCACCAGACAGCGCACCGGCCCGCTCACGGCGGCGACGAATTGCTGTGCGAGGCCCATCTGCGTGTCGGCTTCATCACCCTCGATGGCCGCCCGCGCCGTCAGCCCGCCGCCTGGCGGGACGCCTTCCAGACCTTCATGAACCCCCATCTTCTTGACCAAGGACATCTGAACCCGTGACGCTCGCCCTGCTCAGCGCCGCTGCAACTGCCCCCACGCGGCTCAATCCGGTCGACCTGTTTCTGCAGGCCGACATCATCGTCCAGGCGGTGATGGTGGGTCTGATCCTTGCCAGCGTGTGGGTGTGGATGATCATCGTCTCCTTCTCCCTCCGGGTCGGCGCGATGCGCAAGAAGTCGCGGGCCTACGAGGCCGACTTCTGGGAACAGCGTGACCGAGAGGGGCTGCTCACCAAACAGGCGAGGAAGGACATACCCGCCGCGCGGGTCGCGGGTGCCGGGCTCGATGAGTGGAAGCGATCGACGGCCAAGCAGCCGGTTGACCGCGACGCCGCCCGTCAGCGCATCGCCGCAGCGATGGACAGCCAGATCGCCCAGGAAGCCGACGACCTTGCCGGCCGGCTCAACTTCCTCGCCACGGTCGGTTCCGTTGCGCCCTTCGTCGGCCTGTTCGGCACGGTGTGGGGGATCATGAACAGCTTCTTCCAGATTGGCGCGCAGCAAAGCGCCAGTCTCGCGGTGGTCGCCCCCGGCATTGCCGAAGCGCTGTTCGCGACGGCCATCGGGTTGTTCGCCGCGATCCCCGCGGTGATCGCCTTCAACCGCTTCGGCGGGGCGGTCGACCGCTACGAAGCGGGGCTCCAGCGCTTTGCTGACAAGCTCCACATGGGGTTGAGCCGCGAGCTGGACCGCGCCTGATGGGCATGGGTATGTCTTCCTCTTCGCGTCGGGGGCGGGGCAAGCGTACCCGCCGCGCGGCGATGTCCGAGATCAACGTCACCCCGCTGGTCGATGTGATGCTGGTGCTGCTCATCATCTTCATGGTGACGGTGACGCTGCCTGCGGTCGGGGTGCCGGTTGAACTGCCCGAAAGCCGCGCTGCTGCGGTCGAGGAGAAGCCCGATCAGATCACGGTCTCGATTGACCGCGCGGGCACGATCTATATCGAGGACGCGGCGGTGCCCGCAGGCGGGCTCCCTGCGGCGCTGGCGGCGCTCGATCGCGGGGGCGAGCCTCCACTGATCGTGCTGCGCGGTGACCGCGCGCTGGATTACGGACGGGTGATGGCGGTGATGGGAGAGCTCGGCCGCGCCGGATTCACTTCGATCTCGCTGGTCACCGACGGTTCAGTTACGCCGCCATAGGCCGGGACTGGTGATGGGAGACAGAGCGTTCCGTAACGACGAGACAATCGGCCTTGCCGCCGCGATCGTGTTGCACGGCGCGCTGGTGGCCGTTCTGCTGATGCAGGCGGTGCGCAGTGAGGTTTCCGTGTTCCCCGAGCGTATGACGGTGAGCCTGACCACCGAGGTCGGGCTTGAGGCCGCCGCGCCCGACCCCGTGTCCGAAAGCCGCGCCTCGATCGCGCCGACGCTCGACGACAATCCTGCGCCTTCGCCCGAAACCGCCAAGCCTCAGCCTGCCGCGCGCGTCCAGCCTTCGCCTCCCAAGCCGGCGGTGCGCACCGCGGCCAGCCAGCCCGCGCCGGCCCGCGACCGCTCGCGCCCGGATCGCACTCCGCCCAGACAAGCTGCCACAACCCCTCCCAAGACCACGCCCAAGAGCGGTGGCGGGAGCCGGATCGGCGACGACTTCCTCGAGGGCAAGGGCTCGTCGACGACCACCCAGGAAACCCGCGCCCCGGCGGCCAAGTTCGGCGCCGCAGAGCGCGCCGCGCTGGCAAGCGCGATCACCCGCCAGCTACGCCCCAACTGGAGCGCGCCCTCAGGCCTCGATGCCGAACTGCTCGTCTCGACGGTCAGCTGGGAGCTCAATCCCGACGGCACGCTCAAGGGCACCCCGCGCTGCCGCACCGCGCCTTCGAGCATCACAGCCAGCAATCGCCCGCAGGCGGGTTTGCATTGCGAGCGCGCGATCCGGGCGGTGCAGCGCGCGGCGCCTTTCAATCTTCCCGACCCGTTCTACGATCGCTGGAAAGCGCTCGAGTGGCAATTCGACCGAAGGCTGTGACATGACCAAGACACTTATCCTGCTCCTCTGCGCCGCGGCCTTGGCCAGCCCACTGGCCGCGCAGGATCTCGGCGCGCCGATCGGCACCGACCAGCCGGTCGAAAAAACGCAGGTCGAAGGCGAGGACGACGGCGGCCCACTGCGCGGCACCGTCACCGATGAAAGCGCGTGGTCCGACATCGGCATCGCCATCCCCGCCTTCGCCACCGACCGCGACCGGCCAACGCCTGCCAACGAGGCGGGCACCGGCGCGCTGGGGCGAGAGATTTCGCGGGTGATCACTGCCAACCTGCGCAACAACGGATTGTTCAAGCCGGTCGGCCCCGACAGCCTGCCGCAGCCCGGCTTCCCGCAAATCACCGCGCCCACCTACGACACCTGGAGCGGCAAGGGCGCCGAAATGCTGGTGCAGGGATACGTCCGCGCGCGCGACGACGGCAAGCTGGTGGTCGGCTGCTACCTCTACGACGTCGCGCTCAAGAACCAGCTCGTGCGTGAAGGCTGGGTGGTCGCGCCCGGCGACTGGCGGCGCGCGGCGCACAAGTGCTCCGACCTCATCTTCAGCCGCTTGACCGGTGAGA
>JAIYAL010000045.1 GCA_027489095.1 Erythrobacteraceae bacterium
CTTCGGATTCCGTTTCGGTCTTGGGCAGGATGCGGCGGCCCACCGCCACCACCGTATCGCCCGCCAGCACGAAGCCGGGCGCCGCGACTGCAAGCGCCTTCTCTCTACCCATGCGCAAAGCATAGGCGCGGGGAAGCTCGGTCTTGAGCGGGGTTTCGTCGATATCGGCAGGGACGACGGCGTCAGGCGCAACGCCGAGGCGCGCAAGCAACTCGCGCCGCCGGGGTGATGCCGATGCCAGTGTCAGGTGAGCTGCGCCCATCTGGGCCGCAGACAATTACTGCGGGCCGGGGCCGCCGCGACCCGGCATGAAGCGGTAGGTGATGCGCGCCTTGGTCAGATCATAGGGCGTCAGCTCGCACAGCACTTCATCGCCTACCAGCACGCGGATGCGGTTCTTGCGCATCTTGCCCGCGGTGTGGCCGAGCACTTCATGGCCGTTTTCAAGCTCCACCCGGAACATCGCATTGGGCAACAGTTCCACCACGCGCCCGCGCATTTCGAGGAGTTCTTCCTTGGCCATGTAATTCCTTCGTGTTGGGTGCGGCGCACAATACGCCCGTCGATCAGCGGCTGCGCTTTAGCGATGCGGGAACCAAAAGGGAAGGCTCGTGCGTTAGGGGCTCGATCCTCGGATCAACGCGCAGGTTCTGTTCAGCCAGAGCCTCGCATTTGCGTTGCGGCGAACGCCGTAACATGATGGCCCGTTTGGGAACGGTAACACGCCGCCCTTCTGACCGAATTGAACTTAAAGGGACTCCATGAACCTCTCCCCGCTTTCCCGCGCTGCTTTGCGCGCTGGCACCTGTGCTGTCAGTCTGGCGATGGCCATGCCGCTCGTCGCCAATGATGTTTTGGCGCAGCCGCAGCCCGCCGCAGTCCCGCTCGACAGCGACGAACCCGAAAGCGCCAGCGGCGCCGCTAAAGTGAGCGAAGGGGATGTGGCGGAGCCCATAGAAGGCGAGATCGTGGTTCGCAGCGGGCGCATCAAGGGCCAGCTGTTCGTCGATCAGGCGCCGCTCCTCCAGCTTGACCAAACCCAGATCGCTGGCGAGGGCGTGACCTCGATCACCGATCTCATTGCCCAGATCAGTGCACGTACCGGATCGGCGCGCGGGCGCGGCGGCGGGATGCCGGTGATCTTGGTCAACGGTATCCGGATTGGCTCCTTCCGCGAATTCGCCAACTACCCGCCCGAGGCGCTCGCGCGGGTCGAGGTGTTCCCCGAGGAAACCGCCCAGCGTTTCGGCTTTCCGCCTGATCGCCGCGTGATCAACCTGATCCTCAAGGACAAGTACTCCAACCGGCAGCTCGATCTCGAATATGAGATGCCAACGCGCGGCGGCTACAGCCGCACCGAACAACAGCTCGGTATTCTGAAGATCGCCGATGGCGGGCGGATCAACGCCAATATCGAGGTCAATGATACGTCGCTGCTCACCGAGGCGGAGCGCGGCATTGATCAGACCCCGGGCTCGGTCTCGGGCGTGGCAGGCGACCCCGATTCGGCGCGCTTCCGCAGCCTGCTTGCGGATACCTTCGGGATCGAGGGCAACGTCTCGTGGGCCAAGGCGATCATCAACAGCGGAACCTCGCTGAGCGCGAACTTGAACTACCAGCGCAACGAGAGCCGCAGCCTCGACGGGCTCAACACCGTGGTGCTGCGCCGCAATCCGGGCGATGCAGGCACGCTGCGCACGTTCGGCGCCGAGTCTCCGCTGGCGCGGCGGACGTCGACCGACACGATCTCCACCGCGGGCTCGCTCAACAAGCCGGTCAATGCCTTCCGCCTGACCAGCACCTTCGATGCCTCTCTGACTGAAACCGAAACCGAGATCGATCGGCGCCTGACGCCGCAGCAACTCGCCGTGTTCCAGAACGCGGCGCTGGCCGGGACGCTCGGGGTCACCGGCGCGCTGCCGGGCAACACCGCAAACGGCTTCGACACGGCGCGCAGCCGCGTCATCAACGGATCGACCCTCAATACGCTGCAAGGCGGGCTCGGCAACCTGCCGGCTGGCGAGGTGCTGGCGACCTTCGACGTGCGGCTCGACTGGCAGCAGATCGAAAGCTCGGACACCCGTTCGGCGCTTGGTGCCACGCTGACGCGCCGCAACCTTTCGACCGGCGTCAACCTCGTGGTCCCGCTCACCAGCCGCCGCGACGAATTCGCCGATGCGCTGGGCGACTTCACGCTCAACCTCCAGGCGGGCGTCGACGACTTCAGCGATTTCGGTGTGCTGGGCGATTGGAACGCGGGGCTGACGTGGAAGCCGTTCGACAAGCTTGACCTGTCGGCGACCTATATCTGGCGCGAAGTGGCACCGGGGCTGGCGGCGCTCGGCAATCCGCAAATCTTCAACCAGAACGTGCCGGTGTTCGACTTCGTGCGCGGCGAAACCGTGCTTGCCGAAGTCAGAACCGGGGGCAACCCGGATCTCGCGGCCGAAACGCAGCGTGACTGGAAGTTTGCGGCCAATTGGGAGCTGCCCTTCATCAAGGACACGCGCCTGACGGTTGAATACATCCGCAACCGTTCGGACAATGTGGTCAGCGCCTTCCCGCAGATCACCTCTGCCATCGAGGCGGCCTTCCCCGGGCGCGTGACGCGTGATGCGAGCGGCCGCGTGACTTCGGTCGACCGGCGTTCGGTCAGCTTTGCCAACACCAAGTCTGACCGCCTGCAGTTCACCCTCTCGACCAACGGCAGCATCGGCGCGCCCGCCGGGGGCCCGGGCGGGTTCGGCGGACCGGGCGGCGGCGGCGGACGACCGGGCGGGTTCGGCGGCGGCGGCGGACGACCGGGCGGGTTCGGCGGCGGCGGGGCTCCCGCAGCGGCTCCTCCGGCGGCTGGCGCGGCTCCGGCTCCGGCTCCGCAAGCTGGCGCGGGCGGGCCCCCGCCTGGTGCGGGCGGCTTCGGGGGCGGCTTCGCCCCGAGCGCTGCGCAGCGCGAGCAGTTCATGGCCTTCCGCGCCCGCCTGTGCGCCGATGACGGCCTCGTCTTCCTCGAGAAGCTGGCCGCTGCCGCGGACAGCGGCGCCGACATTTCCGCCGAGTACCCTGGCGTCAATGCAGCGCAGCTCGCGCCGATGCTGTCGCGGTTGCGCGGCGCGGACGGCAAGGTCGATCCGGCCAGGCTCGCACAGTTCCGCAGCCGCATCTGCAGCATCGATCCGGCGATGATGGGCGGCGCGCCGGGCGCTCCGGGTGCACCGGGCGCTCCGGCTCAGGCTGCACCGGGCGGGATGCCGCCGCAGTTCGCTGCCTTCCGGGCACGTGCCTGCGGGCCGAACGGTGCCGCCGCGATTGCCGAGCTTGTCGGCAAGATCGATCGCGGCGAGGACGTCTCGGCCGAAATGCCGGGGGTTGATCCGGCCTTCATCAAGATGGCGCTCGACCGTTCGCGCGATGCCAATGGCAATATCCCGCCCGAGGCGATCGCCCAGTTCCAGCAGCGCTTCTGCGCGGCAGCCCCCCCGGCGGGTGCTGGCGGCGCTCCGGCAGCGGGCGGCGGGGGCGCGCCTGCGGGCGGGCCGGCGTTCAACCCGCTTGCGGGCGGACGCAACTTCCAGGGCTGGCGTTATTTCTTCAACCTCACCCACACGATCGAGCTCGCCAACGAGATCCTGATCGCGCCCGGCCTCCAGCCCCTCGATCAGCTTGACGGGCAGGCGACCGGCGCCTTCGGCCAGCCGCGCAATTCGAGCCGGATCGAGGCCGGTCTGTTCGGCAAGGGCATGGGCCTGCGCATGTCGGGCATCTACACCGGCACCACCCGGCTTGACGGCTCGGGCCTGCCGGGGAGCACCGACATCTTCTTTGATGACATTGTCACCTTCAACCTGCGGATCTTCGCCAATATGGGCGAAATCACCGGCAAGAACGAAGGCGTCTTCAAGGACTTGCGGATCAGCCTGGTCGCCGACAACGTCTTCGACGCGCAGCGCAAGGTGCGCGATTCGAACGGCATCACGCCGATCAACTACCAGCCCTTCGTGATCGACCCGCTGGGCCTTTACGTGGGCATCGACCTGCGGAAATTGTTCTGATGTTTAGGCAGCGCCCGCCCATCCGGGCGGGCGTTGTCCTTCACGCTTCGCGTTCGGCCAAGGCCTCGGCGCGCTTCAAGTGCTCGCCTCGGCCAAGGCCTCGGCGCGTTTCAAGTGCTCGCCTCGGCCAAGGCCTCGGCGCAGGCATGGCC
>JAIYAL010000024.1 GCA_027489095.1 Erythrobacteraceae bacterium
GGGGCGAACTGGGATCGGCATACATCCGCCGCGCCATGCGGCCCGCGAGGTAGGCCTCGCGCCCGGCCTCCACCGCCAGCTTCATCGCCCGGGCCATGCGGATCGGGTCTTTCGCCTCGGCGATGGCGGTGTTCATCAGGATGCCGTCACAGCCCAGCTCCATGCCGACCGCCGCGTCGGACGCCGTGCCCACGCCCGCATCGACCAGCACCGGCACCTTGGCGCCCTCGACGATCAGCCGAATCATCACCCGGTTCTGGATGCCGAGCCCCGAGCCGATCGGCGCGCCCAAGGGCATGATCGCGGCCGCGCCTGCGTCTTCCAATTGCTTTGCCGCAATCGGATCGTCGGCGCAGTAGACCATGGGGAGGAAGCCTTCCTTGGCCAGCACTTCGGTCGCCTTCAGCGTCTCGCGCATATCCGGATAGAGCGTGCGCGCCTCGCCCAGCACCTCGAGCTTGACCAGATCCCAGCCCCCCGCCTCGCGCGCCAGCCGCAGGGTGCGCACCGCATCCTCGCCGGTGAAGCAGCCTGCGGTGTTGGGGAGGTAGGTGATTTTCTTGGGGTCGATGAAGTCGGTCAGCATCGGCGCCTTGGGATCGGAGACGTTCACGCGCCGCACCGCGACCGTGACGATCTCAGCGCCGCTGGCTTCCACGGCCGCCGCATTCTGCTCGAAGCTCTTGTACTTGCCCGTGCCGACGATCAGCCGCGAGCGGAAGGTGCGGCCTGCGACAGTCCAGCTGTCGCCCAGATGATCGCCGCCGCCCACAAAGTGCACGATTTCGAGCGTATCGCCCGCGGCCAGCGGCGCATCTTCCAGCGTTGAGCGCGGCACGATTTCGCCATTGCGCTCGACCGCGACCTTCTCGGGCACAAGTTCAAGCTCGCGCACCAGATCGGCGATGGTGGCAGCGGCGGAGCGGTGGGGGGCGCCGTTCAGGGTGATGCTCTTCGTCATGGCGCGTGACATAAGCGCTCGGACAAAGGGTGCAACCGCAGGTTTTGGCAGGCGGGCGCTCAGGGCGCGGCGCGCAGGTTCAGCAGGTGACCAAGCGAGACCAGTGCAACGCCTGCGAGCGTCAGCAGAAACTCGTTCGCCCCGTGCGGTACCACTAGGGCGACCGCCATCAGCGTCAGACCGCCAAGCGCGATTCCGAAGGGCAGGATGCGGCCGTGCCGCAGCAGGCCCCAGCCGATCGCGATTGCAGCGACAGCAAGCGCCAGACCGAGCCCGATACGGTGAATGGCGGGATCAAAAAGGAAGAAGTGCCCGCCAAGGCCGAGCGCCGAAATCACAACGAGGGTCGCAAGACAATGGATTGCGCACAGCCCGGCGAGGCCGATTCCGATCTGATCGAGCCGACGGCGCAGCGAGGTTCGACTCGAAGGAGGCAGAGCGTTAGGGGTCATATTGCGTTCGGCACATATGTTATGTTGTTACATTTCGCAAGCCGGACTTGCGCCGCCCGCACCGCAGTTTGCGCCGAACGGGCTTGCGCGCAAGGCGCGGCGGGCACAAATAGCGCCCCATCATGGCTACCTCCGCTTCCGTGTCGAACCTGTTTGCGACCACCGCCGATGGGCGAGCGAAACCGCTCGCGCTTGCCCGCTGGCTGTGGATCGTCGCGGCGATGGTGGTTGGGATCGTCGTTGTCGGCGGCATCACCCGGCTGACCGAAAGCGGGCTATCGATCACCGAATGGAACGTCGTCAGCGGCATCCTCCCGCCGCTCACCGAGGCACAGTGGCAGGCTGAGTTTGCCAAGTACCGTTCGACCCCCGAATACCGGCTCGAGGCATCGCTGACCGGCATGACCCTTGGCGACTTTCAGTTCATCTTCTTCTGGGAGTGGATCCACCGCCTGATCGCCCGGCTGATCGGGCTGGTCTATGCGCTGCCGCTGGCGTGGTTCTGGGTGCGCGGCGCTATCCCTGCCGGGTTCAAGCCGCGCCTGCTTGGCCTGCTGGCGCTCGGCGGGCTGCAGGGGCTGATCGGATGGCTGATGGTGAAGTCCGGGCTGGTCGGCGACATGACCGACGTGAGCCACTTCCGCCTCTCGCTCCACCTGCTGATCGCACTGGCGCTATTGTCCGGGCTGGTGTGGACAGCGCGTGACATGACGCGGCTGGCGTCGGGCCCGAAGGCGCGGCCAGCGCGCCTGACCGCTGGCGCCGCTGTGGTGGCGGGCGTGCTGTTCATCCAATTGCTGCTTGGCGCATGGGTGGCGGGGCTCAACGCGGGGCACGCCGCAAGCGACTGGCCGCTGATGAACGGGCGCTTGGTACCCGAGACCGACTGGTCGCAGGGCGTGATCTGGACGCTGACCCACGACCCGTTCCTGCTCCATTTCATGCACCGCTGGTGGGCGTGGGTAGCGGTTGCCGCGCTGGTGTGGCTGGCACGCAGCGTGCGCAAGACTGACCGCTTTGCCAGCGTCGCCGTACACGCCGCCTTCGGGACGATGGTGCTGCTCGGGATCGCAACGGTGATGAGCGGCGTCTCGCTGTGGATCGCCGCCGCGCACCAACTGGTCGGCGCGCTTACAGTGGTGGCGACAGTGTGGGCGATGCACAGTCTCGGGCTAAACCGGAAGGCGGCGTGATGCCCGCCGCGCTCGTGTGGTGCCCCTTCCCCGACGCCGAGACCGCCCGCGCCGCTGCCGGCGCGCTGCTTGACGAGAGCCTGATCGCCTGCGCCAACATCCTCGGGAGCATCGAATCCCACTTCATCTGGCAGGGCGCACGCGCGTCAGGCAGCGAGGTCGGCGTGCTGTTCAAGACCACTGGCGAACGGCTTGAGGACGTGGTCGAACGCCTCGGCGAGCTCCATCCCTACGAGACGCCGGCGATCATCGGCTGGATGGAGGACGCCGCTCATCCGGCGACGCTCGCATGGCTGTCGGGCGCCGTTTCCAGCTAGCGGTATTATTTTACCGTATCGCAAAACGGCGCTTTTGCTTGACTTTGACGGGGCTCGGCGACATTTGCGCGCCACTTCTCCGCTCGGGCGCATGCCCTGCGGGGGCGATTCTCCCGGATATCTTCTGGAAGACAGTTTCGAACCAAGGACACATGCCATGAAGGCACTCAGCAAGCAGACCCGGTCGATCAAACCGGCCGAGGTCGAAAAGAACTGGCACATCATCGATGCCGACGGCCTCGTTGTTGGTCGTCTCGCCGCGATCGTCGCCAACATCCTGCGCGGCAAGACCAAGCCGAGCTTCACCCCGCATGTCGATTGCGGCGATCACGTCATCATCATCAATGTCGAGAAGGTGAAGTTCACCGGCAACAAGATGGGCGACAAGGTCTATTACAAGCACACCGGCCACCCCGGCGGCATCAAGGAAACCACCCCGGCCAAGGTGCTGGGCGGTCGTTTCCCCGAACGCGTGCTCGAGAAGGCCGTGGAACGGATGATTCCGCGCGGGCCGCTGGGCCGCCAGCAGATGAAGGCGCTGCACCTCTATGTCGGCACCGAACATCCGCATGATGGCCAGAAGCCGCAGGTGCTCGACGTCGCTTCCATGAACCGCAAGAACAAGGTGGCCGCATAATGTCTGATGAAACCACCACAGTGACCGACCTCGCCGACCTGAAGGACATCGCTGCTGGCGTGCCCCAGGGCGATGCTGCCGAAATCGCCCGTGTCGCCGCTCCGCTGCGTGACCGCGAGATCGACGCGCAGGGCCGTTCCTACGCCACTGGCCGCCGCAAGGACGCGGTCGCCCGCGTGTGGGTCAAGCCGGGCACCGGCAAGATCACCATCAACGGCCGCGATCAGGAAACCTACTTCGCGCGTCCGACCCTGCGTCTGGTGATCAACCAGCCCTTCACCATCACCGACCGCACCGGCCAGTATGACGTTGTCTGCACCGTGCGCGGCGGCGGCCTGTCGGGCCAGGCGGGTGCCGTGAAGCACGGCATCGCCCAGGCGCTCAGCAAGTACGAGCCGGAGCTCCGCTCCGCCGTGAAGGCTGAAGGCTTCCTGACCCGCGACAGCCGCGTGGTCGAGCGTAAGAAGTACGGCAAGGCCAAGGCCCGCCGCAGCTTCCAGTTCTCGAAGCGTTAAAGGCTTCTCCCATTGGGAAACACCAAGGGCGGCTCCCTCGCGGGAGCCGCCCTTTTCGTTATGCCGCACCCAAGGGCCTGGACGCGTGCCTCATCGCTGCAGCAGGATGATCCCGAAAGAGAGACCGCTCCCTGCAAAGAAGATCGGCCACGACCAGAAGAGCTTCAGGACCGCGATATCGACCAGATGGATCGCCAGCGGCCCGGCACTCGTGCCCTGCGAACCGATCACCAGCGCCAGCGTTGCCGACAGGATCGCACCGAGCGTAATCGCCTTGAGCATCGCCATTCCCTCGCCAAGCGGGTCGCCGGAGCGACGCGAGGGGACTGCCCGCGCAGCCTTCCGGCCCAGCACGGCGATTTCACCAACAAAGCCTTAAGGACGCAGATAGAGAAAAGGTTAAAGGCCGACCCCGTCATGTTACGGAGGGCGCGACTGCGGCGAGCCGAAGGTGGGTGTCGATCTCCCCGCCGGGCGCGCAGGCGATCACCCGCCACGAGGGTGGCGCACCATGGCGCAGCCGGGTCGAAAGCGTACCAGTGCCGATCATGCGCAACCCGCGCCCGCCAACTGAACGCTGCTGGTCGAAGGGCACGTGCACATGGCCCGAGATGATCGCATGCGCGCCGCCCGCAGCGATCTGCGCGAACGCCGCGCTCCCGCCAATCGTCGGGTTCTTGCGCGCGCCTTCGGGCCCGAGCAACGGGTGATGCGCGATGACGATGATGGTGCGCGAATCGCCCTTGAGCGCCGCGAGTGCAGCCAGTGTCGCGCTGAGCGCGGCGGAAGTCACCACGCCGTCCGACCACGGAAACCGGGTCTGCGCCCGCACCGTGGTGCGCAGCGGGACCAGCACCACATCATCCGAGGCAAAGGCCCCGGGCACCGCCGCCCGCAGCCGCTCATAGCGACGCATGGGATCGGTGAAACGCTCCCACAGGTTGTAATAGGGCATGTCGTGGTTGCCCGGTTCGAGCACCACTGGAACGCCAAGCGATGAGAACCACTCACGCGCCGCAGCATATTCGGAATGCTTGGCGCGCTGGGTGAGATCGCCAGTGCACACCACCGCATCGGGGCGTTCCTCGGCCACGGCGAGCGCTACCGCGTCAAGCGCGGCGCGGTCCTCCACGCCGAAATGAACATCGCTGATATGGAACAGCCGGGTCGACATCGCGCCGCTAGACCCTGCGGCTGAGGATGAGCCACGCCGCCCCAGCGTTGAAGGCGGTGTAGACCGCATAGGCGAAGGCATAACCGGGCCAGCCCCTGACCGAGAGCAACAGCGCAAAGAACAGCACCACGAACTCGCTCCCCAACGCGGCGCGGCGGCCCAACGTCTGGCTGACCTGCGGCAGGCGAACGAACAGCGGGTGCCCGCTCTCGAACACGGCCCGGTTGATCGCGAAGTTCGCGATGCCGAGCAGGAAGATGATGACGGTCGCCCAACTCATTTGCCTGTTATGGGCTCGCGCCCGTCGATTGGAAATGGCCATTTGTCGCGTTCGCAACGCCATTGGTCTCATCACCGCCGCGCCGGTCGAGCGGCGACGCAAGGTTGATCGAAGGCGCAATGCATCCCCTTCAGCGCAAGCGTATCAGGGGTTTCAGCAGGGTGTCTGGCACCCCCCCCGGATCGACCCCCGCCGATCCCAGCCCCTGCAGGAGATGGAGAACCCAATCATGAAAACCCTTGCGAAAACAGCTATTCATGCCCTTACCGTAGTTGGTCTTGCCGGCGCCGCGATCACCCCCGCCATCGCCGGGGAACTTGACCGCACAGGCATCCAGGTGACCTATTCGGATCTCGATCTGAGCACGGCAAAGGGCCAGAAGATCCTCGACAACCGCGTCGCAAAGGCGGCGCGCAATGTCTGCCGCGCGAACAACCCCGCCACCGGCACCCGGATCATAAGCCAGGAAGCAAGCGCCTGTCTCGCCAAGGCCCGCGCCGAGGCGAAGCAGCAGGTCGCCGCCCTGATTGCAGAAGAGCAACGCGGCGGCTGATCCGCGTTTGCTTGCCACGCTGCATCGCCCCCGGTGCGGTGCAGTGGCTACGGCCCGAACCCTTCCAGTCCCTGGGGTTCGGGCCGTTTTTTGCATGGCGGTTTCGCTGGCGCGCAGGGCTGGGGATCTGCGCCACCGAAGGTAGCCGAAAACCGAAAAACCCTACCGTCCCGCCATCGCCTTCACGCGGGCGAGATAGGTGCGCCCGATCCTGAGCGCCTCGCCGCTCACCAGTTCCGCCGACCACACGCCGAGGCCATCGTGCCGCAGCCCGCGGATGTGGTCACGCCGCAGGATCGTCGATCGATGGATGCGGATGAACTGTTCGGGATCAAGCCGCTCCTCCAGACCCGCGATCGTCTGGAGCAGCAGGTAGGAACGCGCCGCATCAGCCCCGCCGACGTGGAGCCGCACATAATCGCGCTCGGCATCGATCTGGTGAACCTCGCTCACAGCGATGCGGAGAAGCTCGGACCGGTGCGGCACCCACAGCTCGTCGAGATAGCGGCTCGCCTTCTGGCGGCGCTGGCCGCGGCGGGCGACGGCACGTTCGATGGCGCGTTCGAGCCGATCGGCCGAGACGGGCTTCAGCACGTAATCGACGGCTTCCAGGTCGAACGCCTCGACAGCGAAGTGATCATGCGCCGTGACGAAGATCACCACCGGCGGCTGCGGCGCTTGCGCGAAGTGCCGCGCGACCCCGAGGCCATCCAGTTCCGGCATGGTCATGTCGAGCAGCACCAGATCGGGAGAGAGCTTCTCGGCCAGCCGCAGCGCGGCCGCGCCGTCGCTGGCCGTGCCGACCACGCGCACGGCGGGAATCTCGGCGCAGATGACCTGCACCCGTTCGACCGCGAGCGGCTCGTCGTCGACGATCAGGGTGCGCAGCGCGGCGGTTTCGGTGTCTGTGTCAGCCATGGCTATCCATCGGACGGTTGTGGGGGCGGGACAAGGGGATCCGGATCTCGGTGCAGTAGCCGCCCGGAACCGGGGCCGAACTGAAGCCGATATCGGGCCCGAAGCGCGCCTCAAGCCGGTCACGGACATTGGCGAGGCCGATGCCGAAACCGTGGGTCATACCCTGCGGCACGCCCGGGCCGTCGTCGCCGACGGTGATCACCAGCCGGTCGAACTCCTCGCGCGCCGCCAGCGTGATCGTCACGGGGCGCGACACGGGCGAGACCGCGTATTTCACCGAATTCTCGACCAGCGGCTGGAGGATCATGCCCGGCACCCGCGCCTCCTCAAGATCGGCGGGCAAGTCGTAGGCCGTCACCAGCCGGGTCGGGAAACGCACCGCCTCAATGGCGAGATAGAGCTTCTGGAGGTCGAACTCGTCCTTGAGCGAGACATCGGCAGTCGGCTCGGTGGCGAGGCTATGTCGGTAGAACAAGCTGATCGTCTGGATCATCCGCTCGGCCCGGTCAGCCCTGCCGGTCATCACCAGCGCAGACAGCGAGTTCAACGTGTTGAACAGGAAATGCGGGTTCACCTGATAACGCAGGGAACGGAGCTCGGCGGCCTTGGCGGCAGAGCGGAACTGTTCCTCGCGCCGCTGCGAAGCGCGCGCCTGAACGCCGGCAAGCAGCGCGAAATAGGTCGAAGCCCAGGCCAGCAGGAGAAAATAGCGCCCGAGCGCAACGTCGAGCAGTTTGCGCCAGAAATCGGAGTACTTCTCCAGCGCGGGCTCCACCAGCACCGACTGCTTGTCCGGAGCCGCGCTCGCGTCACCGCTCTGGCTGCCAGGCACATCGACCAGCAGGTTGCCCGCCTCGTCGCGGCGCAGGTTGATGTTGTATTTCTGGGCATAGGCCTGGAAGCCGGCGGCCTCCATGTCCTTGAAGACCCATTGGTTGATCTGGCCGATCGCGAGCGCGACCGGAAAGGCGAGCGCAAGCGCGGCGCCGATCTTGATCCACAGCGAGCGATTGTCGAACAGCCGCAGAAGCAGCCACAGCACGACGGTCAGCGCGATGCCCGCGGCAGTCACCAGCAGGCGCCGCCAGCCGAGCTCGAACTGGAAGCCGAAATCCATCACGAAGCTGCGCATGGTGGTGAGGACGAAATAGGTCGTCCACAGCACCACCATGGAAAACAGCACCGTACGGAACGACACGCTGGGGGCGGGCTCGCCGTGGGCGGCTTCGCTGATCGGGATCATTGTCATTACGGCGGCCAGCGATAACGCCGCCGCCCGCCAAGCGCCACTGGCAAAGGCGCATGTCGTCGGGCGGACTCGGGCCTTAGTCGAATGATGAACGGTTGTTCAGGGTCGCTGAACGACATTCGCATTCAATCGTGGCGTCAGTCCCGGGGTTTGATCATGTCGGCCGGCACCACCCAAGCGGCGAACTGCTCTTCGGTCAGCAGGCCGAGCTCCAGTGCCGCGGCCTTCAGGGTCGTACCCTCGGCGTGCGCCTTCTTCGCGATCTTCGCCGCGTTGTCGTAGCCGATATGCGGGTTCAATGCCGTCACCAGCATCAGGCTCTCGTTGAGCAGCTGGGTGATGCGGTCGCGGTTGGCTTCGATGCCCACAACACAATTGTCGGTAAAGGCGTGGCTGGCGTCGCCGATCAGCTTCATCGATTGCAGCACGTTGTAGATGATCACTGGCTTGAAGACGTTGAGTTCAAGGTGGCCGTGCGATCCGGCGACTGTCACCGTCACGTTGTTGCCCATCACCTGCGCGCAGACCATCGTCATCGCCTCGCATTGGGTCGGGTTGACCTTGCCCGGCATGATCGAGGAGCCCGGCTCGTTGGCGGGGAGGCTCAGCTCGCCAAGGCCGCTGCGGGGGCCGGAGCCGAGCAGGCGGATATCATTGGCGATCTTCATCAGGCTGACCGCGATGACGTTGAGCGCGCCCGAAATCTCGACCATCGCGTCATGCGCGGCGAGCGCCTCGAACTTGTTGGGCGCGGTGACGAAGGCGTGACCGGTCTCGGCCGCGACCTCGGCGGCGAAGGCGGTGTCGAACCCGACCTTGGCGTTGATCCCGGTGCCAACGGCGGTGCCGCCCTGCGCCAGCTCAAGCACGCGCGGCAGCGCCGCTTCCACACGCTTGATGCCGTATTCGACCTGCTTGGCATAGCCCGAGAATTCCTGCCCGAGCGTCATCGGGGTCGCATCCTGCAGGTGGGTGCGGCCGATCTTGACGATGTCGGCAAACTCCTGCGCCTTGGCGTCAAGCGCGCCGTGCAGCTTTGTCAGCGCGGGGATCAGGTGATCAAGCGCCTCGGTGGCCGCGGCGATGTGCATGGCAGTCGGGAAGGTGTCGTTCGACGACTGGCCCATGTTGCAATGGTCATTGGGGTGGACCGGGGTCTTGCCGCCCTTGTGGCCGGTGAGCATCTCGTTGGCGCGGCTCGCGATGACCTCGTTGGCGTTCATGTTCGACTGGGTGCCCGAGCCGGTCTGCCACACCACCAGCGGGAACTGGTCGGCGAGCGTCCCGTCGATCACCTCGCGCGCGGCCCGGACGATCGCCTCGCCCAGCTTGGCATCGAGCACGCCCAGCTTCATGTTGGCCTTGGCCGCCGAAAGCTTCTGCACCCCCAGCGCGCGGACCAGCGCCGGCGGCATCCGCTCACCGCCAATCGGGAAGTTGACGATCGAACGCTGCGTCTGCGCGCCCCAATGGACGTGCGCGGGTACCGCCACCTCGCCCAGCGAATCGGTTTCGATCCGCACGTCTTGCCCGTTCGCCGTCATGTCACTCATCGAAGCCATCCCTCATTAAGTCGAATTGCGCCCCACAGGGTCCGGCGCTCCCCTAAGCACCGGCACGCGGCAAGGTCAAAGGGGTTCAATCATCAGCCACGCCGTGTCGAAATGCGGCCCAAAGGCCTTGGAACAGGCCACCGGCGGGTTTAAGGAGAGGGTTGACGGACTGTATTGCACTCCTAATACAGCTTACCCGGAAGATTATGAGCACCATGACAACAGCCTTGCCCGATACCCAGATCGCCCGCCGCGCGATGATCGATAGCCAACTGCGCACCAGCGGCGTCAACGAGGAATATGTGCTGGCCCGGATGATGGCCGTGCCTCGTGAGGCGTTCCTGCCCGCGGACAAGGCGCCCTTCGCCTATATTGATCGCGCCGTCGCGCTGGACGCCGGCGAGCACGGGCATGGGCACGGGAACGGGCACGGGCACGGCAACCTCGCCGCACCCCTGTTCTACGGCAAGCTCCTGCTCGAAGCCGCGCCCGGCGCGGACGATCGCGTGCTGGTGGTGAACGGCGGCACCGGCTACCTCGCCGCGCTGATCCGACCGTTGGTGGCCGAGTTGACCGAAGTCTCCGCCGCCGAGGCAGCCGGGATAGCCGGCACGGGCGGCTATACCCTGATCCTCATCGACGGCGCGATCGAGCAGCTGCCCGAAGGCCTTGCCGAGGCGCTCAGCGAAGATGGCCGGATCGTCACCGGCCTCCTGCTGCGTCAGGTCACCCGTCTTGCCTCGGGCCGCCGGATTGCCGGGCAGGTGAACCTCCAGCCAATCGAGGACCTCGGGATCCCGGTGCTCACCGCCTTCGCCGCACCCAAGCGCTGGACCTTCGCGTGAAGGCGCGGACCGCCCCGCTGCGGCCCCTGTTGCTTAGGCACGCCGGATCGGCGAGCGTGCTGGCGTTTGTGGCGCTTGCCGCCGGGCCCGCCCGCGCCGACGACCTGCGCGAAGCGCTGGTCAGTGCCTACAATACCAGCCCCACGCTTCAATCCGACCGCGCCAACCAGCGTGCGACCGACGAGAGCGTGCCGATCCAGCGCGCGCAGGGCCTGCCTTCGGTCAACGTCACCGCGACGGAGACCGAATTCATCCGCCAGTCGGCCAACGCCTTCACCGCGCCGGTGCGCAACCTCAACGTCGGGACGCAATTGCTGGTACCGGTCTATTCGGGCGGCGCGGTGCGCAACGGCATTGCCGCCGCCAAGGAGCGGGTCGAGGCCGGGCAGGCGAACCTGCGCAACGCGGAAAGCACGCTCTTCGCGCAGGTGGTCGCCGCCTACATGGACGTGCTGCGGACCGAGGCGCTGGTGGCGCTCTCGACCAACAATGTCGCGGTGCTGCGGACCAATCTCGAAGCGACCAGCGACCGCTTCCAGATCGGCGATCTGACCATCACCGATGTCGCGCAGTCGCGCAGTCGGCTCGCGGTTGCCGAAGGCGATCTGCAAGGTGCGCAGGCGAACCTCATCGCCGCGCGCGAGGCCTATGCGCGGCTGGTAGGGCAAGCGCCCGGCGAACTGGCAGCGCCCCCGCCGCTGCCGGGCCTTCCTGCCACCGTGGGCGAGGCGATCGTGAGCGCGCTCGAGAACAACCCCAATCTCGAAGGCGCCAAGCTGCGCGCCGAGGCTGCGGGCTTTGACACCAAGGTCGCAGGATCAGGCCGGCTGCCGACCGTCAGCCTGTTCACCAACGTGCAGTACAGCAACTTCTTCGGCACGCTCGGCGGGCCAATTGCGGCCAATTTCGTGCAAGCTGAAGCGACCGCCAACGCCGGGGTGCGGGTCACCATCCCGCTGTTCCAGGGAGGGCTGCCCGCCGCCCAGCAGCGCCAGGCCGGCGCCCGTGAGAGCGCGGCGCTCGAGGATGTGATCACCTCGGAACGCCAAGTCATTGCCGAAACCCGCTCGACCTATGCCAACTGGCAGGCGGCGAACGGCGTGATCAAGAGCGCGCAGGCTGCGGTTGAAGCCGCCGAATTGAGCCTTGAAGGCGTGCGCGCGGAAAACTCGATCGGCAACCGCCAGATCCTCGACGTGCTCAACGCCGAACAGGAATTGGTGCAGGCCCGTGCACAGCTCGTGACCGCGCGGCGCAACGCCTATGTTGCCGGATTCAACCTGCTGGCGCTGATGGGCAAGGCCGAAGCGCGCGATCTCAACCTCGATACCGGCGGGCCGCTCTATGATCCAAAGATCAACGCAGACCGGGTGAGCAGCAAGATGTGGGACTGGGACCGCGATCCCGAACCTGCTGCGAAATCGACCAGAACCGTTGACATTCCGGCCGCTAACGCAACAATCGGACCACAATTGCTGCCCGCCGAGTGATTGACGTTCCCGATTCGGGACGGTTCGTGCGGGCGTTTGGACGGGGCACGCGTGATGGCGCAGGACAACGAAGCATCGGTCGAGGAAATCCTTGAGTCGATCAAGAAGGTTATCGCGCGCGATAACCGCGCCGTAGCGCTTGAGGCGCGGCGGCGGCGGGTGCTGGTTTCGGACGATTCCGAGGCAGAGCCGGCGCCGCTGGCCCGTACCCACAGGGTCCGCGATGCCGAAGAGGTGCTCGACCTATCCGAAATGGACGTCGCTCCGGAGCTTTCCGCGCTGCCGCTTGAACGGGGCGAGGAAAGGCCGCTGATCGCGGATACCGTGCGCGACGCCATGCAGGAGAACCTCGCCGCGCTCGCCATGCTTGCCGAGCCGCCCGCGCGCCCGCAGATCGTGCGTTCGGGCGAGACATCGCTCGAAGGGCTGACCCGCGAGCTGCTCCGCCCGATGCTGGCCGACTGGCTGGAGGCGAATCTCCCGGCGATGGTCGAACAGCTCGTTCAGACGGAAATCGCACGGATCGTTGGCAAGCGGCGCTAGAGCGGGCCAACACGGGGTGGCGCTGGGGAACAAGGCGGGCTAATCCCGCCGCCATGCATCGCCCCACCGCTTCCGGCGCCCTGATCGCCGCCGCCGCCCTGATCGCCGCCGCCCCGCTGGCTGCCGAGGAGGCCGCTCCACCGCCCGGCGTGACCACCCCGCCGATGACCGCGCAGGATCTCATCACCCTGCCGCGGCTCGGCGCTCCGGCGGTCAACGCGGGCGGGACGCGGGCGGTCTACAGCGTCACCACCACCGACCCCCAGAGCCTGAAGCGCAGCCCGACGCATTACATGCTCGATCTGAGCAAGCCCGGGGCCAAGCCGAAGCCGCTCACGCTGCCGATGAAAGCCTCAGACCTTGCCTTCGGCCCGGACGGCGCGCTCTATTTCCTGAGCAGCGAACTGCCGCCAAGCTGGGTTGCTCGCGGGGAGGTATCGCACACAAAGGTGTGGCGGGTAACGCTGGGCAGTGATGGCGTCGTGGGCGAACCTCAGCTCGTCACCACCACCACCAGCACCGACATCGCAGGGTTCAAGATCGCGGCGGGCGGCAAGGCCATCGCCGTCTGGGGCGAAGTCCCGCGTGACTGCCCACGCTTCGGCTGCACTGACGCTGCCAAGAGCTACCTCCCCGGCCCCGGCACCGGACGCCTCTATGATGGCGCTGACGGTTTCGTGCGCCACTGGGACCGCTGGGCGACCCCTGGCCTCCACAACCGCATCTTCGTCTTCCCGCTCAAGGACGGCGTGACGCAAGGCGAGGGCGTGCCCGCCGACGGCACCGACCCTGCGACCGGCATCACCGCCGACACCCCGACCATGCCCTTTGGCGGGGCCGAGGAGATCGCCTTCGCGCCCGATGGCAGCGCGCTCTACTTCACCGCCCGCCTGTCGGACGGCAAAGAGCCCGGATCGACCAATCTCGACATCTACCGCTCGAAGCTCGATGGCGCGAAGCCGGAGCTGCTGACGGGCAGGAACGAAGCGACCGACACCCAGCCGGCGCCCTCGCCCGATGGGCGCACTCTCGCGTGGCTGGCGATGGATCGTCCAACCTACGAGGCGGACCGGCTTTCGGTGCGCCTGATGGACCTCAAGAGCGGCACGGTGCGCAACCTTACCGAGACCGTCGACCTCAGCTTCGGCAGCCTCGTGTGGAGTGCCGACGGAAAGAGCCTGATCGCGACCGCCGAAAAAGTGCTCGACACCCCCGCATTCCGCATCGATCCGGTGAGCGGCAAGGTCACCGAATTGAACCTCATGGCCGGAAACGAGGCGCATATCGCCAACCTCGTCCCGCTGGCCAAAGGTGGCGCGCTGTTCACCCGCGACTCACTCGGCGGCCCGGCCGAGCTTTATCAGTCCGGGGACATGGAGCAGGCCAGCCCGCTCACCGATATCGCCACCACCCGGATGGGCGGCATGGCCAACATCGTCACCCGCCGCTTCAGCTTTGCGGGCGCGAACGGTGACACTGTGTGGGGCCAGATCACGCGCCTTGCGGACCAGCAGGGCCCGATCCCGGCGATCCTCTACATCCACGGCGGCCCGCAAGGCTCGTTCAACGACGCCTGGTCCAACCGCTGGAACCCGCGCACGGTCGCCAGCCAAGGCTATGCCGTGATCTCGGTCGATTTCCACGGCAGCACCGGATACGGGCAGGCCTTCACCGACGCGATTGGCAAGGATTGGGGCGGCAAGCCTCTGGAAGACCTCCAGAAGGGCCTTGATGCCGCGCTGACGCTCGACACCCAGATCGACGGAACCCGCGCCTGCGCGATGGGGGCGAGCTACGGCGGATACATGGTCAACTGGATCGCCGGCAACTGGCCGGATCGCTTCAAGTGCATCGTCCAGCATGACGGCATCTTCGACAACCGCTCGATGTAGTATTCGACCGAGGAATTGTGGTTCCCGCGCTGGGACTTTGGCGGCACCTACGAGGAAGCGCGCGAGGCCCACGAGAAGTGGAACCCCGCCAACCACGTCGACAAGTGGAAGACCCCAATGCTGGTCGTGACCGGCCAGCAGGACTTCCGCGTGCCCTATTCGCAAGGCCTGATGAGCTTCACCGCCTTGCAGGAACGCGGCATCCCCTCGCAGCTGCTCGTCTTCCCTGATGAAAACCACTGGGTGCTCGGCGCGAAGAACTCGCTGCAATGGCACAACACCGTGTTCGCCTGGCTGGAGCGCTGGTTGAAGCGGGACGGGGAATGAGCCGGCAGGAGCTGGCGGCGGCAGAGCACGCGCTCGCCAAGCATTACGGCGATCCTTCGGAGGGCACCGCGATCCAGCGGCACCTGATGATCTGCGCGGTGTCGGACAAGCAGAAATGCTGCTCGCGCAAGGAAGGCGAGGAGGCGTGGGCCTTCCTCAAGTCACGGATGAAGGAGCTTGGTCTCGTCGGCCCGCAGCGCGGCGAAGACAGCAAGCGCGGGACAGGCGGGGGCGTGCAGCGCACCAAGGCGGACTGCTTCCAGATCTGCGCCGCCGGGCCGATCGCGGTCGTATGGCCGGATGGGGTATGGTACCATTCATGCTCGCCCGAAGTGCTGGAGCGGATCATTCAAGAACACCTGATCGGCGGGACCCCGGTCGAGGATTACCGGCTCAAGCCCGCTTAATCCTCTTTGGGGCTCCAGAATTCGTCCCTGCCAGGTAGCTGGCTGTCGACCGAATCGTCATGACCCGTCCCGTTCGACAGGAACACCAGCCCCATCAACCCCCCGCCCAGCAGCATCGTGAGGCTGATCCCCATCGCCACCGCGATGTAGAAATGCACCGATATCGCCCCGTTATAGGCGAACAACAGGCCCACCGCGATCAGGACGGTCAAGGTGGTTGCGGCCAGCAGCCACTTCATGATCTGGCGGTAACGCGCCCAGGCGTGGGCAGCATTGATGGGATCATCGAGAGGAGACTTGCGGGCCATCCTTGCGACATGGCGCGCGTGGGCCCGCTTGGCAACGCGTGAAAGCTGCAAGGCCTGTGACGCGGCGCGCAATCATCGCGGCCTGGCCATCCTGCGGCAGACGGATTCGCCTTTTACCGGGAAACATGGCACTTTCCCTTTGTGGAGAGAGGGAGCACGTCATGACCATCGCCCGTATTATCGCCCAGCGCGGTTCATCCGACATCATCGCCTGCGATTGCAGCACGCCGGTTTCCGAGGTGGTCCGCACGCTCGCCACCCGGCGCATCGGTGCGCTGCCGGTGCTGCGTGATGGCGAGGTTGTCGGCATCGTCTCGGAGCGCGACGTGATCTACCGCCTCGCCGATGATGGCGGCGCCTGCCTCGATCTGCCGGTCGAAGAGATCATGACCTCGCCGGCGGTGACGGTTGAGCCTGCCACCACCATCGACGAGGCGCTCGCCATGATGACCCGGCGCCGCTTTCGCCACTTCCCGGTGGTCGAGAACAGCGCGCTGATCGGCTTCATCTCGATCGGCGATCTGGTGAAGCACAAGATGGACGAGGTGCAGCACGAGGCCGAGGCGATGCGCAACTATATCTCGGCTGGCTGAGGCGAGTGGGGTGATGCACTTGAGGATCGCGCCCGGGGGCACTAGATTAGCGGGATGAGCGCCGAGCCCCTGATCCTCACCCCGTCCGCCGCACAGCGCATCGCACTGATTGCGAGCAAGCAGTCGCGTCCGGCGATCCTGCGCCTCGCGGTCGAGGGCGGGGGCTGTTCGGGCTTCCAGTACAAGTTCGACCTCGCCGATGCTCCCGAGAACGACGACAGCGTCAGCGAGACGGACGGGGTCAAGCTGGTGGTCGATCCGATGAGCCTCGATCTGATCGCGGGCAGCACTGTCGACTTCGTCGAATCGCTCGGCGGCGCGGCCTTCAAGGTCGAGAACCCGCAAGCCGCCGCCGGCTGCGGCTGCGGGGCAAGCTTCGGGATTTAGGTTAGACCCAGCGCACGCTTTGAGGCATCAGGGCGCGCATGAAAATCGCCACTTTCAACATCAACGGCATCAAGGCGCGCCTCCCGCGCCTGCTCGAATGGCTCGCCGAAACGCGTCCTGCGGTCGCCTGCCTGCAGGAGATCAAATCGCAGGACGATGGCTTTCCTGCCGCTGAGATCGAGGCGCTCGGATACAGGGCGATCTGGCACGGTCAGAAGAGCTTCAACGGCGTGGCGATCCTCGTCGACACGGCTGCAGGCTATACCCTCTCCGAGGTGCGCCGCGGGCTTGGGATCGACGGGCCGAATGAGGGGGAGGGCGAACAGGCGCGCTATCTTGAGGCGGATGTCTCGGGCGTGCGGATTGCCTGTCTCTACCTGCCCAACGGCAATCCTCATCCGGGGCCGAAGTTCACCTACAAGCTGGCGTGGATGGCGCGACTGCGCGAACGCATGGCCGAATTGTGGGCGGAAGAGATCCCGACCGTGGTGCTCGGCGACTTCAATGTCATTCCGCATGATGACGACACCTGGTCGGTCAAGGCGATGCAGGACGACGCGCTGATGCAGCCCGAAAGCCGCGCCGCCTATGCGCGGCTGCTCGCCGAGGGGTGGTGCGACGCCCTGCGCACCCACAATCCGCGCGGCGGGGTGTGGACTTACTGGGACTATCAGGCGGGTGCCTGGCAGCGCGATCACGGCTTCAGGATCGACCACATCCTGCTCTCGCCCGAATGCGCCGACCGGCTCGAGGCCTGCGGCGTCGACAAGGCGCATCGCGGGCGCGAAAAGGCCAGCGACCATGCGCCGGTCTGGGCGGTGCTTTCTCGCTAATCCTCGCCGAGTCTCGCGCTCCGCGCGAGCGGCTGCGAACCCGCCCTCAAGCAGCGAAGCGGTAGGGCGACAAGGACGCCCCGAGGATCACCGATAAAAGATATGCGTGTCGATCTGGGCGAGCCGGGTTTTGCGCGCGCTCCAGGCCGGACGGACGTAGCGGGCGTGGAAGAACACCGCTTCGCCGGCTTGCTGCTCCCACATGCCCTTGTCCGCAATCTGCGCGATCGCGACGGCGCGGGTCCAGGCAGGCGAGCCGGTCGGGACCTTCGGCATCGCGGTGCCGCGCATGAAGGAGAACTGCCCGCGCTGCGACACGACGCCGCAATAGCTCTTCGGGAAGCGTCCGTCCTCAGTGCGGTTGACGATCACCTGCGCGACCGCGAGCTGCCCGGCAAGCGCCTCGCCGCGGGCCTCGAAATAGACCGCGCCGGCAAGGCAGTGCAGCTGAGCGTTCATCGGCGCATCAGTGTCGACCATGCGCACCAATTCGGCGAGCGATCCGGCTTCGGTAAGAATGGGGGTGGGGGTTTCGGAGGTCTGAGCGGGAAGCGGCTGAACCACTTCGGCGGACTCATACGCGATGCTGTCGGGGACCAGCTCGGGCGCGGCATCCGGAGCCGGAGCGGCCAGATGATCAGTGGCTGCCTGGGCCATGGCGACGGCATTGCTGCCGCTCGGGAACATCGTGGTTGCGACAGCCAGGGCGGCGATCGCGGAAATCGTAGTGGTCTTGCGACTCATGGTATTGTCTAATTAGGCGGTGAGCGCGCACAGACGCAGGCGGAAACCTTGATCCAGATCGGTGAGGATGTGGGGGGTTTGAAAAGCCTGCCGGCCGCTCCCCGTCTGCGTGCTGGTCGATACGGCCGAATTGCCGTCCTGCCAGCCTGCGCGAGGAATTCCGATGGCCCCCTAACCGCGTTGCCGTTTACGTCAACTCAATTCGTCGAGGCCTGCGATGAACCGTTGCGGATCTGCGATATCCACCTCGATTAGCCACATATCGTGGTCCTGACGCCGACGGCGCTCAAGATACTCGGAAAATTCATGCGGTTTTTCAGTATCTTCTGCTTTCGCTGTAACAAAAGATCGCGATCCATCGAGCTGCGGCATCCTTTCGTGCAGAACCGCCCCCCTGCCGTGACACAGGGTTACAATCAGGATTGTCCCCGCGTCGCGCTCGCCTTTGGCAAGCACCGTGGCAAAGCCGCCATGCGTTTCGGCGAGACGGATGATCGCGCTCGCCTCAAGATGCGCAGGCAGGCGGCCGGACACGCGCTAGAGCCCCGACGGGCCGTCGGCGGCGTATCCGGGCAGGCTCGAAAGCGCGATGCGCGAGCGCATGAAGGTGCCCGTGCCGCGCCCGATCTCGTCGCCCTCAGCATCGACCAGCCGCGCCTCGGCAACGAACACCCGGCGCCGTCCGCTCACCCAGCGGCCCTCGGCGGTGACGGTTCCGGCGCGCACCGGCTTGCTGAAGAACAGGTTGAAGCTGGTGGTCAGCAGGAAGCGATCGGTCACCAGCGAATTGGCCGCATAGAAGGCCGCATCGTCGAGCATCTTGAAATAGATCGTGCCGTGCGCCGCACCCGCCGCGTGGTAATCCTCGGGCGTCACCGTGAAGGTCAGCTGCGAGCGCCCCTCGCTGGGGATGTGCAGCAGGCTCGCGAACTTTGCGTTGACCGGCGCCGAGGCATAGAGCCGCTCGAGCGCGCGGTAATGCTGCTCGGCTCCGCAAGCTGAAGGCAGGTCGTCGCTGTCAGCCATGCAAACCGGTGATCGATCAGGCCGCGTCGCGCAGGAACTGGTTGGTCAGTAGCGCATAGACGGCGTCGGTATCGGGCGCGTCGGCAAGCATCTGGAGCATCGTCTCGTCACGCGTCAGCCGCGAGATCGCCGCGAGCGCGTGGAGGTGCGTCGCCCCGGCATTCTCGGGCGAAACCAGCCCGCACACCAGCGTCACCGGGCGTGCATCGGCGGCAGCAAAATCGATCGGCGCCTCAAGCCGGATCAGCGCCAGCGACGGCCGGCGGATGTCCTTGACCCGGCAGTGCGGGATCGCCACGCCGCGCCCGAAACCGGTGCTCCCCAGCGCCTCGCGCGCTTCCAGGTTCTCGAGCACTTCGGCCCCATCGAGACCATAGGCCGAGCTCAGCAGTTGCGCCATGCGGGCCAGCACCTTGGGTTTGGTGTCGAGCCGGGCAAAGGCAATCGCCTGCGGTGAAAGAGCGAGGTTGACGTCCATGGTTGCTACAGATCCCGGTTGAATGCGCCAAAGCTTCGGCAAAGGTCCGGTCCGGTCATGCTGCTGGAGCACCGCCGGGCCGGGGCGGAGCCCCTCCTGCTACCGCCGCCTGGGCTTTCGGATATTGGCCCTTTACGCTAGGGCCAAGCCATCTGCACCCTATTTCGGCTCAACCCATCCGATTGAGCCATCGGCACGCCTGTAGACCATATTATGCCGCCCCGTTCCAGCGTTTTTGAAAAACAGCGCCCCGGTGTTGCGCAAGTCCATCAGCATCACTGCATCGGCGACCGAGGCGGTGGGAATGTCCACGCGGGTCTCGGCGATCACCAGCGGCGCGTCGGCGACGACTTCCTCTTCCACATCTTCCTCGACCGCGAAGATCGTGTAGGCGGCCTCTTCCTCGCTGCGGGCGTAGCTCGCCTGCTGGTGGCGATCGGTAAGGCGGCGCTTGTAGCGGCGCAGCTGCGTCTCGATCTTGCCCACCGCGTCATCGAAGGCGACATGGACATCATGCGCCGAACCTTGCGCCTTCAGAATCAGGCCTTGCATCACGTGGGTGACGATGTCGCAGGTATAGGCCCCCGCCGGGGCCTTGCCGAAGGTCACGTGGCTGGAGAGCGCGCGGTCAAAATACTTGTCGACGATCGCGCCGAGCCGGTCGGAGGCGTGCTCCTGAAGCGCGCTGCCTGTGTCCAGCTGGTGGCCGGAAATCCGAATGTCCATGAATGCAGTCCTCCCGTTAGAGATGAGGATCCCAGTATGAGGTAATACGGGCTGCGCGGGCTTCAACCGGCCCAGATCGCACCCGGAATTCCGGCGATGAAAGCGTGGTGACGCTCCAGCTCCTCCGGGCTGGCGGCATGAGGGCGGGGTTCGCGCCGCGGTGTATCCGTGGCAGGGCGATACCACAGGGCATCCTGCGGCGCGGCTTGGCCGGTGTCGGCCATGGCCGGAATTTCGGCGGGGCCATCAACCAGACCAAGCCCGATCTGCCGCCCACCCGTCAGCTCGACATAGACCTGCGCAAGCAGCTCTGCATCAAGCAGCGCGCCGTGCTTGACGCGGTGGCTCCGATCAATGCCGTAGCGCGCGCACAGCGCATCAAGCGAGAGCTTTGCGCCAGGGTGCTTGCGGCGGGCGATGGCGACGGTATCGACCATCCGTTCAAGGCTGATGCCCTCGCGTCCGGCGATTTCCAGCTCGTTGTTGAGGAAGCCGAAGTCGAACCCGGCATTGTGCGCGACCAGCGGTGCATCTTCGAGGAAGGCGAGCAGCTCGTCAGCGATTTGCGCAAACCGCGGCTTGGTGGCGAGGAAGGCGGCAGACAAACCGTGCACGCGTTCCGCCTCGATCGGCATATCGCGATCCGGGTTGAAATAAGCGTGGAAGGTGCGGCCCGTCTCGACCCGCCCAACCATTTCGACGCAGCCGATTTCCACCATGCGGTCCCCTGTCTTGGGATCGAGTCCGGTGGTTTCGGTGTCGAAAATAACCTCACGCATTTGATGCACTATCTGCCCAAGTCCGGGGACTTGCAAGCTGTCGTTTGCGTCAAATTGACGCAATCAGCGCAGCCACCTGCGCGCGGGTTTCCGCAAGGCTGGTGCCGGTGTCGATGACGTGATCGGCTTGGGCACGCTTGTGCGTGTCGTGGAGCTGCAGGCCGAAAATATGCTCGAATTTCTCCGGCGTCATGCCCGGGCGGGCAAGCACGCGGGCGCGCTGCACCGCCTCGGGCGCGGAGACGACGACGACGAGATCGACCGACTCGTGCCCGCCGCGTTCAAACAGCAGCGGAATGTCGAAGACCACCGCGGGCTTGTCGTGATGGGCTTCGAGGAAGGCGGCGCGCTTGGCTGCGACCGCCGGGTGGACGATCGCTTCGAGCCGGGCGAGGGCATCCTTGTCGGCGAACACCTGGTGCCCGAGCCGGTCACGGTCAACGCCGTCCGGCCCGGTGGATCCGGGAAAAGCGGCTTCGATCGCAGCGATCAGTTCACCGCCCGGCCCTTGCATGGCGCGCACCTCTGCATCGGCGTCGAACACCGGGATTCCCGATTCGGCAAACATGCCTGCGACGGTCGATTTGCCCATGCCGATGGAGCCGGTGAGGCCGATGATCCGGGGTTTCGTCATCGGGTGAGGATCGCCCGCAGTTCGGCATCATGTTCGCGCGGGGGCGGAGCGCCGAAGAACTTCTCGAACGCGGCTGCCGCTTGTCCGATCAGCATCGAAAGCCCGTCGATGGTGCGGTGGCCCTTGGCGCGCGCGTCCTGAAGGAAGGGCGTGTCGAGCGGCGCCGTGACGATATCGTAAGCGATGCTGCCCGGCGGTGCATGGCTCCAGTCGAAGGCGAGCGGAGGCTGGCCCTGCATCCCCAGGCTGGAGGCATTGATGATGAGATCGAGGCAGCCCTCGCGGTCGTCGAAGGCAAAATCGGTCGGCTCGGCAAAGTGCGCCAGATCGATGGCGTGGTGTTCGCCTTTGGGCGCAAGCTCATCGAGCAGGGCGCGGGCCTTGGCCGGATCGCGCCCGGCGACAACCAGCGTGAAACCGTGACCCGCCAGCGCCGTGATGATCGCCCGGGCCGCGCCGCCGGTGCCGAGAATCCGCGCCATCCGGAAATAGTGGGTAGCGTTCAGGTCAGCCTTGAGGGGCTCCAGAAACCCGCTTGCGTCTGTATTGGTACCGCTTAGACCCCCGCTAGACCCCCTCAGCACCGTGTTCACCGCCCCGATTTTGGTGGCCGGAGCCTCGATCCGGCCCAAAAGCGGCATCACCGCCTGCTTGTGCGGCATGGTGACATTGCACCCCCTCCACAGCGGATCGGCTTGGCGGTCGGCGAGGTAATCGGCGAGCGCCTCGGGCCGAACATGAGCCGCGCGATATTCGGCGTCGATCCCCAGCTTCGCGAGCCAGAAATTGTGGATTTTCGGGGACTTGGACTGAACGATCGGGTCGCCGATCACGTCGGCATAGAGGCGTGTCATGCGATCAGCACCCCGGCCTCGCGCAGCGCGCCCAGCAGCGGGAGCAGCGGCATGCCAAGCACAGTGAACTGGTCGCCCTCGATGCTGTCGAACAGCTGCACCCCCGTCCCCTCGATCCGGAACGCGCCTACGGTATGGCTGACGGCAGGCCACTCAAGGTTCAGATAATGTTCGATGAATTCGTCCGATAGCGCGCGCACCTGTAGGCGAGCGATGCTGGCATGGCTCCACTCGCACCCGCCATCGCGGAGCAAGGCGGCGGCGGAATGAAGCTCCATCACTTGGCCCGAGAAGAACCGCAGGTGCTCGGCCGCCTCTTCGCGCGAGCGGGGCTTGTCGAACCGCCGCCCGCCCGCGACCACCAGGGAATCCGACCCCAGAACAAGAGCTTGGGGGTGATTCTGCGCCACAGCCGCCGCCTTGGCGACCGCCAGCGCTTCAGCGATCTCCCCCGGTGCAGCACCCGAAAGCCCCGCCTCCACGGCGCGCTCGTCAATATCGGCGGGAATGCTCTCATAGGCCACCCCTGCGGCATCGAGCATCGCCCGGCGTGAAGCGGATTTGCTGGCGAGGATGAGGCGCGGCGATGTCATATGGGTGTCCCCACCCCGCCCTCGCTTGCGGGCTTGCGACCACGCTCCTGCGCCAGCCGGATGATCGCCGCAGCGGTCTCCTCGATCGACCGGCGGGTGACATCGATCACCGGCCATCCGTTATCGCCGAACATGCGTCGCGCGAATTGCAGTTCGGCCTTGACCTTGTCGTTATCAACATAGGCCGTCTCGGTCGCTTCGTTCAATGAAAGCAGGCGGTTGCGGCGGATCTGAATCAACCGCTCCGGCTGGGTCGTCAGGCCCACCACCAGCGGATGCCGCAAGCGGTAAAGCGTCGCGGGCGGGGGGCTTTCCACCACCAGCGGAATATTGGCGACCTTGTAGCCGCGATTGGCGAGATAGATTGAAGTCGGCGTCTTGGACGAGCGCGACACGCCGACCAGCACGATATCGGCCTGCTCCCACTCCTCGTGCCCGATCCCGTCATCATGCGCGATGGTGTACTGGATGGCATCGACGCGCTTGAAATAGCTCTCGTCCATCATGTGCTGGCGGCCGGGGCGGCCATGCGCCGCCTGCCCGAGCTGCGCTTCCAGCGCGGCGGTCACCTGATCGAGCACCGGCACCGCAGGGAGGCCAAGAATGCGGCAATGCTCCTCAAGGCGCTTGCGCGTATCGGGATTCACCAGCGTGTAGAGCACGAGGCCCGGATGCGCGGCGAGATCGGGGACGATGCGGTCGAGATGCTGTAATGATCGCACCATCGGCCAGAAATGGCGGTTCACCGAAGGATTATCGAACTGCGCCAGCGCCGCCTTGGCGATCATTTCCAGCGTCTCGCCGGTCGAATCGGATACAAGGTGGAGGTTCAATCGCTGCATGGCGGTGGGTCGGCTCCAGCCCGTTCGGGGGCCCTGTGGACAGATGTAGGCATAAACCACGGGAGGGACTGCCGGACAAGCTGGGGAGCGATTTTCCTCCCCGCTCGCAGGCATTTCCTCGGGGTATTTGCCCACACGGGACAAGTTTTGTCGACAGGCTGGGAAGAGTGGGGATAAAGCCTGCTTGACGTCCAATCCATGCGGATTCGATGGGGGTTGAGGGACAGGGGTCAATCGGGGACAACCGGGCAAGGGCTGGTAATTCCCGCTTTCCACAGGGCCAACAGACTCCATCAGTCTCTTTATAAATTGAATTGAATTGTTCTAAGGAGTCCTATGCCTGGTCCGCTTCTCGATACGCTCAAAGGTGTCCGTCAGGACCGTGCCCCCGTCTGGCTTATGCGTCAGGCTGGACGCTATCTGCCTGAATACAGGGAGCTTCGTGCAGAAAAGGGCGGGTTCCTCGAACTCGTTTACGACAGTGAGGCGGCAGCCGAGATCACCGTCCAGCCGATCCGGCGGTTCGGGTTCGACGGGGCGATTCTGTTCTCCGACATCCTGATCGTGCCACATGCGATGGGGCAGGGGCTGACCTTTGCCGCAGGCGAAGGCCCGCATCTTGCGCCGACCCTGCTGGAAGTGGGACTCGACAGCTTCACCCCGGCGTTTGAGCGGTTTGAGCCAGTTTACGAGACCGTTCGTCTCACCCGCCAGCAGATCGGCCCCGAAGTCACCATGCTGGGCTTTGCGGGGAGCCCGTGGACGGTCGCGACCTACATGATCGCAGGCGAGGGTTCCAAGGATCAGGGCCCGGCCCGGCTTCTGGCTTACCGGGATCCCGCGCACATGCAGGCGATCATCGATGCCATCGTCGATGTTTCGGTCATCTACCTGCGCGGTCAGATCGATGCGGGCGCGGAAGCCGTGCAGCTGTTCGATAGCTGGGCCGGCAGCCTTGCGCCCGACCAGTTCGAGAAGTGGGTGATCGCGCCCAACGCTGCCATCACCGCCAAGCTCAAGCAAACGCACCCTGACACGCCGGTCATCGGCTTCCCCAAGGGCGCTGGCGCAAAGCTGCCGGCCTATGCCCGCGAGACGGGCGTGGACGCGGTGGGCCTCGACGAGACGCTCGATCCGGCCTGGGCCCACGCCAGCCTGCCTTCGGGGATGCCGGTGCAGGGCAACTTCGATCCGTTGCTGCTCGAAGCGGGAGGCCCGGCGGTGGCAGCGCGGGTCAAGACCATCATCGCCGCCTTCGAAGATCGTCCGCACGTCTTCAACCTCGGCCACGGGATTGGCCAGTTCACGCCGATTTCGCACGTCGAGGAACTGCTGGCGGCGCTGAGGGGCTAGGAAATGCAGGAGCTGCTTTCGTCGATCTACCTGTTCCTGAAATCGGGACATGTGATCTTCATGGTGTTCTGGATGGCCGGCCTGTTCATGTTGCCGCGCCAGTGCATCTACATGCTCGACCACGAGCCGGGCTCCGCGGGAGAGGCCAAGTGGGCGACCCGGATGGGCAAGCTGCGCGCAATCATCCTGACGCCAGCCATGATCATTGTCTGGGTGCTGGGGTTGTCGATGGCCTATTCCGGCGGCTGGTTCAGTTCAGGCTGGCTCCATGCGAAGCTCACGCTGGTTCTGATCATGACCGGCTATCACGGATGGCTTGTTGCCCAGACCAAGAAGATGGCGCGCGGTGAGCGGCCCTTGAGCGAAAAGCAGCTGCGGATGATCGGCGAAGTGCCGGGGCTGCTGCTGGTGCTGATCGTGGTGCTGGTCTACCTCAAACCGTTCTGACGATCGCTCGCGCCCGGCCACCAATCGCCGATTGACCTCGGGCCGCGCGGGTCCTATTTCGTGGCCACCTAACCGGTAATCGGCGCGGCACCCAGCCGCGCCAAGGTCTGCTTTCCCCAAGCCCAGCCCTGTCATCCGGGGCGCTGCCATTCAAGGCGGCACTGACCATCCGGCCACCTCTGACTTTCGGAATTCTATAATGCATCTCAAGGACCTCAAGCGAAAGACCCCGGCCGAATTGGTCGCGATGGCGGAAGAACTGGGCGTCGAGGGCGCGTCGACCATGCGCCGCCAGGATCTGCTGTTCAGCATCCTGCGCGAACTGGCCGAGGACGAGGAATATGAAGAGCCGATCATGGGCATCGGCACCATCGAGGTGCTGCAGGATGGCTTCGGCTTCCTGCGCAGCCCGGAGGCGAATTATCTTGCCGGGCCGGACGATATCTATGTCTCGCCCAATCAGGTTCGCCGCTGGGGCCTGCGCACCGGGGATACGGTCGAAGGCGAGATTCGCGCACCGCGCGATGGTGAGCGTTATTTCGCACTGACCAGCCTTGCCAAGGTCAATTTCGACGATCCCGATGCGGTCCGTCTGCGCACCAATTTCGACAACCTCACGCCGCTTTACCCCGATCAGAAGCTGTCACTCGACACGCTCGATCCGACGGTGAAGGACAAGAGCGCACGGGTGATCGACATCATCGCTCCGCAGGGCAAGGGCCAGCGCGCCCTGATCGTCGCCCCGCCGCGCACGGGTAAGACCGTGCTGCTGCAGAACATCGCCAAGGCGATCACCGACAACCACCCGGAAGTTTTCCTGATCGTCCTTCTGGTCGACGAACGCCCGGAAGAAGTCACCGACATGCAGCGTTCGGTGAAGGGCGAGGTGATTTCCTCGACCTTCGATGAGCCCGCCAACCGCCACGTGCAGGTTGCCGAAATGGTGATCGAGAAGGCCAAGCGCCTTGTCGAGCACAAGCAGGACGTGGTGATCCTGCTCGATTCGATCACGCGGCTCGGGCGTGCCTACAACACCGTGGTGCCTTCCTCGGGCAAGGTGCTGACCGGCGGTGTCGACGCGAACGCGCTTCAGCGCCCCAAGCGCTTCTTCGGCGCGGCGCGCAATATCGAGGAAGGCGGCTCGCTCTCGATCATCTCCACCGCGCTGATCGATACCGCCAGCCGGATGGACGAGGTGATCTTCGAAGAATTCAAGGGCA
>JAIYAL010000103.1 GCA_027489095.1 Erythrobacteraceae bacterium
AGCGTGAACGTGCCCGTGCCAACCTTGGTCAGCGCGCCGCTGCCCGAGATAACGCCGCCAAAGGTCGAGTCGGTGTTGTCCGTGCCCGTCGTGAGTGTGGCCGAGCCAAGCTGCACCGAACCCGCACCGGCAAGGCTGCCGAGGGTCGAGTCAAATCCGAAGAGTTCGAAGCTCCCGCCCGCACCCTGCGTGATGCGCCCGAGATAGGTGGTCTGACCGAGGTTGATCAGACGCCCATCGTTCTGCACCGCACCATCAACCTGACCGAAGATCTCGGCAAAGCCGTTGTTGGTGAGGTCACCGAACAGGCGACTGCCGGTGAGGCCGCCGAACGAGAAGCCTGCGTTGTTGAGCACCGATCCGGCAAGGCTGCCGTCGAACACGGCGAGGAAACCGCCGTCGATCTGGGTGAGACCGGTATAGGTCTGCGCGCCGATGAAAGCCTGCGTGCTGTCGCCAACCTTGGTCACGCCGCCGGTGCCCGAGATCGTGCCGTCGAAGGCCGTCGCCCCGCTCGCCGTGCCGATCGTCAGCGTGCCCGAGCCAAGCTGCACCAAACCGCTGCCCGAAAGGCCGCCTACGCTCACATTGAAGTTGTTGAGTTCAAACTGCCCGCCGATGGCCTGCGTGAAGGTCCCGAGATAGGTGCTGGCGCCGAGGGTGAAGATCCGGCCGTTGTTCTGAACCGCACCGTCGACCTGGCCAAAGATCTCGGCGAAATTGTTGTTGGTCAGATCGCCGAAAATGCGGCTGCCCGCCGGGGTCGAACCGCCGAGCGAGAAGTTTGCATTGTTGACCACCGAGCCGGCAAGGCTGCCGTCGAAGACGGACAGGAAGCCGCCGTCGATCTGCGTCAGCCCGGTATAGGTCTGCGCGCCCGAGAAGGTTTGCTCGCTGTTGCCGGTCTTGGTGACCCCGCCGCTGCCCGAAATCGTCCCGAAGAACCCGGTCGAGCCGCTCGCGGCACCGATCGTCAGCGTCCCCGAACCCAGCGACACCGAACCGCCGCCGCCAAGGCCGCCGACGCTCGCGTTGAAGTTGCTGAGCTCGAAGCTCGCGCCCGACAGACTGTTGGTGAAGGTGCCGAGGAAGGTGCTGTCACCCTGCAGGATCAGGCGGTTGCTGTTCTGGACCGCCCCATCAATCTGGCCGAAGATCTCGGCGAAACCGTTGTTGGTCAGATCGCCAGTCATGCTGCTGCCGGTGAGGCCGCCGAACGAGAAGCTGGCATCGTTGAGAACCGAACCGGCGAGGCTGCCGTCGAAGACGACCAGGAAGCCATCTTCGATGTCGGTGAGCCCGGCATAGGTGTTGTCGCCGAGGAGAACCTGGGTGCTGCCGCCGGTCTTGATCAACCCGCCACCGCCCGAGATCACGCCGCTGAATGCGGTCGCTCCGCTCGCGTTGCCGACGATGAGGTTGCCCGAGGTGACCACAAGGTCGCCGAGGCCCGACAGGTTATCGATGCTGAAGGAACCCGCGCCGGGGTTCAGGGTCGTCGTGCCCGAGGCGATCTCGATCCCGCCGATCGTGATGCCCATCGCGTTGACGGTGCTGGTGCCCGCAAAACGGATCGCGGGCGCACGCGTGGCAAAGTCGCCAGAGAGGCCGCCCGTGATCGTGCCCGTGTTGTTGAGCGTGATGTTCGTGCCGATCAGGCCGAGGCCGCCAGCACCCACGACCGAGCCGGTGCCGCCTTGGCCGCCGGTCAGGGTGCCGAGAACATTCAGAATTCCGCCTTGCTGCACAAGACCGGCACCGCCGTTCCCTCCGCGACCAACGATAACGCCCGCACCGCCATTACCGCCATTGCCGCCTGAAAAGGTGACCCCAACAGGAATTGTGCTGGTTCCAGTTTGGAAAACAATAGCAGCGCCACCTTCGCCGCCGTCACCGCCGTTACCAGTCAGACCGCCGGCCCCGCCATTCCCGCCATTTCCCATGCCGATAAAGCCGGCACCTGAGAAGGCTAACGTGTTCGTTACCGCGACGCGGAACGAACCACCACCGCCGCCACCGCCGCCCGAGCCACTACCCAAGCCAGCGCCACCATTGCCCCCCGCATCATAGGAAAACGGCGCCGTGCCGCCGATGACGGTAACGGTACCCACAGTCACACCAGCAGACCCGCCGCCGCCGCCGCCGCCGCCATTGGCAACCACCGCATCTGCGCCATTCCCGCCAGGCGCGAAGGTGCCGGCACCAGCACCGCCTGCCGCTCCGCCAGCACCGGCTCCGCCAGCACCGCCATTCCCGCCGCCGCCGCCGCCGCCACCGCCCGCGCCCGGATCAACGCCCGGAGCGCCAGGCGATCCGATGCCGTTACCGTTCGAGGTTCCGCTTGCGCCGCCAGCTCCGCCGTTGCCACCGCCCGCACCGCCGGCGCCGGTTCCAGCAATCTGCGCATAAGCCGCGCTCGGCGCGAGCATCAGACCAGCCACGGCCACTGCGGTAATTGCAGGGAAAAGCGCCGTCGAGCTCATGAGCCCCGATGCCGCCAGCTTGCCAAACGAAACATTCTTACCATTGGCAAGCTTACGCGAACGCACTTCGATCATATCGATTCCCCCACAAACTTTGGGGGTGTCACTATCGCATCATGTTAGTCAGGCAAAGACAAAAATGCCTCCAAACTGGGGCTTGTGCCCAGCTAACCTCAAGTTAACCATCCAAGTTAGTCTGCTCGAGGATCCAATCCGGGATTGCCTCCTGTCCGAGATCGGCCAGCTCCATCCCTTGCGCGCGGACAGCATCGTAGCGATCGCGCGGCGCGTAATCGGCGGGGCGCTGGACGAACACCTTGCCCTTGGTCTCGGCGAGGATGCCGAGCCCGCGCACCCCATCGGTCCCGCCCCCCGTCAGCAGCCCGCCCAGCGCCGGGAGCCCGGTGCGCGCGAGACTGCCGAACAGCAGGTCGGCGGAAGGACGACAGCCGTTCACCGGATCGCGCTCAACCAGCCGCAGGCGCGGCGGCTCGCCCGCTTCGACGATCACGTGGCGAGTCGGATCATGCGCCAGCCACACCTTGCCGATTTCGAGCGACACCCCGTCGACCGCATCGCCGAGCTGGCAGGGCAGCGAGTGCCGCATCGCCCGCACCGCGTTCTCGACCGCGGCGGGATCGGCATCGAACAGCACGACCGTGGGCGGGCAGGCGGCGTCATAGGCGGCAAGCACCTGCCGCGCAGTCTCGATCCCGGCCGCGCCGCAGGACAGGGCAACGATCCGCCCGTCGCTGCGATATCTCGCGCCCGTGGCTCCGCCGGCCTCCGCCCCGCCGCCGCCGGGCTGCAATTCGCCCGAGGCCGCCTTCACCACGATGTCGCCGAGCGTGCGCACGGTCGCATCGAATTCTTCGCGTGAGGTGTGCAAGGGTTTGGGGAAGCAGTGCACCGCACCCAGATCAAGTGCGCGGCGCGCAGTGCCGGTTCCGGCCTGGGTGATCGAGGAGAGCATGATCACCGGCATCGGCCGCGTCGTCATCACCTCTTCGAGGAACTCCATCCCGCTCATCCCCGGCATCTCGACATCGAGGGTCAGCACGTCCGGCTTGAGCTTGTCGAGCTGATCGCGCGCTTCATCGGCGTTCTTGGCCGTGCCGCACACGGTCACGCCCTTGGCGTTATCGAGAATGTCGCAGAACAGCGCACGCATCGCGGCGGAATCGTCGACTACCAGCACTCGGACATTGGCCATGTTTCGCTCAGCCTCATGGTTGCGGGTGACACCGGGGCCGCGCCGGCCCGGCACCCAGACGCAGGCGCGCCTTGAGGAGCGCAGCTAACCCGCCAGCCGCGAACAAATTCGCCGCTGCCCTCTAGGGGCTTGCGCATAGGCGGGCGGCGCAAGGCGGCTCGCACTGCGGGCGGACTACGTGGTTTTCCGCGGGCCGCGCCAGCCAATTGCAAAGGCCCTGCGGCTAGATTTCGACAGGAACCTTGCAAGCAGGGGCATGCCATGTTGAAGCAGATCCCCGTCTCGCAGCTCGAAGTCGGGATGTTCGTCCACAAGTTCGAGGGCGGCTGGTTCGACCATCCCTTCTGGAAGGCCAAGTTTCTCATTGAGGATGGCGGGAAGCTCGCCGAGATCCAAGCGAGCCGGCTGCGCGGGGTGGTGATCGACACGGCCAAGGGCTGCGACGTGACGCCAGACGCCGTCCGTGCACAGGCCCCTGCACCCTCCCCCGCCGGCTTGCCCTCCCCTGCCGCTTCGCGCATCCGCTCGATCAAGCGCCGCACCAACGCCCAGCTCCTCGCCGCCCAGCCGGTCAGCTTCGCGCAGGAGGTCGAAACCGCCATGGTGATCGCCGAAAAGGCCCGCGAGCGGCTCGGCAAGACCTTCATCGACGCGCGCCTCGGCAAGGCGCTCGACGTGCGCAAGGTCGAACCGGTGGTGAGCGACATCCTCGCCTCGGTGCGGCGCAACCCTCACGCCTTCACCGGACTGATGCGCTGCAAGCTCAAGAACGAGCAGATCTTCCGCCACGCTCTGTCTGTGAGCGCGCTGATGGTGGCGCTCGGCGACCGGATGAAGCTGACCGGGCCGGAGATCCACAATTGCGGGCTGGCCGGACTGCTGCTCGACATCGGGGTCAACTACCTGCCACAGGCGGTCGATCCGTGGGACGGCGGCCGCCGTCAGGAGGACGATCGCATCTGGCAGAGCCACGTGCTGCTTGGCTACCGCGCGCTGCAGAACGACGATGATCTGCCCCAGGCAGTGCTCGATGCCTGCCTGTTCCACCACGAACGGATGGACGGGCGCGGCTATCCGCAGCGCCGCGCGGGGGAAGACATTCCGTTGATCGCGCGGATGGCCGCGATCTGCGACAGCTTCGAGTTGCTGCTCGTCGGCATCCACGGCAAGGCCCCGCTCGACCCGGCCGCCGCGGTGGCTTTGCTGCGCATGCAGACCGGCGCCTTCGACGAGGATATCCTGCGCCAGTTTCTCGAGACGGTCGGGCTCTACCCGGTCGGTGCCTTCGTTGAGCTCGCCGGCCGCAAGATCGCAATGGTGATCGACGAGGACCGCGCGGATCCACTGCGCCCGGTGGTGCAGGCCTTCTATTCACTCGAATCCCGCGAGCGCATCCTGCCGCACCGCATCGCGCTTGCCGAAGTCGGAGCCGAGGAGCGGATCGTCGGGATCGCCGACCTTGCCGGGCTCGACCTGCCCGCCGATGAGCAGCTGCGTGAGCTGGTGTTCCTCAGCGCGTGCCGTAACATCGTCCACGCCTGACCCTCGCCGAGCCACCAAGCCCTCCTCCCCGTCCCAATCGCGTCCTGCAACAAAAAGGGGCCGGCGATCGCTCGCCGGCCCCTTCTTCGTGCGCGCCTTCGTCAGGAGATCAGAACGACAGCGCGAGCGAAGCCTGCACCGTGCGGCCGTTTGCCGCGCGGGCGAAGCCGATGCCGTTGGCGGGGACAGTCGCTTGGTTGACTTCGTAGATGCCCAGCGTGTCGAACAGGTTCTGCGCGCTCAGCGTGAGGCGCAGGTTGCCAGCTGGGTGGGCTTCGAGGAAGGCGCCGACCTGGGTGAAGCCGGGCATCGTCAGCTGGTTGCTGTCCTGTGCATAGCTGCTGGTGATGGTCACGATGTTCGCGCCCATCGCAATCTTCCCGAAATCGAGCTGCGGCACTGCGACCAGCACCCAATCGGGCTGATGGCGCGGTTCCTGGCCGGTGAAGGTGCCGCCGACGCGGTCTTCGGTGATCTTCGCCTTCGTGTAGGTCGCTGCCAGCATCAGGTTGAACACGCCGCGGGTGAAAGTGCCCTCAAGCTCGACGCCATCGGCCTCGTAGACGCGGTTGGTGGACGAGGCCGCGCCGTTGAGCACGTTCTTGTCCTCGGCCTTGATGTGGAACACGGTGGCGTTGACCGTCACCCCGTTCTTGCGGAACTTGAAGCCGGCCTCGATCTGGTCGACGGCGTCCTTTGCGTCCGCACCCGCAACGTTTCCGGCAGCATCCACGGTGGAGGTGAACAGGATCTTGTCGGCATTGGCACGGGCGCCGTGGCTGATCCGTGCGAACACCGAGAAGGGCTCGGCCACGCGGTAGTTCACGCCCACCGAATAGTTGAGGTAGCCGTAATCGTAATCGACCGGGGCGGGCCGATCGAGCGGCAGGAGGGCGGTGCGCCGCTCGGCCGGGCTGAGCGTGCCGTTGCGGTTGAAGTCGAAGCTGCCCAGGCCCACTCGGCCACCGCCGAGGTCCTGCCCGAACAATTGCCCCCGCACCGAGCCGCTGTCGTAGCGCAGGCTCCCGCCGATCGCGAGCTTGCCGGTGTGGAAGTTGATCGAGCCATAGGGCGCAAGAACCGAGTAATCGACATCGAAGATGCGCCGGAACAGCCCGCTCGCGCCGCGTCCGTAGGCGAAGTAGCCGTTGTCGGTCTGCGCCTGGCCCCCGGCGTTGAAAATATCGACCATCGCGGTGTTGCCGCCGCCCGCCACGTCGATGACCTGCGAGGTGTGCAGCCAGGTCGTGTCGAGCGCCTGGGTCGCGTAATAGAGCCCGGCGGTGGTGGTGAGCTTGCCGCGGCCCACCTCCCACACCCGCGTCGCGCGCAGATCGTTGGTGAAGTTGTCGAGCGAACGCGCGCGCACGAAGGACGAGAAGTAGAGCGCGAGCAGGCCGTTGCCATTGGCATTGGCGGGCACGAGCTGGCCGGTCAGCGGCCCGCTGGCATAGCGCGCCGTTGCCCCTGCCCCGCCGATCGAGGCGGCGAAATTCGCCACCGTGTCCGCGCGGTTGGGAAAGGTGCGGCTGAAATCGCCGCCATTGACCGCGTAGCGCGCCTTTTCGGTGATCGTCCAGCCGCCAAGCTCGAACTGCGCCTCGAAGCCCACCGACTTCGATGTGGTGGTCTGGCCGGTGTTGATCGGGAAGGCAGCAGGGTTGTTGTTGCGATCGAGGGTGATCACCGGACCAAGGTTGTTCGAGAGCACCGAATCCTCGCGCAGGTCGAAGCCGGGAAAGTTGCGAAAGACCGGATTGGCGTCGGTCCCGGTGATGTTGACGAAATAGGGCGCGAAGGTCGGCGAGCGGTCGTCGAGCAGCTTGAAATAGGCGCGCACATAGCCGCCCGCGAATTCGCGGGTGATGTTGGCCTTGATCTGCCCGCCCTGCCAGCCGGTGAAGCCGACATTGCGCGGGCCTTCGCCGGCGCGGTAGAAGCCGCCGATATAGAAGCGCGTGTTTTCGCCCAGCTTGGCGCCATAATCGAAATCGAGCCGCTTGCTGCCGAAGTCGAGGCCTGTGCTGATCTGCGCGCGTCCGCCGGTTTCGGTGCCGGTGCGCGAGATGATGTTGACGATACCACCCGGCGAGTTCGAAGCGAAGGTCGAGGCCGAGCCGCCGCGGATCGTCTCGATCGCATTGACGGTGAAATCGTTGCGCAGAAACACATCGGTCGAAATGTTGAAGAGGTCGCCGAATTCCAGCACCGGCAGGCCATCCTCCTGGAACTGCATGTATTTCGACCCGCCCGCCGCCAGCGGCAGGCCGCGCACGGTGTAGTTATTGTTGCCCTCGCCAATGTCGCTCGCCACACGCAAGCCCGCCATGGTGCGCAGCACGTCGCCCAAGGGGCGCGGGCCGAAGCGCTGGATGTCGTCGCCCTTCAGCGCGCTGGTCGAGGTGGCGCTATCGAGCCGGTCGCGGCCCTTGGCCATGCCGGTGGAGAAGATCTCGACCGGCGGCTTGGCGACCGCGCCCGCAGTCTGTGCGGCGTCGTCCGCGCTCTCGTCCGCGCTCTCGGCCCCGCTCTCGGCCCCGCTCTCGCGGTCCGATGCGTTCCCGGCAAAGGCCGGGGCGGCAAGCGCGCCGGTGGCGGCGAACAAGAACAGGACGGTCTTGAGTTTCATCAGCGGTCTCCTCCCGTCTGCCGGTGCTAGCTCCAGTCCGGCTTCCCGAGTGCGTCTGGCCGGATAACGCGCATCCAGTTGGCACTTGCGAAAGACGCGCTTAGGTATTGTGGACTAGGCATGGATCCGTGGAGACATCAGGCCAGGCCGCGCCACTCGATCCATTCGCCATAGGGATGGCACAGCGCCGCAAGCTTCGCTTCGCCCGAGCCCGGCTCGCCGTCCCAGGTTGTGACCCGCAATTCGACCGCGAGGCGATCAGCCCGCCACTCCATCCCCACCCGCACCAGCGGCCGCGCCGGGCTTGCCCGCGCCCCAGCAGCGGCAAGCGCGGCGTCGATGCCGGCACGCTCGAAGGGATCGGCATATTGCATCACCATCGAATGGAACACCACACGGCGCACACCTGCTCCCTGCGGAGCGGCGAGCGCCCCCACCAGCCAGTCGCCCGCATGCCCAGCGACAACGTGCGGCGGATGGGCCCGTGCGAGCGCAAGCGCGGCGGCGAGGCGCTGGCTGCGTGCGCGCTCGCCCGGCCAGACATAGGCTTCGAGCCGCGCGCAATCCTCAGGGCAAGCCGGATCGAGCGGGTTGAGATCGACGCCGATCGCGCGCAGCACCTCCACGGCGCGCACCTCGGGCACCTCCCCGCGCCACTCGGGCGCAAGGGCGACCGGGCTGGCAGCCGCCATCGCGGTGCGCTCGCCCATGCGGCAGGCGTAGTGCGGAAAATTGAGGTTGAGCCCGGCGCTCGCGCCCAGTTCGAATACCTCGCAAGGCATGGCCGCGCGGGCGTTCAGCGCCATCAGCACCGCGACCAGCCCGGCGACGCGGGCGACCTCGTTGGTCTGGGTGGGATGCGCGATCCACCGGCCGAGCTGCGTCGCATGATCGGTGAGCGCGGCAAGCACCGCCCGGTCGAACGCGGTCGAAGCGGGCTCAGCGGCGCCCTCTTCGCCATGATACAGGAAGGCAAGCCCCGGCGCCCGGCCCGTGCGGGCGAGCGCATGGAGCCCGGCGCTCAGCCGGAAGGTGATGGCATCCGCCGCAAGGTCGCCCGGCCATGCCGCGAGCAACCGCCCCACTTCTCCCGCCTGCGGCACAGTGCGCGCAAGCGCATGCATCAGCATCGCCGCGAGCGGCTTACCGAAAGCCTCGGCCTTGCCGGCCTCGATCAGCAGCTGGCGCTGGACGCGCTGGTTCCCGCCGGAGGAGGCAGGCAGCTCTCGGGCGATGGTGGGAAGGGTCAAAACGAAGCACTTTCGCAGAAGGGATATATCGTCTCCCCGACTAACCCCAGCGGCCCAACAGCTTGCGAAACGGGACTAGGGAAAACCGCGCAGGCCCGCACCGGAACCGCGCCCACGGTGCGTGCGGGCAGCGCCGCGATGCCCACGCCCTGCCTGGAAATCGGCGCCATAGTAGCATTACCGATCCCTGCGCCTGCGCCGGGTTAAAGGGCGCGGGCTATCCGGCAGGCTGGAAACTTCACCAGCCATTCCGAGGAACCTGCCCCCCATGCGTCACTTGCCTGCCCTTGCCGCAACGCTGCTTGCCAGCACCGCCCTGCTTCCCGCTGCCGCGTTCGCCGCAACCGGTGATCGAGCCGAAGGTGCAGACGACACCGCAGCCGCCGCCATGGACGAGGGCGCGCCGGAAGCCGAGGCCCCCGCCCCCAAGGCCTTCACCACCGGCGTCGCCAAGGGCCGCGACCTGCTCGACACGGCGATTTCCGCCAGCATGCTTGACGAGCACGATCTGTCCCAGCTGTCAGTCGTCTCGATCGCCGGGATCATGCAGAACATCCCGGGCATCCGTTCGGAAACCTCCGACATTGACGGCTTCTCTGCGATCACCATCCGCGGCCTCCCGCTGGCGGCGGAGGGCTCAAAGTTCCTGCAGCTCCAGGAAGACGGGATGCCGGTGCTCGAATTCGGCGACATCCAGTTCGCCGGGATCGACCAGTTCCTGCGCGCCGACCTGACGCTGGCGCAGGTGCAGGCGATCCGCGGCGGCTCGGCCTCGACCTTCGCCTCGAACTCGCCGGGCGGCCTCATCAACTTCATCTCGCACACCGGCGAGACCGAGGGCGGGACGGTGCAGATCTCCTCGGGCGTCGGCTTCGATCTGAAGCGCATCGATTTTGCCTATGGTAGCCCGCTCGGCAAGGGTTGGCGCTTCCATGTCGGCGGCTTCTACCGCACTGGCGAAGGCCCGCGTGCGATCGGCTTCAACGGTTTCAAGGGCGGCCAGATCAAGGCCAACGTCACCAAGGAGTTCGAGGGCGGCTACATCCGTTTCTACGCCAAGTATCTCGACGACCGTCAGCCCAACTACGGCAGCCTGCCGGTGACAATCGGCGGCACCAATGCCGACCCGCAGATCGGTTTCCTGCCGGGCTACGACATCCGCGAGCGCGCCTACCTCTCGCCGCTCACCGCGAGCTATCCGGAAGTTGACCGCAACAATAACCGCACCGTGATCGACATGCGCGACGGGATTGCGGCGCTGGTCAGGTCGCTGGGCTTCGAGGCGCAGTTCGAGGTCGCCGGGTGGACGCTCACCAACCGCTTCCGCTTTTCGGACGTGAGCGGCGAATACAATGACAACGTGCCCTTCGTGACCGCGCCCGCCCCGTTCTTCGCGCAGTTCGGCGGGCCCGGCGCACGGCTCAGCTTTGCAGGCGGACCGCAGGCCGGTCAGGCGATCACCGATGCCCGCCTGCTGGCGCTTTCGGCGCGGATCCATGCCGATCTGGAAAGCCTCGGCTACGTCGCCAACGACCTGCGCGCGAGCCGGGTCTGGAATGTGGGCGAAGGCAAGCTGACCACCACCGCGGGCGTCTACAACTCGCGCCAGGACATCCGGATGTTCTGGAACTTCACCAGCACCCTGCAGGACCTTGCAGGCGGCGGCAGCAGCGCGCCGGTCAACATCACCACCGCAGGCGGCGTGCCGGTGACTGACGCAGGAACGCTCGCCTACGGCTTTGCGGTTGGCCTGCCGTTCAGCATCTACCACAACCGCTACGATGTCGATTATGACATCCTGGCCCCCTACGGCTCGGTCAATTACCAGATCGGCAAACTGGCGATCGGCGCGAGCGTGCGCTGGGACAAGGGCCAGGTGCAGGGCCAGGTCTTTTCGCCTGGCTTCGGCGGGGGCCGCCCGCCGTTCGTGCCCCTCGACGTCAACGGCGACGGGCAGATCTCGCCCGCCGAGAGCCGCGTGCCAGTGCTGCCGCTGTCGCGCCCCGCGCCCGTGGACTATGACTACGACTATCTCTCCTACTCGGCCGGGGTGAACTACCGCGTTTCCGACAACCTCTCCGCCTTCGCCCGCTACAGCCGCGGCGGACGCGCGACAGCGGAAAACGCGCTCGGGACCGAGACACTCAACCCGATCACGGGCCGCCCGTTCAATCCGGAAATCCTCGTCTCGATCGTCAAACAGGCCGAGGCCGGCGTGAAATTCCGCAAGAACGGTCTCTCGCTGTTCCTGACCGGCTTCTGGGCTTCGACCGACGAGCGCAACGCGCAGATCACCGCCGATGCGACCGGGCAGGCCTTCGTCGTGCAGATCAAGCGCACCTACAGCGCCAAGGGCCTCGAATTCGAAGGCGAATGGCGCAAGGGCGCCTTCACGCTGGTGGCTGGCGCGACCTATGCCGATGCCTCGATCGACAAGGACGTGCTCGACCCGGCCTTCGACGGCAACATCCCGCGCCACATCCCGGACCTGTCGTTCTTCGTCCGCCCCTCGGCCGAGTTCGGCAAGTTCACCATCGGCGCGGCGATCAACGGGACCACCGAGAGCTATGCGCAGGACACCAACCAGCTCGTCCAGCCTGGCTACGTTCTGGTCAGCCCCTTCGTCCAGTACCTTCCGGCGGACGGCCTGACGCTCGCGCTCAACGCCTTCAACGTCTTCAACGAGCTTGCCGTGGTCGGCATCCAGGCGCCGACCATACCGGCCTCGGGAATCACCAATGCGCAGGTCATGAACGGCCGCACCGTCACCGCCTCGCTGCGTTACGCCTTCTGAGAACCCGAGGGCTCTTGGCTGAACCGTCATAAAAGGACCGAACCGTGCTTGATCGTCTCAACATCCCGCGCCGCCTAGGCTTTGCCTTCGTGGTGCTCAACGTGGTTGCCGCCGCGGTGATGGTGGCCTGCGGCGTCAGCCTCGCGATGATTGCGTCGGTCACCGCCCGCAACACCGAGAGCCAGGCGATCCTCGCCGACGTGCTCGCGCTCGAGACCGCGTTGCTGCGCCAGAATAGCCAGCTGCGCGGTTTCCTCGTCACCGCCGACGCGAGCTACCTGAAGTCCTACTACGAAGGCCGCGACGATTACGACAAGACCTCGGCCAAGCTCGAAAACCTGCTCGCCGATCCGGCGATGCAGGAACTGGTCCGCACCAGCCGCGCCGAAACGCTCAAGTGGCGGCAGGACTGGGGCGACAAGTATGTCAGCATCGTCAAATCCGGCCAGCGCGACGCGGCGCAGGAAGCGATCCGCGCCGCCGGGAAGACGGTACTCGTCACCGCCGCAGTCAACCCGCTGCGCGAAATCCGCGATGCCCAGCACGCGGCGATCAAGGAGCAGGGCGAGCAGCAGGCAACCGTCATCATGTGGGCATGGATCGCGCTCGGCCTCGGCGCGGCGATCCTGATCGGCCTTGCACTGGTGCTGGCCCGGTCCTTGAGCAATTCGATCGCGCGACCGATCGCCGCGCTGACGCAGGCCGTCACCGAACTTTCGCGCGGTGCCAACGTGATCGACATTCCCGGCACCGGGCGCACCGATGAATTGGGCGCGATGGCGCAGGCGATGCTCGTGTTCCGCGACGCCGCGGTCGAACGCCAGCGCGCCGTCGCCGAGCGCGAGGAGGCCGTGGGCCGGCTCGGCAAGCGTCTCGCGGCGGTCGCCCATTCCGACCTCACCGTGCGGCTGCGTGATATGCCGCCCGCCTTCCAGTCGCTCGCCAATGACTTCAACGAGGCGATGCAGCGCTTGTGCCAGGCGATGAGCACCGTCAACGAAAGCATCGGCGCGATCAACCTCACCTCCGGCGAGATCGAACACGCCATGACCGACCTTGCCAGCCGCTCCGAGGATCAGGCCGCGCGCCTGCAGCTTTCCTCGAGCACGATGGCAAGCCTCACCGCCAATATCGAGGAGAACGCCAGCCGCGCGGTCGGCGTCAGCAGCTCGATGCGCACCGCGCGCGAGGAAGCCGAAAGCGGCGGCGAGGTGGTTGGCCGCGCGATCCAGGCGATGGGCAAGATCGAGACCGCCACGGTGGAGATTTCCGAGATCACCGCGATGATCGACAACATCGCCTTCCAGACCAACCTGCTGGCCTTGAACGCCGGGGTCGAGGCGGCGCGCGCCGGGGAAGCGGGCAAGGGCTTCTCGGTGGTTGCCTCCGAAGTGCGCGCGCTTTCGATGCGCGCCACCGAAGCAGCGAGCGAGATCAAGAAGCGCATCGAAGCCGTGGGCGGCCACGTCCAGACCGGCGTGTCGCTGGTCAACGAGACCGGCACCGCGCTCCAGACCATCAACGCCCGCGTCGCCGAAGTCACCGAAGCGGTCTCGCGGATCGCCGAGGCGGTCAGCGAACAGAGCGTCGCGCTGCGCAAGGTCAGCGAGACGATCGGGGCGATGGACAAGATGACCCAGCAGAACGCCGCGATGGTCGAGCAAACCAATGCCGCGACCAAGAACCTCAACCACGAGGCGCGCCAGCTCGCCACGACCTTTGCCGCTTTCCGGATCGGCGACGAACACGCCAGCCAGGGAAGCGACCAGAGCGACTGGCAGGCGCAAGCCCTGCTCCCTGCCCCGGACGGGCAGCGCCGGGCGGCCTGAGCGCGGCGCCTAAGGGCTTGCGCATAGGCGGGCCTCAAACGCGCTTTATGACACTGACAGGCAAACAGAATTCGGCAACGCGCCCGCATCGGAACGTCGATAGGGGGCCAAGGCAGGACAAGGCACAATGACCATCGAGAAGTATTCCCGATTAGGCGCAATGGCCCTGGGCGGAATTGTGATGATCCTGCTGTTGATCGTCGGCATCGGCTTCAATCACGTCAGGGCCGGCGGCGCGCTCGATGCCGAGGATCAACGGCTCTCCGATTTCCGGGCCGACATTCTTCCCCCGCCGATGTTCCTGGTCGAAGCCTTCTCCAATGCCAGCATCATGGCGATCCACCGCGATTCCTACGCGATCAACGACGAGCGACTGACCAAGCTGGAACAGCAATTCTGGGATGCCGAGCGGCGCTGGACACAGAGCGAGCTTCCTGACGAACTCAAGGAGGGTCTCTCCGACAATGCCCGCAAGACCGGAAAGGCCTTCTGGGACGAGATCAATCTCAATCTGAAGCCCGCCGCCAAGCGCTGGGACGAAGCGGAAACACGCGCGTCGCATCGCCGGCTGTTGCTGATCTACCGCGAGCATCGAGCCGCCAATGATGCGCTGGTCAAGCAAAGCGCAGTCCTGACGCGCGAAATCAACGACGAGAACGCGACCACCGCCATCCTCGTGCTGGCAGGCGCGTGCCTTGCGGTTCTGCTTGTCTTCGCCATGCTGGCGGGTGCCTACCTTGCCTTCCGGCGCAAGGTGCTGTGGCCGATCTACGACACCGCCGACACGATGCGCAAACTGGCCGCTGGCGATCATGACGCGGGCGTCACCACCAACCACCGTGAGGACGAGATCGGCACGATGACCAGCGCGATCGAGACCTTCCGCGCTGCGCTCAAATCCGACAAGACGCGCTCTGAAGCGCAGGCCGAAGTGGTCGAGACCCTTTCGGGCGCGCTGCACCGCCTGGCAGACGGCGATCTCACCCACCGGATCACCGCCATGCCGCCGGGCGAGCATGAGCGGCTGCAGGATGCCTTCAACGCCTCGAGCGCCAAGCTCGAAGCCATGATCGGCGCGGTGCGCGCCACGGCGGGCGGCGTGCGCACCGGATCGGACGAGATCCGCGCGGCCTCCGAAGACCTCGCGCTGCGCAACGAACAGCAGGCCGCCAGCCTTGAAGAGACCGCCGCCTCGGTCGGCACCACGGTCAGCCTGACCCGGCAATCGGCCGA
>JAIYAL010000050.1 GCA_027489095.1 Erythrobacteraceae bacterium
CGGGATCGACCGAGGCGATGGTCTGGGTGGCGGCGCAGCCCGAAAGGGCAAGGGCCAGCGGGGCGAAAAGAGCGGGCAGAAAACGCATGCCCGGGGTGCTATTCGCTTCCCACCGCTTCGGCAATGCTGGCGAAGCCGTCACGCCGCATCAGGCGCTCCAGCCCGCGCGCGATTGTCGCGCCGAGGCCGGGGCCTTCATAGACCATCGCCGAATAGAGCTGCACGAGGCTGGCGCCTGCACGGATGCGCTCCCAGGCGTGTTCGGCCGTGGCGATACCGCCGACGCCGACCAAGGGGATCGCGCCGCCGGTTGCCTTGCGGAAATCGCGCAGGCGCTGGGTGGCAAGCTGGCGTAGCGGCGCGCCCGACAGCCCGCCGGTCTCGCCCCCGTGGTGCGAGCGCAAGGCGGGGCGGCTGATTGTGGTGTTCGAGACCACCAGCGCGCCCAGCTGCTTTTCGATGGCGATGCGGGCGATGGCGTCGATATCGGCAGGCTCGAGATCGGGGGCGACCTTGAGGAAGATCGGGGCGGTGCTGCCCGCCTCGGCGCGCGCGGCGATAACGGCATCGATGAGGCCAGTCAGCGCGCCTTCGTCCTGAAGCGCGCGCAGGCCCGGCGTGTTGGGGCTGGAGACATTGACGCACAGGTAGCTCGCGTGTGCCGCCATCAGGCTCGCCATCTGCGCATAGTCGGCAATGCGGTCGGCGGAGTCCTTGTTCGCGCCGATATTGACGCCGACGATGCCGGGTCGCCCGGCGCGTGCCTTGAGCCGCGCCAGCGCCGCCGCAGCCCCGCCATTGTTGAACCCCATACGGTTGATCACCGCCTCATCCTCGACCAGCCGGAACAATCGCGGCTTGGGATTGCCCGCCTGCGGCAGCGGTGTGATCGAGCCGACCTCTGTGAACCCGAAGCCCAATCCGAGCAGCGCATCGGGCACCTCGGCATCCTTGTCGAACCCGGCCGCAACGCCCACCGGGTTTGGAAAGGTGAGCCCGGCCACATCGACCGCCATCGGCCCGGCTGGGGCCGGGGCGCGGCGCGGCAGGGCGGCGAGCGAGCGCAGCGCGAGCCGGTGGCCGGTCTCGGAATCGAGGGCAAACAGTGCGGGGCGGATCAGGCGAAACAGCATGGCCCATGCGCCTAAGTCAGCGCGCGCCGTGTGTCGAGCCAGTCTCACCCGCGCGCACGGCTTCGCGCGGCTTGTCGCTTGCATACAATCCTGCCGATAAATCAGCGCGTATGACCCGTTCCGCGACCCGAAGGGCTCGGAGCAGAAATGCAATGAGTTCTTAACTTAGCAGGCGGCCCTTCCATTTGGGGGGCCGCCCTTTTTTTATGTCCGAAATCCGACACGCCCCATTGCGCGCGCGCGGTATCGACTCGACAATCGGCGACTGGTTTCGCCATAAGACTGAATGGGCGCCGCAGCGCTCTGCCGGGTCGCGCAAACCAGAACAGGGGGCCTCCGCCGCGCGGGGGAAAGTTGGTTGACGTTCCGTTCCAAGCTCATCGCCCCGCCCGCACACGCCGCCGGGCTGGTGCACACCTTCTACATCATCGAGACTGACGCGGAGACGATCGAGGAGGCGATCCCGGCCTATTCGGCGCAGCTGCTGGTGATGGTGCGCGGGCGGGTGAACTTCACCTTCGCGGACGGCACTGTGGGCCAATCGGCGCGCGTCTTCATCAACACCCCGCAGATGCGCGCCGCGCGCGCGGTGCTCGAAGGCCCGGTGTTGGAAATCGGCGCGTCGCTGACCCACACCGCCTGGCAGCGCCTTGCCAACCTTCCCGCCGACGAGGTGCACGACCGTCTGCTCCCGGCCGAGGCGGTGCTGAGCGCCGAACAGATTGCCGCTCTGGAAGCCGCTGCCACCGCCTGCGATGAAGGGCGGCTTGCGCCCGAAGACCTGTGCGCGCTGCTGACCGATACGATCGCCGCAGGGCCCCATGCGCTGCGCCCCGATCATGTCGCGGTGGTTGAAGCGATCCTCGCGTGGCTGGGGAGCGGGGTCGATCCGGCGCTGGCCGATCTCCATGCCAGCGTCAGCGTCTCGCCCCGCCAGCTCCAGCGCATCTGCCGCCGCTTTTTCGGCGTCGCGCCTGCGCAGGTGATGAAGCGCTTCCGCGCCCTGCGCGCGGCGATGCTGCTATCGCAGCCGGGCATCAGCGAGGAGGTGCATGACCGGCTGATGGCGACCTTCTTCGATCAAGCCCACCTGATCCGCGACATGCGCCGCTATACCGGGCGCACGCCTTCGCAATTCCGCCGCCAGTCGCTTACGGGGGAGCTGCTTGTTCCGGCGGCGCATGGCGATGCCGGCACGCCGCTCAAGTCGGCAGCGGGGTAACGCGCGTATTGGCGGTTGTAATGCGAGCGATCTGCTCCTAATTCCAATTCGGACTGATTCCGTCCGAATTGAGAACCGCTCGCAAATGCGTCTGTCAAACCTTGCCGATTATGCCGTCATCACGATGTGCCAAGCCGCCTTGCACTGCGGCAACGCCAGGGTCAGTGCAGCAGAGCTTGCTGCGGAAACCGGCCTTCCCGTGCCGACGGTGCAGAAGCTCGTCTCCAAGCTGACGGCAGCGGGCCTGCTGCGGGGCGTGCGCGGCGCGCATGGCGGCTTGCAGCTTGGCCGGCCCGCAGCCGCGATCACGGTGGCGGACATTGTCGAGGCGATCGAGGGGCGCATCGCGCTCACTGCCTGCATCGATCACACCCACTGCGATTTCGAGGCCGGGTGCAACATGAAGCCGCATTGGCCGATCATCAACAACGCGCTGCGCGGCGCGCTGGCGGGGATCAACCTCGCGCAGCTGCGCGGCCCGGTCGCGCCCGAAACCCACGCCGAGGATCATCTGGCATGAGCGACAACATCGACATTCAGGCCAAGCCCGAAACAGACATCCCGGAAACTGACAGGGAGGCGCGGGAAGCCGCAGCCAAGGTCGCCGATTACGAGCATGGTTGGTCGTCGGATATCGAAACCGAATTCGCCGAAAAGGGCCTTACCGAAGACACGGTGCGGTTCATCTCGGCCAAGAAGAACGAGCCCGAATGGATGCTCGATTGGCGGCTCAAGGCCTTCCGCCTGTGGCAGACCATGGAAGAGCCCGATTGGGCCAAGGTCGGCTATCCCAAGATCGACTATCAGGACGCCTATTACTACGCCGCGCCCAAGAAGAAGATCGAATTGGGTTCGCTCGACGAGCTCGATCCCGAGATCAAGCGGATCTACGACAAGCTGGGCATCCCGCTGGGCGAGCAGGAAGTGCTGGCCGGGGTGAAGGGCGCCAAGAAGGTTGCAGTGGATGCGGTGTTTGACAGCGTCAGCGTCGCCACCAGCTTCCGCGAGGAATTGCTGCGCGCGGGCGTGATCTTCCTCTCGATCTCCGAGGCGATCCGCGAATATCCCGAGCTGGTGCAGAAGTGGCTGGGGCGCATCGTGCCGGTGCGCGACAATTACTTTGCGGCATTGAACTGCGCGGTCTTCTCCGACGGCACCTTCGTCTACGTCCCCGAAGGCGTGCGCTGCCCGATGGAGCTTTCGACCTATTTCCGCATCAATGCCGAAAACACCGGCCAGTTCGAACGCACCCTGATCATCGCCGAGAAGGGCGCTTACGTCAGCTACCTCGAAGGCTGCACCGCCCCGATGCGCGATGAAAACCAGCTCCACGCGGCGGTGGTGGAACTGGTCGCGATGGACGATGCCGAGATCAAGTATTCGACCGTGCAGAA
>JAIYAL010000005.1 GCA_027489095.1 Erythrobacteraceae bacterium
ATCGGCATAAATTAACCGGTTACCGGAGCCTTGAGGTCCCCGGCCCGGGCGCCGTCGCCCACAGGTCCCTTCATCAAAAACCAACAATGTCAAAGAGCCGCCAGACAGTAATAGCGGACAGCGATTGGTTCCCCGATTTACACCGGGGGACCGGCTATCCGAATTTGTTGGCGACCAACGTTGGCGGGGCCGGTTAGAAACCGTCAGCGCCGCGTCGGTGGAGCCCATCTATGAGCGGTTCCTGATTCGGTCAACGGCTTTTTGCAATTTTATTTCAGAGGCGCGCAAGAACCGCAGAATTCCGCCACTTTTTCCCTATTTTTGCCCCCAGAACACCCCTCCTACATGGGGTAAATGGCCCATCCGGAGGGCCAAATCCGGGTGAATCGGGCCTGTGACTCGGGCCTGACCGGCGCCTGGACTCGTATCGAACCCGAATTCGGCTCCGTGTCCTACAGAGTCGCTCCCGACATTCGGTTGCGGCTGTCAAATCGAGGATCGACGGCATGTTGGGCACGCATGCTTATGGTGGTAGGTTGATCCCGCTAGCGAGGGCACGCGCCCTGCTGCTTTGGAGAGTCCCTATATGGCTATGCGCCTGATCCTCGCCGCCGCCATGCTGGCCGCCGCGGTTCCGGCTGCTGCGGATGCTCCTACGCCGACCCCGCCTCCCGCATCGACCGCAACGGGCCTCGTCGATCCGCAGGCCGAGGTGCTCGCGCTCAACGAAGACCGCCACAACCGATTCACCCTTCCCGTGCTCGTCGAAGGCCTGGGTCCTTTCGCCTTCATGATCGACACCGGCAGCGAGGCGACGGCGATCACCCATGAAATCCGCACAGCGGCCGGGCTCACCCCGGCCGGCACGGCGGTGCTGGTGGGCATGGCCAGCCGCCGCGAGGTCGAGCTCGCCAGTGTGAGGCGAATAGAGTTTGGCGCCAACAGCTATACCAACTTCGCCGCCCCGGTTCTCGCGCGTGAGAATGTCGGCGCGGACGGGATCATCGGCCTCGACGCGCTGCAGGACTTCCGGGTGCTGATCGATTTCCGCAAGCAGACCATCGCTGTCGAGGACGGACGCGAGAAGGACCGGCCCCGCGGCTACGAGATCGTCGTGCGCGCGCGCAGCCGGCTCGGCCAGCTGCTCATTACCGACGCTTTGGTGGAGGGCGTGCGCGCGACCGTGATCATCGACACTGGCGCACAGGCGAGCCTCGGCAACCTTGCGCTGCGCGACAAGATCCGGGCCAAGCGCGCACGGGAGGTCGTCTCCACGGACGTTAACGGGGTCGAGATCATCGGCCAGCTCGCCTTCGTTCGCGAACTTAACATCGCAGGCTTGTCGATGAAGGAAGTGCCGCTGACCTTCGCCGACGCCCCGGCCTTTGCCGCGCTCGGTCTGCATGACCAGCCGGTACTCTCGATCGGAATGCAGCATCTTGCGCTGTTCGACCGGGTCGCGATCGACTTCGGCCGCCAGCGCGTCCTGTTCGACGTGCCTGCCGACATCGCGCGGGCGCTACGCAATGCCAAGCGCCGCGACAGCTATTCCCCGCGTTTCTGATCCGCGCCTTGCGGGTAGCCCCGACCGCGCCCACATGGGGGGCCATGCCGCCCGATACCGCCACCTCCCCCGCCGATCCCGCTCAGACGAAGACTCGCGCGCGAGACGTGGAGAGCTGGCCGACGCTCAAGCGCTTCCTTCCTTACCTGTGGCCCAGGGACAATCCAGGCCTTCGCATGCGCATCGTCATCGCCATGGCGTTGGTGCTGGCGGGCAAGGCCGTCACTCTCGCCCTGCCGTTTGCCTACAAGGGCGCAGTCGATGCCATGTCGAGTACGGGGTCGGGATCGAGCCGCGACGGCGTGACGGTCGCGCTCGCGCTGGTTGCGGCCTATGCGCTGGGACGCTTCACTGCAGTCGCCTTCGACAACCTCAGGAATATTGCCTTCGAGCGGGTCGGGCAGGTTGCAACCCTGCACCTCGCCGAGGACGTGTTCCACCGCCTCCACCGCCTGTCCCTGAGATTCCACCTCGCGCGGCGCACCGGCGAGGTCACCAAGATCATCGAACGCGGCACAAAGAGCATCGACCAGATGCTCTACTTCCTGCTGTTCAACATTGCCCCGACGATCATCGAGCTGATCGCGGTGGGCGTGATCTTCTACATCAATTTCGGGATGGACCTGGTGCTGGCGACCGGTGTCACCGTCATCGCATATGTCTGGGTGACGCGCGCGATCACCGAATGGCGCACCAAGCTGCGGCGCGAGATGAACGATCTCGATGGCAAGGCGCTCTACCGCGCAGTGGATTCGCTGCTCAACTACGAGACGGTGAAGTACTTCGGCGCGGAGAAGCGCGAGGAGGAACGCTACAGCCAAGCCGCGCGCGCCTATGCCGAAGCGGCGGTGAAATCCGAAAATTCGGTCGGTCTGCTCAACATGGCACAAGGGGCGATCACCAACACGCTGGTCGCCGCTGCCATGGCCTATACCGTGTGGGGCTGGAGCAAGGGCACGATGACCGTCGGTGACCTGGTGCTGGTCAACACTTACCTGATTCAGCTGTTCCGCCCCTTGGACGTGCTGGGCTGGGTCTACCGCACGATCCGTCAGGGTCTCATCGACATGGCCGAGATGTTCCGCCTGATCGACACCGATATCGAGGTGAAGGACAAGCCGGGTGCCCCCGCGCTGATCATCCGAAAGCCTACGGTCGCCTTCGACAATGTCACCTTCGGCTACGATCCGGGCCGCACGATCCTCCACGGCCTAAGTTTTGAGGTGCCGGCCGGATCGACCACCGCGATCGTCGGGCCTTCAGGGGCAGGCAAGAGCACCATCGGACGGCTGTTGTTCCGCTTCTACGACCCGCTCTCGGGCCGCGTGCTGGTGGGCGGCGAGGACATTGCCGAGGTCACGCAGGAAAGCGTGCGCGCCGCGATCGGGATTGTCCCCCAGGATTCGGTGCTGTTCAACGAGAACCTCGCCTACAACATCGCCTATGGGGCGGAAGGCGCGGATAGAGCAATGATCGAACAGGCCGCGCGCGATGCCGCGCTTACCCCGCTGATCGAGCGCCTGCCCGATCGCTACGACACCATGGTCGGCGAACGCGGCCTCAAGCTGTCGGGCGGTGAGAAGCAGCGCGTCGCGATCGCCCGCACGCTGGTGAAGAACCCGCCGATCCTGTTGCTGGACGAGGCGACGAGCGCGCTCGACACCCGCACCGAGCAGGAGATCCTCGCCACCTTGCACCGCATCGCGGAAGGCCGCACCACGCTGGCCATCGCACACAGGCTGTCGACCATCGCGGATGCCGATAACATCCTCGTGCTCGATCACGGCAAGCTGGTGGAGAGCGGCAACCACGCTGCCCTGATCAAGCGCGGCGGGCTCTATGCCGAGATGTGGGCGCGGCAGGCGAACGAGAGGCGCGAGGCGGATGTCGAGGCTGAGGAAGCCGAGGCCGCCGAATAGCGATCCGTTCACGGCGGATTGCGTGCCGCCCACGCGGCCGTTACTTCTCCCCTATCACCCCCCTTTCGGGGGTTGGCCCCATCGGAGAGAGAACCCCACACATGCGCCCAACCCACATTCGCTCTGCCGCCTTGATCGCCCTGCTGCTCGCCAGCGCCGCCGCTCCCGTCCTTGCGCAGGATCAGACCGCCTCGGTTCCCGCCCCCGTGCCCACCGTGCCGGCCCCGGCCGCGCTCACCGCAGAGCAGATGCCGCCGATCCCGCTGGCGCTGGCGGATAGCGCACGGCCCTATCTCGAATCGCGCGGCGCAGGCTTTGCCGGCTGGGATCCGAACACCCGCGCGGTGCTGATCAGCACCCGCTTTGCCAATGTCAGCCAGCTCCACCGGGTCGCCATGCCGATGGGCGCGCGCACCCAGATCAGCTTTGAGGCCGAGCCGGTCTCGGGCGGCTATGCGCCTATCAAGGGCGACCTCATCCTGGTCACCAAGGATCGCGGGGGGGACGAATACTACCAGCTTCACACCCTCAAGGACGGCCGCCTGAAGCTGCTGACCGACGGCAAGAGCCGCAATCAGCCCAATGCATGGAGCCACGACGGCGAGTTGATCGCCTTTAGCTCGACCCGCCGCAACGGGGTCGATTCCGATCTGTATGTGATGAACCCGCGCGACCCGGCCTCGGCGCGGATGGTGTTCGAGAGCAAGGGCGGCGGCTGGGCGATCACCGGCTTCGCGCCTGACAAGCAAAGCGCCTATGTCGCCGACTACAATTCGGTGCAGGACGTCGACATCTACCGGCTCGATCTGGCAAGCGGCACGATGACCCCGATCGGCAATCCGAAGGCCGAGGTCGCCTATGGCGGGAGCCGGGTCGGGCCAGACGGCACCGTGTGGGTGACCAGCGACGAGGGCTCGGATTTCCAGCGCCTCGGACGGCTTGACCCGGTCTCGGGAAAGTTCACCCCGGTCTCGCGCGAGGCTTGGGACGTTGACAGCTTCGACATCTCCCCTGATGGCAAGACCATCGCCTACGAAGTGAACGAGGCCGGGTCAGACCGGCTGCGGCTGCTCGATGTGGGCACCGGCAAGGTCACCAAGGTCGAGGCGCTGCCCGCCGGCCAGATCGGCGGGTTGGAAATCGCGCCATGGGGCGAGATCGGCTTTTCCTTCTCCAGCGCCAAAAGCGCAGCGGATGTGTGGTCGCTCGATCCCAAGACGATGCAGCTTACCCGCTGGACGCAAAGCGAAACCGGCGGGCTGGATGCGGGCGTGAATGTCGAACCGCGCATCGTGACGATCAAGAGCTTTGACGGGCTGGCAGTCTCGGGCCTGCTCTATCTCCCCGATCCGGCGAAATTCCCGGGCAAGCGCCCGCTGATCGTCGATGTCCATGGCGGGCCGGAAGGGCAGAGCACGGCCGGCTTCATGGGCGCCGACAACTACTTGCTCAACGAGCTCGGCGTCGGCGTGTTCTTGCCCAACGTCCGCGGCTCGACCGGGTACGGCAAGACCTTCGTCAGCCTCGACAACGGACCGTTCAAGCGCGAGGATTCGGTCAAGGATATGGCCGCGCTGATCGATGCCGTGCGGGCCGATCCGGCGGTCGATCCGGCCAAGGTGGGGCTGACCGGCGGCTCGTATGGCGGGTACATGTGCTATGCGGCGGCGGTGCAATTGAAGGACAAGCTGACCGCGACCCAGTGCACCGTCGCGATCAGCAACTTCGTCAGCTTCCTCGAAAACACCAATCCCTACCGGCAAGACCTGCGCCGGGTGGAATATGGCGACGAACGCATCCCCGCCCAGCGCGCCAAGCTCACCGAAATCAGCCCCCTCACCCGCGTTGGTGAGATCACCAGGCCGATGTTCGTGATCACCGGTGCGAACGACCCGCGCGTGCCCAAGTCCGAGGCTGACCAGATGGTCGCCGCGATCAGGGCGAACGGCGGCGAGGCATGGCACCTGGTGGCCGCTGATGAAGGCCACGGCTTCCGCAAGAAGAGCAACGCCGAATACGCCTTCCTTGCGCAGCTGGTGTTCTGGAAGAAGTATCTGCTGGGCGAGTGATCAGTGGGCCGCGGCGAGGCGCTTCAGGATGTCCAGCGCCTCGCCGCGCCGTGCCCATGACACAAACAGGTGATCGTGGTGATATCCCGCCACGACATTGCACGCGATCCCCGCCGCAGCGAGCCCGCCTGCCACGGCGGCGGTCAGTCCGACGCCATCGAGCGCGGAGTGGACCGTCAGGGTAATGCGGGCAAATCCGCCGTCCTCCTGCGCCACGATCGCGGTGGTGCCTTCGTCTTCATGGATGATCGCGAAGGCATCGGAAGGCGGATCGCCCGCCACCACGGCAAAGCCCCACTCACGCGGATCGAGCACCGGGGCCATCCCCGCCAGCATCCCCGCAAGGTCGCCGACCGGCCCAAAAGCGCTCATGGCGCGCCCGTCACAAGATATACTTGGAGAGGTCGGTGTTGCCGGCCAGGCCCGCCAGCCGCGCCTCGACATAGGCGGCATCGATGGTGATCGTTTCGCCGGCGTGATCTTCTGCCTCGAAGCTGATTTCCTCGAGCAGCCGCTCCATCACCGTCTGCAAGCGTCGCGCGCCGATGTTCTCGACCGTGCTGTTCACCTGCGCCGCGATCCGGGCGATCGCGTGCACCGCGTCGTCGGTGAATTCGAGCGTCACCGCTTCGGTGCCGAGCAGCGCCTTGTATTGCGTAACGAGATTGGCCCGCGTCTCGCTGAGGATGCGCACGAAATCCGCCTCAGTCAGCGCCTGCAATTCGACCCGGATCGGCAGGCGGCCCTGGAGCTCGGGCAGCATGTCCGAAGGCTTGGCCACGTGGAACGCGCCGCTGGCGATGAACAGCACGTGGTCGGTCTTCATCGGCCCGTACTTGGTGGCGACCGTGGTGCCCTCAATCAGCGGCAGCAGATCGCGCTGCACCCCTTCGCGGCTAACGCTGCCGCCGCGCACGTCGCTGACCGCGATCTTGTCGATCTCGTCGAGGAAGACGATCCCGTTGGTTTCGGCATTCTGAAGCGCCGCTCGCGCGACGTCGTCCTGATCGAGACGCTTGTCAGCTTCCTCCTCAACCAGCCTGTCCCAGGCATCGGGCACGCGCAGTTTGCTGCGGCGGGTGTTCTTGCGCCCCAAAGCCTTCCCCATCATGTCGGACAGGTCGATCATCCCGATCTGCCCGCCCATGTTGCCCATGTCGAAGGGCGCTCCGGGCGCATCGCGCACCTCGATCTCGACCTCGACATCGTTCATCGCGTTCTGGACGATCCGCTGACGAAAGCTCTCGCGGGTCGCTTCGGAGGCATTGTCGCCGACCAGCGCCGTAAGAAGCCGGTCCATTGCCGCATCGGAGGCCGCCTCGCGCACCTTCTCGCGGCGGCGCTCCTTCTCGAGCCTGATCGATTCCTCGACAAGATCACGCGCGATCTGCTCGACGTCGCGGCCGACATAGCCGACCTCGGTGAACTTGGTCGCTTCAACCTTGATGAAGGGGGCTTCGGCGAGCTTGGCCAGCCGCCGGCTGATCTCGGTCTTGCCGCAGCCCGTGGGGCCGATCATCAGGATGTTCTTGGGCGTCACCTCGTCGCGCAGGTCCGCGCCAAGCCTTTGCCTTCTCCACCGATTGCGCAGCGCCACAGCGACCGCGCGCTTGGCATCCTGCTGGCCGATGATGTGTTCGTCGAGTGCGGCGACGATCGCTTTGGGGGTAAGATTGTCCATATGTCGTCCGGGGAGGCGGGAAAGGGAGCTAGACGGTTTCAACCGTCAGATTGCCGTTGGTGAAGACGCAGATCTCGGCTGCGACCGCCATCGCCTTTCGCGCGATGGTTTCGGCGTCGGCCTCGTAGTCGGCGAGCGCCCGCGCGGCGGCGAGCGCGAAATTGCCGCCCGAACCTATCGCGGCGATGTCACCCACCGGTTCGAGCACGTCGCCATTGCCCGTCAACACCAGCAGCGTGTCCTTGTCGGCGACGATCATCAGCGCTTCGAGGTTGCGCAGGTATTTGTCGGTGCGCCAGTCCTTGGCGAGCTCTACGCTGGCGCGCATCAGCTGGCCCGAAAACTGCTCGAGCTTCTTCTCCAACCGCTCGAACAGGGTGAACGCATCAGCCGTCGCTCCGGCGAACCCGGCGATGACGCTGGTTTTTCCCGTTTTGTCAGGAGCGCCGATCCGGCGCACCTTGCGGGCGTTGGGCTTCATCACGGTGTTGCCCATCGAAACCTGCCCGTCACCCGCGATGACGGTGATGCCGCCGCGCCTGACGCCGATGATGGTGGTGCCGTGCCATGGAACGAGGCCGTGGGCCGAAGGGTCTTGTGTCATGCCCGCCAATATGGAGCGCCGGACCCGTGGATCAAGCGGGCGGGCGGCGCGCAGCCTTACTGCCCGTTGGGGCCGCTGCCCGCCGGCACGCCGCCCGGCATGCCGCCGCCACCGACCTGACCGATATTGCCGAACAGGTCCTGGAGGAAGCTGCGCTCGCGGCCCAGCACCGGAGTCTTGTCGCCACTGGGGTCGAGGAACGCGACTTTCTCCACCCCAGTGCGATCAACCTTGGCCACTCGACCAGTCGCATCGAACTGCACCGCGAGCACATTGTGCACGCGAATGCGGGGGCGGTTGAAGGGGCGCTGGCCGGTGATGCTAGAGACATAGTACCAGGTCGGCGTGCCGAACTGGCTGACGAAGGTCGGACGGCCAAGCGTGCCTTCGACTGACTGCTGGTTGTCGATTCGCGGCTGGATCACCTCGGTCAGCGTCGGATCGATGATGTAGCCGCGCGATTCCGTGATCGCAGTGCACCCAGACAGCGCGATACCCGCCGCGGCCAGCAGCAGCACAGCGCGCAGCCTCGTCCCGGCCGAAACTGCCTTGCACTCACCAGGGTTCATCTGCGCCAAACCGTGTCCGTCCCGTTGTTCATGCGCACTGCGCGCTCTTGTCCCTTGGGCGAGGTGCTTTAGGGCCCAGACCCTGAACCTGCAATGGCCGAGATCACTTCGTGAGGCCCATTGGCAAGGAACGCAGCGCTGTCGCGTAGCCTTAGCTACGCGCAAGCAAGTGACGCCGTCCAGTGGGCCTCACGAAGTGACCGCTCGCGGCGGGCGGATTTTCGGCCACCGCTGCGTTGCACGTCGGTCACGATGAAATGTCATCGCTCCCTCCTTGCTCCTTGCCATGGCCGAAAATCCGCTCCGTCTCGGCCGTTGCAGGTTCAGGGTCTGGACCCTAAGGGGCTAGGCGCAAGCTTGCAACGCACCATATGTGAAAGCGGTGACACGCCTGCCTTGAACAGCGGTTGAACGCATCCGCGCGTGGAGCGTTGCCGTAGGACGCGCTGATAGCGCCGTCTCGACCCGATGCGCGTTCACGAAAGGCTTTTGACCCGATGTCCCTCCTCTCCCGCATGCTTGGCACCGCTCCCGACCCGCGCGAAGCCGTGCGTCCGCTGTGGCACCGGGTGATCGAGCTCGCGCGTGACCCGGTCTATTACACCGAGTGCCAGGTGGCAGATTCGGTCGCCGGGCGGTTTGACATGATCACTGCCGTGCTGAGCGCGGTGATGGTGCGGCTGGAGGCTTCGGACTTGCGCACGCAGAGCGCGCTGCTCGCCGAGCTGTTCGTCGAGGATATGGACGGGCAGCTGCGCGAATTCGGGATCAATGACGTGGTCGTCGGCAAGCGGATCGGCAAGCTGATGAGCGTGCTGGGCGGGAGGCTGGGTGCCTATCGCGGGGTGTTCAACGAAGGCGATCTGGAGCGGCTGACCGCGGCTGCGGGGCGCAATGTGACCTTTGCCGAGGGCGTGGACGAGGCCGTCGCCGCGCGCGTGGTGGCCGAACGGTTGATGAAGCTTTTCAACCGCCTGGGCCGCTTCTCCGATGCGGAAATGATGTCTGCGAGCGCGATCTGGTGACACCCGCGATGCTCCCGTCCGAGCTGACCCGCATGATCAAGGTCCGGCCCTTGCCAGCCGAGCCAGTTGTGATCGAGGCCACCGAAGGCGAGCGCGCCGCGCTCGCCAAGCGCTTCTCGCTGGGTGCGGTGAAGAGCCTGCGGGCCGAGGTCGCGCTCGAGCCCAAAGCCCGCGCGATCCGCGCAAGCGGGCGGCTGCGGGCGCAGGTGATGCAGCCCTGCGCGATTTCGGGCGAGGACTTTCCGGTCACCATCGACGAGCCCATCGACCTTCGCTTTGTCGAAGAAAATCAGCGCCCTGCCCAAGACGACGCGGCGATCGAGATTGAGCTTGCGGCGGACGACTGCGATGAGATCGCCTATTCGGGCGATATGTTCGATCTCGGCGAGGCGGTGGCGCAGACTCTCGGCCTTGCGATCGACCCCTATGCCGAAGGGCCCAACGCCGATGCCGCCCGCGCCGCAGCAGGCATCCTGCCGGAGGGGGAGCAACGCGGCCCGCTCGCCGATCTGCTCGCAGGGCTCAAGAAGGACTGACCCCGGCGTGCGCCCCTAGGGGCGCGGGGGCACAATCTTAAGCCGCTGTCCACCAAGGTTTTTCCGCCGCCCTGCCGCCGGAGACCTGCCATGACGATGCTGCGCCTTCTGCCTGCCCCTTGCCTTGCGCTTGCCCTCGGGCTCGTCCCCGCCCCGGTGCTGGCGGAGGAGGACGGCAATGTCTGGCTCGGCCAGTTCGTGACGGTCAACGCCACTGACAAGGTCTTTGTCCGGCTCGAAGCGCAGGAGCGGTTCACCAATGATTCCCGTCGCTTGGGCCAGCTCCTGCTGCGCTCGCTGGTCGGCTGGCGGCTGTCGAAGCGGGCCAGCATCGGCGCGGGCTATGCCTTTGTGCTGACCGATCCGGTCGGGCCGACCCAACTCAACGAACACCGCTTCTATCAAGAGCTTAACCTGCGCCTCCTGACCACCGAGGGGGGCGTCACGCTCGATTCGCGCACCCGGCTCGAACAGCGCACTTTCGAGGAGCGCGGCGGCACCGAATGGCGCCTGCGCGAATGGCTGCAGCTGCGGGTTCCTGTCAGCAAAAACAACAAGCTGGTGTTCTACACCGAGCCCTTTTTCAACCTCAGCCAGGGCCCGGCCCAGCGCGGCGGAGGGCTGGCGGTGTGGCGCAACTTTGCCGGCGTCGCGATCCCGGTTGCCAAGGGCATCGAGGTGGTGCCGGGCTATCTCAACCAGCACGTTGTCCGCGACGGCGAGGACCGCAGCGACCACACGGCCAATATCAACGTCTTCATGACCTTCTGACCCAGCCTACCTGCAAGCGGCATGTTTCACGTGAAACAGCCCCTGCAAGACATGGCTAAAGGGGGTCTAAAGGGGGTCTAACAGGGGTCTAGAGGGGGGTCTGGACGGAGTCTGGCCGAATCTGGACCGAGTCTGGCGCAAACCCCCGCCCGAAACCTCAGAACGGAATATCGTCGTCGAGATCGTCGTAGCCGCCACCGCCCCCTGCCGGAGCACCGCCGCCGCCGAACCCGCCGCCGCCGCCCGAACCGCCGCCGCTCTGATCCCAAGCGCCGCCGCCGCCGCCGCCCGAGCGACCGCCGCCGTAGCTGCCACCGCCGCCGCCGCCGCCGCCCATGCCGCCGCCACCGCCGCCAGCCGCGCCATCAAGCATGGTCAGCGTGCCGCCGAGGCCCTGAATCACGATCTCGGTCGAGTAACGGTCAGCGCCGTTCTGGTCCTGCCACTTGCGGGTCTGGAGCTTGCCCTCGATGAAGACCTTGCTGCCCTTCTTGAGGTAGCGTTCCACCACGCTGACGAGGCCTTCAGAGAAGATCGCGACGGTGTGCCACTCGGTCTTTTCCTTGCGCTCCCCAGTCGCCTTGTCTTTCCACTGTTCGGAGGTGGCGATGCGCAGGTTGGCGACCTTGCCGCCATTCCCGAAGGTGCGGATTTCCGGATCAGCCCCCAGATTGCCGATCAGCATGACCTTGTTGAGCGAACCCGCCATCGAAATACCCTTCCCGTCAGTGCCTTGATCCTGCGGGCGCCAAGATGGCCTGCGAATCTGTGACAGGCAATAGGGCAGCTTGGGAGCGGGCGCACCAGTGCGCCGAGGCTTTTCACCGACTCAAGCCGGCCTCGTCATCCCAGCCTGCGCTCGGGTGACGGCCGAAGGCGGGGGTGGATCACCGCGCCCCCTTTTAACGAGCGGGATAGCGCATCCGCCCGAGGAACCGCGTCAGGCTCGGCAGTTCGCGGTCTTTGCCCAGCAGCTGCGCTTTTGCCTTCTCGAACTTCATCACCCCATCGATACGCCGTTCGAGGAAGGCGTGGGTATCGGCCTTGCCCTCTGAATCGTCGTTGAC
>JAIYAL010000102.1 GCA_027489095.1 Erythrobacteraceae bacterium
CCTCGATTGCGAGGCGGCGACGCGCTGGGTCGCCTCCAGCCCCGCAGACCTCGGCCGCACCGCCAGCGGCATCATCACCATCGGCGACAGCGCGGGCGGGAATGCCGCCGTGGTGGTGAGCCAGATGCTCGGCGCCAACCCCGCCGCCGTGCCGGTGGTGCTGCAAGTGCCGATCTTCCCGCTGGTCGCCGACGCGATCGGAACGGCGAGCATGGCAGCCTTCTCCGACGGCTACCTGCTCACCGCCGACACGATGGGCTTCTTCGATGCCGCCTACGCCGCCGACCGCTCTGACCCACGCGGCTTCCCGATCCTTTCCGACCACAGCAACGCTCCGCCGACCATCGTCGTCACCGCCAGCCTCGATCCGATCCGCGATTCGGGCCGCGCCTATGCCAAGGCGCTGGTGGATGCGGGCCGCGACGTGGTGTTCATCGAGATGCGCGGGGTCACCCACTCCTTCACCAATCTCAGGCAGATGGTGCCGAGCACGCAAGCCGATCTCGAACGCGTGATCGCCGCGATGAAATTCATGCTGGGCAGCCCGGCATGAACCCCGAAACCCTGCCCTACCGGCCTTGCGCGGGCTTCATGCTGGTCAACGCTGAAGGCCTCGTGTTCGTCGGCGAGCGGATTGACGCCTCGGCGCACGGCTTCTGGCAGATGCCGCAAGGCGGGATCGACAAGGGCGAGGATGTGCGCGATGCCGCCTTGCGCGAACTGGAGGAGGAAACCGGGATCGGCGCGCATCTGGTCGAGGTGATCGCGCAAGGATCGCAACCTTTCCTCTACGACCTGCCGCCCGAATTGCTGGGCAGGGTATGGAAGGGCAAATATCGCGGGCAGGAACAATACTGGTTCCTCGGGCGGTTCCGCGGCACCGATGCCGACATCAACCTTGCAGCGCACGATCCGGCGGAATTCAAAGCCTACCGCTGGGTCGCACCGGCGACGCTGCCCGACCTGATCGTGCCGTTCAAACGCGATGTTTATGAAGCGCTGGTGGCGGAGTTCGGCCCGCTGATCTGATGTTCTGCGCTTCGTCATCGCGCGCCCGGAACGGACGCGGCGATCGATGGACAGAAGTCGGAAACGTCAACCGCAGGCGATGGATTGCTGCGGCCCAAGCGGGCCCGCGCAATGACGAGAAACGCCTCAATTGCTCGCAGGCGCGGCCTTGTCCGTGTCAACTGCGAGCCGTGCAGGCACGCCGCGCGCGATGCTGGACTGGAGCGCCACCGTCTCGGGGCACTTGTCACCGCACAGCGATTGCAGCGTAGCGAGGTTCCTCTTGGCTTTTTCAAGCGCGCCCTTTTCGACCAGCGCCGTGCCCTCGCCCGAAATCGCGGCGAAGTTGCCCGGATCGCGGTCCAGCGCCTCGCGGTAATAGCGAATCGCCTTGCCCTGGAGCCCCTGCTGGCGCGAGGCTTCGGCAAGGTTGATGAAGATCGGGGTGTAGGCAGGATCGACGGCCAGCGCCGCCTCAAAGGCGTCAATCGCCCCCTCGGTCTCACCCGCGATCAGCGATGCCTGACCTTGCGCGATCAACGCTGCGGCGCGCGGATCAGGCGACGCCGCAGCGCCCGCCAGCGAGATACTCGCTGTCATGGCCAGACACAGCGAGAGAGCGGCGGCGGCAGGCGCAAAACGCATCAGTAGCTCCTTCAGTGCTTGAGACCGGGGACCGGACGGCTGGGTCATAGCACCGGATGCTATCATGGTGAACGAAGGCACGCGACGAAAAAACCATCCGTGCCGTGGTGGAGCGGATCCATGCGGATTCCGCCCCCACGCGGGGTGCCGAGCGGCATCGTGAGCGGCTCGGTCGACCAACCGGGATGGCGCGTCCAGAAGGCGGCGAGGCGATCGGGCCCCTCGGCATCGAGCACCGAACAGGTGACGAAGGCGATCGAGCCGCCGGGACGCACCAGCTTGGCGGCCAGATCCAGCACGTGGTCCTGCAGCGCGTTCAGGCGTGCCAGTTCCGCCGGGTCGAGCCGCCAGCGCCCTTCCGGGCTGCGGCGCCATGTGCCGCTGCCCGAACACGGCGCGTCAACCAGCACGTGATCGGCCTTGTTCGCCCACGGGTGGAGGCTGCGCATCTCGCGGCCCGGATCGAGCAGTACGGTGTGATCCACCGCTGCGCCTGCCCGCGCGGCGCGCGGTGCTAGGTTGCCGAGCCGGCGCTTGTCGGTATCGGCGGCCACCAGGCTTGCAGCATTGCCAAGCCTTGCGGCGAGCGCGAGGGTCTTGCCGCCGCCGCCTGCGCACAGGTCGATGATGGTATCGCCGGGCGCAATCGGCAGCGCCTCGACAATCAGCTGGCTGCCGAGATCCTGCACCTCGATCAGGCCCTCAAGGTAGGCGGGCCATTGCTCGACCGGCGTGCCAGAGGCGAAGCGCAGACCCTGCGCGCTGGCGAGCCGCTCACCCGCTTCGGGCAGTTCCAGCCCGTCGCGGTCGGCCTTCAATGCATTGACCCGCACATCGAGCGGCGCGCGCCCCAGCAGCGCGGCAATCTCACGCCCGCCGAGGCCCGAGGCGCGCAGGGCCGCTGCGAGCCACTTGGGCGCAAGGCCGGTATTGGCCGCTTCCTCGCCCTCGATGCGGGGCGCGGGGCCGTGGGGCGAACCATCGAACAAGGCGGCGACATTCTCGTCGACGCCCGCCACCGCCAGCATCGCCGCCCGCCCGCTCGCCGGCACAGGGCCGCACAGGCGGATCGCCTGATAGACCAGATCGCGCACCGCGCGCCGATCCTTCGATCCGGCATAGCGCCGCGCGCTGAAATATTCGGCGATGATCCGGTCAGCGGGCGCGCCTTTGCTGCGCGCTGAAGGAATGATCTGGTCGAGCAGCTCGATCGCCGCCTCTACGCGTGCGGCGGGGGTCATGCCCTGAACTCAGCGTGTGGGATAATTGGGTGCCTCTCGGGTAATCGCCACGTCATGCACATGGCTTTCGGATAGCCCCGCATTGGTGATGCGCACGAACTGCGCGCGTTGCTGCAGATCGGTGATGGTGCGCGATCCGGTGTAGCCCATCGCCGCCTTGATCCCGCCAACAAGCTGGTGGACAACATCGGACGCCGGGCCCTTGAACGGCACCTGCCCCTCGATCCCTTCGGGCACGAGCTTCATCGCGGAAACGTCCTGCTGGAAATAGCGGTCGGCAGAGCCGCGCGCCATCGCGCCGACAGAGCCCATGCCGCGATAGGCCTTGTAGCTGCGGCCCTGATACAGGAACACTTCGCCCGGGCTTTCGGTGGTGCCCGCCAGCATCGATCCGATCATCACCGTGGAAGCCCCCGCCGCCAGCGCCTTGGCCGCGTCTCCGCTGGTGCGCAGGCCGCCATCGGCGATCACCGGCACGCCCGACTTGGCGCCCTCGGCGGCAGCCTCCATGATCGCGGTCAATTGCGGCACGCCCACGCCCGCAACGACGCGGGTGGTGCAGATCGATCCCGGCCCGATCCCGACCTTGACCGCATCCGCCCCGGCATTGACCAGCGCGCGCGTGGCTTCGGCGGTGGCGACATTGCCAGCGATCACCTGCACCGCGTTGGAGAGCTTCTTGACCCGCTCAACCGCGCGGGCGACTTCGATATTGTGGCCGTGGGCGGTGTCGATCACGATCACGTCGACCTCGGCATCGACCAGCGCCTCGGTGCGGGCGAAGCCAGCATCGCCCACCGTGGTCGCCGCCGCCACCCGCAGGCGGCCCGCGCCGTCCTTGGTGGCGTTGGGATAGTTCACGGCCTTCTCGATGTCCTTGACGGTGATGAGCCCGATGCAATGAAACGCATCGTCGACCACCAGCAGCTTCTCGATCCGCCGCTGATGGAGCAGCCGCCGCGCATCCTCCTGGCCGGTGCCGAGCGGCACGGTGGCGAGGTTTTCGGTGGTCATCAGCTCGCGCACCGGCTGGAGCGGGTTTTCGGCAAAGCGCACATCACGGTTGGTGAGGATACCGCACAGCCTGCCCGCAGCGTCCACCACCGGGATGCCGCTGATGCGGTGCTGCTGCATCAAGGCCTGCGCCTGCCCGAGCGTCGCATCAGGCAGGATGGTGATCGGATTGACGACCATCCCGCTCTCGTAGCGTTTGACCGCGCGCACCGCGGCGCATTGCGCATCGATATCGAGATTGCGGTGCAGCACGCCGATGCCGCCCAATTGCGCCATTGCGATCGCCATGTCGGCTTCCGTCACGGTATCCATCGCCGAGGACAAGACCGGGATGCTGAGGCCGATGTCGCGGGTCAGCCGGGTCGAGGTATCGGCCATGCTTGGCAGCACGCTGCTTTCCGCAGGGCGGAGCAGCACGTCGTCAAAGGTCAGGCCGAGCGGGATATCCATGAGCGCCACTTTCGCAAAATCGGTGAGGGGATCTCCGTGCGCGGGAGATTCGTGGCGGCCCATGTAACGACACAGGCGGGGTTGCGCTAGGGGCGCGGCGCGACGCGGCGCGGATAGCGTGCCGGATCGGCGACTTGGCGGATCACCGCCTCGTGCAGCAGCAAATCGTCGACCGCTCCGCCATACTCCACCCCGGCCGCCTCGTCCGAGGTCTGATGGTAGCGCGTGGCAAGAAAGGGATCGAGAAGATCACGCGATCCATAGGTGCTGCTCATCAACACGGTCGGCACGCCCGCCTGCAGCAGCACCCAGCCATCCTGCCTTGGCAAGAAGCTGTCAGCGAGCGCCTGATCCCCCATGCTCCGCCCACTCTTGGCCACTGCGGCGGTGATGACCGCATCAAGCGCCGGATCGCGCCCGCGCCCGATCAGGCCCACCGGGCTCCCCGCCGGGGCGAGCGCCATCATGTCGAGGTTGAAGGCAGCCACGAACTGATCGAGCGGGATCGGCGGCGCGCGGACGAACGCGCGGACCCCCAGCAGCCCCGCCTCCTCGGCGCTGGTGGCGAGGAAATAGACGTCGCGCGCCAGCGGCGGCCCCTGCTTCAGCCGCCGCGCCAGTTCGAGCAGCATCGCCACCCCGCTCGCATTGTCGACCGCGCCGTTGCAGATCCGGTCGATGTCGCTGGGCGCGCCGCATTCGCCGAGATGATCCCAATGCGCGAGCATCAGCACCGCGCCTGCATCCGGGTCAGTCCCGGGCAGGCGGCCGAGGATGTTCTGGCTCTGGAACTCGCGCCGATCTGAAGCGGCATCGATGCTGACCGCAAGGTTGAGCTCGAACGGGTCAAAGCTTGCGGCACCCGCCTCAGCATCGGCGTGCAGCCTTTGCCAGCGCCGCGCGCCGATCACCTCGGCAAAGGCCTTGTCGGTGATAAAGGCGGCCAGATGGTCCTGCTCGTCGCTGGCGAGGATGAGCTTGAGCCGCTCCTCGCGGCGGCGCACCGCCTCCAGCGCGTCACGGTCGGGAACGACAGTCAGCACCGCGGTCACGTTCTGGGCGAACAGCGCCTCGCGCCGCGCGGTGTCGCGCCCCGGATCGGCGAGCATCACCGCCACCGCCCCGGCCAGCGCCTCGCCGAGCACGGAGCCATCGCCATAGCCGACGAACACCACCGGCGCTCCGGTGCCGGGGCCGCCGATCGCAAGCGCGCGGCGGCGCGGGGTGAACACCGCCGCGTCGCTCTCGGGCACGACCACGCGCGCGCGCCCTTGTCCGAGCGTGAGCTGCGAGGTCTCGGCCTCGGTCGCCAGCAGATCCACCGGCACCCGCCACGAGGAGCCCGGATCATCGGTGCCCGAGACCAGGCCGATCTCGATCATGCGCTTCTCGATCCACGGGAAGGTGGCGCGCGCGCCGGCCGTGCCGGGGCGGCGACCAGCACGCTCGTCGCTGGCTAGGTTCTCGACATCGGCGCGCATCCGTGCGGCTACCTCATCGCGGTCGACCGGGCTGACCCGCGCGACTGGCGCATTGGCGCAGGCGGCCAGCATGAGACTGGCCAGCAGCGCCGCCAACAGTGAGGGCCTCAGGGCCAGCAGCGGGGCAACGCGCGAGGAAAGCCTCATTCCGCGGTCCAGCCCCCGTCGATCGAATAATTCGCGCCGGTGATGTTGCGCGCCGCATCGCTGCACAGGAACACCGCCATGGCCGCCACATCCTCGGGCAG
>JAIYAL010000134.1 GCA_027489095.1 Erythrobacteraceae bacterium
CACCGGGATGATGTGGCTCGGGTTGTCGAGGTGCGGGATGCCCATGATGTCGAGCGCGCGGCGCACCTGCGCGACGCGCTTCTGCTGAAGTTCGCGCTCTTCGCTCGAGACCTTGAGGTGGCGGATGCTGGCCGCAGCGCCCGCCGCGACGGCAGGCGGCAGGGCGGTCGAGAAGATGAAGCCGCTCGCAAAAGAACGCACGAAGTCGACGAGATTAGCTGACGCGGCGATGTAACCGCCCATCACCCCGAAGGCCTTGCCGAGCGTTCCCTCGATCACGGTGATGCGGTCCATCAGCCCTTCGCGCTCGGCAATCCCGCCGCCGCGCGGGCCGTAGAGGCCGACAGCGTGAACCTCGTCGATATAGCTCATCGCGCCGTGCTTTTCGCAGACGTCGAGGATTTCGGCGATCGGAGCGATATCGCCATCCATCGAGTAGACGCTCTCGAAGGCGACCAGCTTGGGCACTTCGGGGCCGTACAGCGACAGCATCTCGTCGAGGTGCGCCACGTCATTGTGCCGCCAGATCTTGTAGGGCGCGCGTGAATAGCGAATGCCTTCGATCATCGAGGCGTGATTGAGCGCGTCGGAGAACACCACGCAGCCCGGGATCTTGCCCGCCAGCGTGCCGAGACCCGCCCAGTTCGAGACATAGCCCGAAGTGAACAGCAGCGCGCTTTCCTTGTTGTGGAGATCGGCCAGCTCGGCTTCGAGCTCAACATGGTAGTGATTGGTGCCCGAGATATTGCGCGTGCCGCCCGCCCCCGCGCCGCACTCGTCGAGGCACTCGTGCATCGCCTCGAGCACCGCCGGATGCTGGCCCATGCCAAGATAGTCGTTCGAACACCACACGGTGACGGCCTGCGTTTCGTCCTCGACGAAGCGGGTCGCGTGCGGGAAGCGCCCGCGGTGACGCTTGATATCGGTGAATACCCGGTAGCGGCCATCGGCGCGCACGGTGTCGAGTTCGCTGGCGAAAAAGGCTTCGAAGTCCATGCGCGTTCCCTCTGTCGTCATTATCTTGCTTTCAATCCAGATTCAGTTGCACCGCAGCCTTCCGCTGCGGATAGGCCCAGCCCCACAGCATCCCATCACGGAACGGGAGGGCGAGAAAGAGATGTTCGAGCACGCCGAGCAGGCTCAGCGTCGTCAGCAAGCTTGCGCCGACCATCGCGGCGCTGCCTGCCGGCGCGGCGAGCGCAAGTGCGGCGAACCAGACAGTGCTTCCGGCAATAGCCGTGATCGAGGCCGCCAGCAGCACCGTCATCCGGTTGCGGCCGAAATAGCTCTTCAGATAGGTCAGATGCTCAGGCAGCATCTCCGAGGTCGAGTTGGGGACGCCGATGAACAGGTTGATCTTAGAGATCAGCCGCATCGCGAACATCAGTACGAAAACCGTCGCGCCGATCTGGTTGGGCGCGTTCCACGATAGCGAGATCAGCAGCAGCGCAGTGACCGCCAGTGCCACTTCGTGATGCATCACCGTCGCGGCTGCCTGACGGAAGCGGGCAATGCCGGTGAGCGAGGGATCGCTGAGGCCGCGGCGAGGCCCTGCCGAGGCACCGGTGAGGAAGCTCAGTTCATGCCAGCCCCACACCATCAGCGCCCCGACGAAGGAAACATAGACCGCCCAGACCTCGGCCGAGAGCGAAGCGAGAAGGATCACCACCAGCCCGGCGATCCCGGCAAGGCTGCCGATCACCAGGCTGGTCGAGAACGTGGCGCGCTCGCGGTTGTCCGCCCAAGCGATCAGCCCGGTTGCGATGAACCAAATGGCCACCGTCACAATGAACGGCAGGACATGGCCACTCCAGCTCACCATGCGGGCTGAAGCCTGATCGAGCGGGGAAGGGCGTTGGGCTTGGGCGCCTGAAGATACATCCGCGCGAAGGCAAACCCGGCGCCGGCCATGCCGGAGAGGCGCTGCAACAGGCCGCCCAGACCGCCGCGTTCCTTGCCCGCTTCGATCCGGGCTGCGGCAAGGCGCAGCGTTTCCATCTGGCGGCGGAACTGCGGGGAATCGATGTCGAGCTCGACCGGGAAGACCTGGCGGCTGATCTGGTTGCAGATCTCGAACACCTTGTAGTCGTATTCGGTCGGATCGACGCCAAGCGCGGCGTGGAACACCGGGCGGTTGTGGTCGCGCACGTACATCGTCGCGTAGACTGAAAGCAGGAAGAAGCGCACCCACAGCTTGTTTGCGCCCTCCAGCAGCTTGGGGTCGGCCCGCAGCAGCATGGCGAAGGCCTCACCGTGGCGGAACTCGTCGTTGCACCACTCCTCGAACCAGTCGAAGATCGGGTGGAACTTGTATTGCGGATTGCGCGCCAGGTGCCGGAAGATCGTGATGTAGCGCGCATAGCCGATCTTCTCGCTGAGATAGACCGCGTAGAAGATGAACTTGGGCTTGAAATACGTGTATTTCTTGGTCTTCGTCAGATAGCCGAGGTCAACGCCGATGCCGGCATCCTTGAGGCTCTCGTTGATGAAGCCGGCATGGCGGCTTTCATCACGGGCGAGCAGGCGAAACAGCTGCTTCACGTCAGGGTTCTTGGTGCGCCGGGCGATCTCGGCATAGAGCACGCAGCCGGAAAATTCCGAGGTCATCGAGCTGACGAGGAAGTCGGTGAACTCCTGCCGGAGCGAGGGTTCCAGCCCCTCGATCACGCCCTTGAACCGGTCACTGTGCTTGAAATGGAGCTTGTTGGGATCACCCACCATGTCCGCGATCAGTTCGTCCCACTCGCGCCGGACAAGGCTGACGTCGATCGCATCGAGCGCGTCGTAATCGGTGGTGTAGAAGCGCGGGGTGAGCATCGTGTCCTGCGTTGCGATTGCCATCGCTTCTTCGCTGGTCATCGGCTTGTAGGCGTTCATTTGATCCTCCCGGCATTGAAGCTGACTTCATAAAGTTCGGCGAGATCGAGATAGGCGGCGAGCCGGGTGAAAGCGCGGGCCAGTGGGCTGGCGCGGGTGACCGTCGCGCGGCGCTCGAACACCTGGCGGGTGCCGAACGGGATCTGGATCGGTGCGCCGTGGACGCGGACCTTGTCCCCTGGCTGGATCTCGACCTCGTCGGCCAGTTCGACATGGGCGTGGAAGTGCTCCGGGCTCTGCTCGACCGTGATCGTGCAGGGTGTCTCGAAAGACTCAGCCGTAAGGAAAGACAGCGGCATCAGCGCGCTCCAACTTTGCTGGGCAACATGTCGGCATAGACCGCGCGGTTGTCCGGCCCGAACGAGCTCACTTCAACGCTGCGCCCGGTCACCGGATCGGCGAGGGTCAGCGTGTCATTGGTCCAGCGGGTGAGGGTGAAGGGAACTTCAGGGCCCTGGTTACGGATGCGGCGCTGGTGGACGAGGTTGCGCACCGTGGCGCGAATGAAACCGCCTTCGCCCTGGCCAAAACTGCTCAGCACCTGGCCGGTCGCACCGTCCTCAACCCGCACTGTGCCATCGGGTTCATCAAAGAAACGCAGGGTGCGCATCTCTGCGACCGTCACCCCGGCAGCGGCGCGCGCTTCGGCGGGGACCGCTTCGCGTTCGAAGTAGCCGAGCCTCACCGAAGCCGTCAGCGCCAGCGAGATCGCCACGATGCCGCCCATCAGGTACAGCGGCACCTTGTTGACGGTGACTTCGTCTTTCTCGTACTCGCGAACGATCATGCGGGGGCTCCCTCAAGTCCCGGGTTGCCGCGCAGGACCGGCGCGAGACGGCCGACGGCGGCCGCGGGCTGCACATGCGTCTGGCCGCTGGCCCGGGGGGCTTCCTTGATCTCAGTCAAATTACGATCGATCGCACCGAACCGCGCGCGAGCCTCGGCGACCATCTGCGCGACGGACGCGGCATCGGGCACGGCGCGCAGCATGGGCTGCGGCATGGCATAGTGCCACGGGCGCACGTGTGGCCAGAGCAGCAGGTTGCCCAGCAGCCGTTCGCCGGAGAGTTCGAAGGCAATGTCGCCGTGGTTGTCGCCGCGCAGTCTGAGGTGGGCGGATGTCACCTGCTTGAGCGGGATATTGATCCGCGTCTCGATTGCTGTCCCGATCCGCATGATCACCCGCGTGTCGGTAAGGATGTAGAGCGTGCTGCGCGCGCTCGCCCAAGCGAGAACGTAGAGCAGTCCGATCAGCGCCACGCCGAGCACCGCCGCGACGATCGCGGCATCGTTCTTGCCAATCGCCAGTGCTATCACGGCCAGCCCGGCCATATAGAGCCCGAGCGCCCGGGTGTGGAAGGCGGTGCGGGCGAGGAGTGCGACCTGCGGTCGGCCCTTCCACAGCACCGTCTCGTCCGGCTGCGGCGTGCCCATCCGGTCGCCGAAGGCCTTGGGGCCGTCGTTCTCGAGCGCGGCATGATCGATCCCGGCGGAGAGCGGCATTACCGCCCCCGCCTGTGGTCCCGAGGCCGCGACGTGGTCGTTCAGAGCCATGCTTCCGACCTTTCAGGCGTCGCGTACATATAGCCGCCGCCGAAATAGGCCTGGATGCGGTCTTCTTCGTAGCGAGTGATGATCCCCGGCGTATCAAGCGTGGGCGCGTTGTCGAACTGAGCGGCGGTGATTGCGTCGATCTCCACGAACTTGGGCTTGTCTTCGAGGATAGGCAGCAGCGCATCGATCAAGCTGTTGCCGTGGACCACCGCGACCATCATCGGTGCGAGCACCTTCTTGCCGCTGGTCGTCTCGACTTCGAGATAGCGGATCATGTGTTCGGCCTGATCGACCCAGATGTCGCTGACCTTGCCTGCGGTGACACCATCGGCGGCGACCACGTTCCAGCCGATCAGCTGCGGATCGTTCGGCGCGACGATCAGCTCGTGGCTCTGCGCGATCGGAACGATGCGCGGGCGGCCGTCAAAGGTGAGGTCGGGGTATTTCGAGCGGTTGGCCCAGGCGGCCGGGCCCATGCCGTCGATCATCGGATTGCCGGTCGGCACCAGCGGGGCGCCGGCAGAGCGGAAGGCGCGCATGGCCGGAACGTTGAAGTCGTCGCGTGCCACGTTTTCGGGCACGTAGGTGCCGCGGCCATCGGGCAGCTGGAAGACCTTCTTGTCGCCATCGGTCAGCTTGAACGTATGGACCCGGCCGGTCTCTTCGTCCTCAAGCGGGTAGCCTTCGCGCCGGCTCTCGCGGTTGAGGTAGAACACCAGAGCGATGAAGAAGCCCAGGAACATCAGGAAGGCGAGCTCGGCAACATCGAATGTGCCAACGATATAGGCAGCGTTCATTTCACATTCCTCTCGTGAAACAGGCCGGCGCGGGCGGAGCCGGGCAAAGGACGGGTCAGGCGGGCACGGATAATCATGTCGGAAACTCCATCAGGCCAAAGGGCTGGCCTTGCGGATTCTCTGCGTCGGCATCGCGGCGCTGGTAGGTAACGAGCGGTCCGATCGCGACAAGCCCGGCGAGGAGCAGCGCGATCTCGAGAATGTAGACAGCGCCGTAACCGGTCGCCCGCATCGCCATGCTGGCCGCCGGATGGCCGCTTCCCAGCAGCGCCGCGACGCCATCGCGCAGCAGGCCGCCCACCGCGATGCCCAATCCAGCGCAGGTCGCCTGTACCGAACCCCACGCGCCGAGGGCCAGACCGGCGCTCTCTCCGCGGGCGAGGTTCATCGCCTCCATCAGCGTGCCGACCGAGAACAGGCCCAAACCCAGACCGATGCCAAGCGAACCCGCATAGAGCATCAGCGGCGCCGAGAACGGGCCGGCAAAGAGCACCAGCAGGAAAGCGTTGATCCCGATGACCATGCCGCAGCCCGCGAGCCGGAGCGGGTCCCACCCGCGCGCAAGCGCCGCGCCGGCGAGGGTGAAGCCGGTGAGCGAGCCAAGCGCCCATGCTCCGGTCAGGCCCGTGGTCGCTCCAACGGAAAGCTTGAGGATTTCTCCGCCGTAAGGCTCGAGCAATGCGTCCTGCATTGCGAAGCCAGCCGCGCCGATTCCGATCGCCGTCAGAAGGCGGGCGTTGCGGCCGTCCTTCACGAAATCATGCCAGAGCTGCGAGAAAGTGGGCGCGTCCGGTTCCTTGCCTTTGGTATTGGCCGGATTGCGCGCCTCCTGCTTCCAGATCGCGATGAGGTTGAGTATCACGGTCAGCAGCGCGCAGCCCTGGATCACCTGCACGAGCTTGGTCGCGGAAAAATCCGACAGCACGCCGCCGATCACGAAGGCCGAGAACATCATTCCGATCAGTAGCGTCACGTAATGCAGCGCGATCGCGCGCGGGCGTTTGGCCCTGGGGGCAAGGTCGGTCACCAGCGCAAGGCCCGCGGTCTGGGTGACGTGAATACCGGTGCCGGTCAGCAGGAAGGCAGCTGTCGCGGCGACCAGTCCGAGCTCGAAGCGCTCGGGGATTGCCAGCAACAGCAGCGCGAAGGGCATGATCGCAAGGCCGCCGAACTGCATGATTGTGCCGAACCAGATATAGGGCACCCGCTTCCAGCCGAGCACCGAGCGGTGCGTGTCTGACTTGTGCCCGACCAGCGCGCGGAAGGGCGCGGCGAGCAGCGGCACCGCGATCAGCAGTGCGACCAGCCAGGTCGGCGTACCGAGTTCGACCACCATGACGCGGTTCAAGGTGCCATTGAGCAGCACCGTCGCCATGCCGACGCTCACTTGAAAGAGCGAGAGACGCAGCAGGCGCGGCAGCGGCAGGTCCACGCTCGCCGCATCCGCAAACGGGAGCAGCTGGAAAGCCAGCTCGGTCCAGTGCGGTTTGGGAGGGCGGACGGGGCGCGTCATCCGTGACGCACCAGTTCGAGCGCCTGCGATTTGTAGAACCCGCTCGAAATTCGCTGTGTGCGACCGATGCTCCAGCCGGGAAGGCGCGAAAGGCGGGCCCGCACGTCATCCTCGGCTACAGGCACGATCGCGGGCGAACGGTCGTTCTTGGGGAAGTATTTGCCGACTTCCTGCATCGCGGTGAGCAGCCGCGTGCGCGGGGCGAAGGTGAACAGGATGGTTCCGGTGGTGCGCTGCGCCAGCTGGCCAAGCGCGTCGACCAGATCCTCGGGCTGGTAATGGATCAGCGAATCCATAGCCACCACATGGGCAAAGGTGCCCAGTGCCGGGTCGAGCATGTCGCCGCTGCGCCAGTTAATGCGCCCGTGGCCTATGAACGAAGGCGTGCGGTCGCGCGCGACTTCGACCAGCCCGGCGGCAACATCTATCCCGGTGACTTCGGCACCCCGGCACGCGGCGGCAACTGCCAATGCCCCCGTGCCGCAGCCCGCATCGAGCACGCTCGTGCGGCGCAGATCGGTCGGCAGCCAGTCAAGCAGGGTTGCGCGCATCGCATCGCGCCCGGCGCGCACCGTGGCGCGGATGCCGCTGACCTTGGCGTCGGAGGTGAGATCAATCCAGGCCTGGCGGGCGGTGCTGTCGAAATAGGTCGCCAGGGCCTCGCGGCGGTGATCATATTCGGAAGGGTTGCGGGTCGCCATTACTCGAACCCCAGGAAGTCGAAGATGTCACGGTCCTTCATCGGCTGCGCGGTCGACGGATCGACGCCCGCCCACAGCATCGCCGCCAGCCGCAGATATTCGTCTTGTGCGGCGATCACTTCGGGATCATCGCCCATCTCGAACAAGGTGCATTTTTTCAGACGCGAGCGGCGGATTGCATCGACATCGCGGAAGTGCGCCAGGCGCGGCATGCCGACCTTTTCGCAGAACCGGTCGATCTCGTCCGTGTCCTTGCTGCGGTTGGCGACCACGCCTGCAAGGCGCACATCGTAGTTCTTCGATTTCGCCGCGATCGCCGCGACAATGCGGTTCATGGCGAAGATCGAGTCGAAGTCGTTGGCTGCAACCACCAGCGCGCGTTCGGCATGTTGCAGCGGGGCAGCAAAGCCGCCGCACACCACATCGCCTAGCACGTCGAAGATCACGACGTCGGTTTCCTCAAGGAGGTGGTGCTGCTTCAGCAGTTTCACCGTCTGCCCGACGACATAGCCGCCGCAGCCCGTGCCGGCCGGAGGGCCGCCCGCCTCGACGCACATCACCCCGTTGTAGCCTTCGAACATATAGTCTTCGGGCCGCAGCTCCTCGGCGTGGAATTCAACCGTCTCGAGCACATCGATCACCGTTGGCATCAGCTTCTTGGTGAGCGTGAAGGTGCTGTCATGCTTGGGGTCGCAGCCGATCTGCAGCACCCTGTGGCCGAGCTTCGAGAAGGCGGCCGACAGGTTCGACGAGGTGGTCGACTTGCCGATCCCGCCCTTGCCGTAGACGGCGAAGACCTTGGCGCCGCCGATCCGGTCGCTTGGATCAAGCTGCACCTGAACCGAGCCATCACCATCGGGCGGGCTGAAGGTCGAACGGGAATTGTGCAGATTCATGTGAGTGATCCCTCTCTCATTCGGCCGGGAACACGCCTTCGAGGCGGTCCTCCAGCTCGTCATTGGCTTCGCGCAAGGCGGCGAGTGTTGCTTCGTCCGGCTCCCACAGGTGGCGGTCGCAGGCTTCGAGCAGGCGTCCGGCGACCCGGCCTGCGCTCTTGGGGTTGAGCGCCGACAACCGGCGCCGCATCTCGACGTCGAGCACGAAGGTCTCGGAAATCTTCTGGTAGACCCATGGCGCAACCTGGCCGGTGGTTGCAGACCAGCCCAGCGTGCTGGTCACATGGCCCTCGATCTGGCGTACGCCTTCGTAGCCATGTTCGAGCAGGCCCTCGAACCACTTGGGATTGAGTGTCCGGGTGCGGGTTTCGAGATCGATTTGTTCGCCCAGCGTACGCACCTTGGTCGCACCGCGCGTTGCATCAAGGATATAGACCGGGGTCTCTGCGCCCTTGGCCCGCGCGACCGAGCGGGTGACGCCGCCAAGCCCGTCGACATATTGATCAACGTCATTGATCCCGAGTTCGACGCTTTCGAGGTTCTGATAGGTGAAATCCACCGTGCTCAGCGCGCTCTGGAACAGTTCGCGTTGCTGCACCGGCTTGCCCGACACGCCGTAAGCAAAGCCCTTGTTGATCTCGAACGCATTGGCGAGTTCATCGGGATCGGTCCAAACGCCGCCTTCGATCATCTGGTTGACGTTGGCGCCATAAGCGCCCTCGGCATTGGAGAAGACGCGCAGCGCCGCTGTTTCCATGTCGCAGCCGTGCTTTTCCATCTGCGCCAGCGTGTGCTTCCGGACAAAGTTCGCCTCGATCGTCTCGTCTGCCCGGCTGGCGATCAGCGCGGCTTCGGCGAGCATCCGGGACTGCATCGGCAAGAGGTCACGGAAGATGCCCGACAAGGTCATGACCACATCGATCCGAGGGCGGCCCAGTTCGGTCAGCGGGATCAGCTCCGCCCCTGCCAGACGGCCATAGGAGTCGCGCCGTGGGCGTGCGCCCATCAGGGTCATCGCCTGCGCGATCTGCACGCCTTCGGACTTCATGTTGTCGGTGCCCCACAGCACCATGGCGATGCTTTCGGGGAAGGGCTCACCGCCGTTCACATGGCGCGCGACCAACTGTTCGGCCTGTTCGCTACCCAGCCGACAGGCATAGGTCGAGGGCATCAGGAAGGGATCGAAGCCGTGAATGTTGCGGCCCGTGGGCAGCACATCGGGGTTGACCACCACATCGCCTCCCGGCGCGGGCTGGACATAGCCGCCATCGAGCGCGTGGATCAGCGACCACATTTCGTCGGATGAATCGAGCTTGGCGCCCAGCACCGTGCGGTCGCCCGGCGTGCCGCCCGTTGCGGCCGCTTCCATCATCGCGTCGAGCATGTCCTCGCGCTCGATCCCTTGCGGGTTGCGGCCCAGCACATGCAGGCCATGCGGGATCAGCGCCGCTTCCATTTCATAAAGTCGAGCCGGCAGCTCGCCGATATCGGTATAAATGATGTCGAGCGCTTCGCACTGGTCTGCAATCAGCAGCGCCAGATCGGCGCGCTCGGCGGCATGATCGACATCGTCGATCGTGGCGCGCCAGCGATCAACGCTCGCCTTCAGTTCCGCGAGCCCCTTGTAGAGCCCGGCCTGCGCCAAAGGTGGGGTGAGGTAGCTCACCAGCGTCGCGCCAGAGCGGCGCTTGGCCAGCATCCCTTCGGACGGGTTGTTGGCGGCGTAGAGGTAGAAATTGGGCGTGTCGCCGATCAGCCGGTCCGGCCAGCACTTGCCTGACATCCCGGCCTGCTTGCCTGGCATGAATTCGAGCGCGCCATGGGTGCCGAAATGGAGGATCGCATGCGCGCCGAAGTCTTCGCGGATCCAGCGGTAGAAAGCGCTGAAGGCGTGGGTCGGGGAAAAGCTGCCTTCGAACAGCAGCCGCATCGGATCGCCTTCGTAGCCGAAGGTGGGCTGTACGCCGACAAAGACATTCCCGAAATGCGCGCCCTGAACGAGGATATGCCCGCCATCGGACAGCTGTTTGCCGGGGGCGGGGCCCCAGGCGGCTTCGATTTCGGAGAGATGCGTTTCGCGCCGCACGTGCTCGTCAGCCGGAATGCGGTGGGCGATGTTGGCGTCGGTGCCATAGCGTTCCGAATTGCCCTTGAGCAGCGCGTCGCGCATCGCATCGACGCTTTCGGGCACGTCGACCTGATAGCCTTCTGCCTTGAGCCGCTCGAGCGTCGCATAAAGCGATTCGTGCACTGCCATGAATGCGGCTGTGCCGGTCGCCCCGGCGTTGGGCGGGAAATTGAACACCACAATGGCGAGCTTGCGCGCCGCACGCTCGCTGTTGCGCAGCTGGATCAGTTTGACAGTGCGTGCAGCCAGCGTGTCGGCGCGTTCTGTGCAGGCCACCATCGGCTTCGTCTTGTGCGATGTCGGCCATTCGCAATGGCGATCGCAGCCCGAGCAATTGGGGCCAGTATTGCCAGCGCGCCCACCGAACACGCTCGGCACAGTCGAACCGTCGAGCTCCGGCATCGCGACCATCAGTGTCGCTTCAAGCGGCAACAGACCCTGCGCACGGTGCGCCCATTCTTCGATCGTCTGAAATTCGATCGCGTGCGCGGCAAGGTAGGGCAGATCCATCTTGCCCAGCACATCGCGCGCAGCCTGCGCATCACTATAGGCCGGGCCGCCTACCAGCGAGAAGCCCGTAAGGTTGACCACTGCATCAACCGTTGGCTTGCCATCTGGGCCCATAAAGAACTGTTCGATTGCCGGACGCGCATCAAGCCCGCTGGCGAACACTGGCACGACCTTCAATCCCGCCGCCTCGAAGGCGGCAATCGCGCCATCATAATGCGCGCAGTCGCGGCCCAGAAGGTACGAGCGAAGCAGGATCAGCCCGACCGTGCCGTGCTTGCCTTCGCCGCGCGGCAGCAGCCGCAGGCTTTCGGAAATGCGTTGCTGGGTGCGCGGGTGATAAACCCCGACTTCGGGATATTCGAGCGGCGCATCAGCCTTGGTGATGCCGCGACGATACATCCGCTCGCCCGCAGCATAACGGTCAATCAGCGCACGCACCATCGCGACGACGTTCTCGTCCGATCCAGCCAGCCAATATTGCAGGGTAAGGAAATAGGCGCGAACGTCCTGCGCGGTGCCGGGGATGAACTTCAAAAGCTTGGGCAAGCGGCGCAGCATCTTCATCTGCCCCGCGCCAGAATTGCTGCCGGGCTTCCCCGATCCGCGCAGCTTCTTGAGCATCGCGAGCGGGCCCTTGGCAGGGGCGTCCATCCGGTATGCGCCCATCTTGGTCAGCCGGACGACCTCGCCCGCCGACATCAGGCACACCATTGCATCGCAGGCCTCGCGACGCGCTTCGAGCGCGGGGAGGACCATGCGGATCTGTTCGTCGAGGAACAGCATCGTGGCGATCACGATGTCGGCTTCGGCGATGGCGGAATTCAGCCTTTCGAGCTCGCGTGCATCGCTGCCCCATTCGGATGCAGCATAGAGACTGAGATCGATCCCCTCGGCCGCCAGTGCGGTTTCGGCCCGGTCGACTGCGCCCTTCAGGTGATTGTCGAGCGTGACGATCACCACCCGCACAGGCGCGCGCGGGTCGACTGACGCGGGCGAGGTCGCGTTACCGTGCATAATGCGCCTTCGCGTCGTAGAGGGTTTCCAGACTGATCGGCGCAATCCCCTCCGCGGTCGCATAGGCTTCGGTGTTGCGGCGTGCTTTACCGCGGACGAAGAACGGGATCTTCTTGAGCTCGCGCTCGGCCTCTTCGGTCCAGAGCGCTTGCGCCATTTCGGCATTGCGCTCCGTGGCTTCTGCCACCGTTGCCGCTTGCGCTGCGCCCACGGTCTCCAGTTCGCGCGGGGCGGTTTCTGCCGGGGCCGGCGTAGCCTTGCGTGGGCTGTGTGCGGCGTGGTGCGAGGCGCCGGCCTCGTCGGAGAACTCGAAGTCCTCGCGGAACATGGTGAGGAGGTGCTCTTCCAGGCCCATCACCAGCGGGTGGACCCAGGTGTCGAAGATCACGTTGGCGCCTTCAAAGCCCATTTGCGGCGAATGGCGCGCAGGGAAGTCCTGCACGTGAACCGGCGCGCTGATGACCGCGCAGGGGATGCCGAAGCGTTTGGCAATGTGCCGTTCCATCTGGGTGCCAAGCACCAGCTCGGGTGCGGCAGCGGCGATGGCATCTTCAACGGCAAGGTGATCATCGGTGATCAGTGCCTCAACCCCGCAGCGCGCGGCTTCGGCGCGGACTTCGCGAGCGAATTCGCGGGAATAACAGCCCAGACCGCAGACTTCGAAGCCCAGTTCCTCGCGGGCGATCCGGGCGGCGGCAACCGCATGGGTCGCATCGCCGAAGATGAAGACGCGCTTGGAGGTGAGGTAGGTCGAATCGACCGACCTCGACCACCAAGGCATCCGGGAAGAGGTGTCGCCGAGGGCAGGCGTGGGATCTGCACCTGCCAGCTCGGCGACGTCGGCGATGAAAGAGCGGGTTGCTCCCACGCCGATAGGGACGGTCCGCACCGCGGGTTGAGCGAAAGTGCGCTCAAGCCAGCGTGAGGCCTCATCTCCAATTTCAGGATAAAGGACGATGTTGAAATCGGCCGCGCCGATCCTTCCGATGTCCTCAGGGGTGGCACCCAGCGGAGCGACGAGATTGACCTCGACGTCCAGCAGGGCAAGAATCTTGCGGATCTCGACCAGATCGTCGCGGTGGCGGAATCCCAGTGCCGTGGGGCCGAGGATGTTGGCGCGGGCCTTGCGGCCTTCGCGGGGCTCGCGCACCACCGACTTGTCGGCAAGCTGCCGAACGATCTGGTAGAAGGTCTCGGCCGCGCCCCAGTTCTCTTTGCGCTGATAGCTCGGCAATTCGAGGGGAATGACCGGGCAGGGCAGGTTCATCGCTTCCGAAAGGCCCGCCGGATCGTCCTGAATGAGCTCGGCTGTGCACGATGCACCGACGATGATCGCCTGCGGATTGAAGCGAGCCACTGCCTCGCGCGCGGCATCCTGGAAGATTTGCGCGGTATCCTTGCCCAGATCGCGGGCTTCGAAGGTCGTGTAGGTGACCGGCGGGCGCTTGCCGCGCCGCTCGATCATCGTGAACAGCAGATCGGCGTAAGTATCGCCTTGCGGCGCGTGCAGCACGTAATGGAGTTTCTCCATCGCGGTTGCCACGCGCATCGCGCCGACATGGGGCGGGCCTTCATATGTCCAGACAGCCAGTTGCATCGCCTATACCTCCAGCATGTCACGCCGCCGCAGCGGCCGGGCAAAGAGTTCGGCGAGATCCGCAGCCTGGTCGAAACCATGGATCGGCGAGAAAACGAGTTCGATGGCCCACTTGGTGGTGAGGCCTTCGCCTTCGAGCGGGTTGGCAAGGCCGAGACCGCAGACGGTGATGTCTGGCCGGTCGGCACGCACGCGGTCGAGCTGGCGCTCGACATGCTGGCCTTCGCTGAGGCGTACGTTGGGGCCGAAGCGGTCTAGCTCGCGGGCGAGGTGGGCGCGGTGAAGATAGGGGGTGCCGACTTCGACCAGCTCCATGCCGAGCTCGTCCTGCAGGAAGCGCGCGAGCGGCACTTCGAGCTGCGAGTCGGGGAGGAAAGTGATGCGCTTGCCTTCAAGCTGCGGGCGCAGGTTGGCGAGCGCGCGGCTCGCGCGGGCACGGGCAGGCGCGATGACCTGCTCCACATGGGCGGCGTCGATTCCGAATTCGCGGGCAGCAGCGCGCAGCCAGTCGGAAGTGCCCTCCGCCCCGAACGGGAACATTGCCTCGATCCGGCGGGCGCCGCGTCCTTCGAGTGCCATCGCGGTCTCACCGAGGAACGGTTGGGCCAGCAGGTAGCGGGTGTTCGCCCCCACGCTCGGCAGATCACGGGCATTGCGCGCCGGGAGCACGCCGATCCGGTCGATGCCAAGCTGGGCGAACAGTCGCAGGAACTGGTCCTCGACAATGTCGGGGAGGCTGCCAACGATCAGCAGCTCCTTGGGCGCATTGGCGGGAAGGGCAGGCATGACCGGCACCAGTGCCGCAAGGCATGCGTCTTCGCCCTGGGTGAAGGTCGTCTCGATCCCGCTGCCCGAATAGTTGAGGATCCGAACGCGCGGCATGTGGACTGCGCCCAAACGTTGGGCAGCCTTGGCCAGATCGAGCTTGATCACCTCTGAAGGGCACGAGCCGACGAGAAACAGCGTCTTGATGTCAGGGCGGCGTTCGAGCAAGCGGTTGACCACACGGTCAAGCTCGTCCTGGGCATCGACCATGCCGGCAAGGTCGCGCTCTTCCATGATCGCGGTGGCAAAGCGGGGCTCTGCAAAGATCATGACGCCCGCAGCCGATTGCAGCAGGTGCGCGCAAGTGCGCGAGCCGACCACAAGGAAGAAGGCGTCCTGCATCTTGCGGTGCAGCCAGATGATGCCGGTGAGACCGCAGAACACTTCACGCTGGCCGCGCTCGCGCAGGATCGGGCGCTGGGCTTCGGTGGCGGCGCGCGCGTCGCGGGTGACTTCGGCTGCGCAGCCTTCGAGAATCTCCGCCACGCTCATGCAGCCACCGTCTTGGGCGATTGGGCACCCTCGAGCCGGGCCATACGCAGCTTCCAGAGGAACTGACCGGCATTGATGATGTAGGCGGCGTAGCCCGAAAGCGCGACCAGCATTCGCTGCTCAAGCGTCCCGATCTCGCCTAGCAACAGCACGAGATAGAGGCTGTGCAGCGCCAGCACGAGCATCGAGAACACATCTTCCCAGAAGAAGGCGGGGGCGAACAGCCACTTGCCGAACACCACCTTTTCCCAAATCGAACCGGTAATCATGATGGTGTAGAGGACCAGCGTCTTGATGACGATCGAGACGTCGGCGGCAAAAGCGCCCTCGCCGGTGGTTAGGGTACGCAAAACCAGGCCGAGGCTGACGATGAACACCAGAAACTGGAGCGGGGCGAGCACGCCCTGAACGATGGTCCAGACCGATTCGTCGCGGCGCTGCCGCTCTTCGGCGGTGTAAAGTGCCCGGCCCCTGTCCCTCTCGTGGCCCGCCCCCTTCACCGTGGTTCCAGGTTCGACCGGGGATGCCTGATCCATCCGAGTCATATTCGCGTTAGCCCTTGTTTTCAGAATCGGATGATTACCCTTTCCAACTTAGGTGTCAACTAGATTGGACGTTAAGTTTTGTTGACGACGGAGCGCTGTCGGGTAAGGGCGTTTGCGTGCCCATGGAAAAGAGCGTAAGTTAGAGTCGCTGGCTTTTTCGGGATCAGGGCCAAGAGTGTTTTCTTTGCGCTCAGCACCTCGTGCGGAGGTTCGTCCGCATGACCTGGGGAGGGTCTGTGAAATGGGAGAGTCGAAGACTTCATCGATGTTTGAAGCAGGTTCGGCGGTACTCCGGGGAGTGATCGCCGCGCCACTGGAAAGGGTCAGGCGGCGCACCGCTTCGGCCGATGCAGACCCGGATCCGGCAGACACTGTCAACACCATTATCGAGAGCCAGATCATCCCGCGGCTCCTTATGGCGCACAACACCTCCGACAGCCGCAGCCGCTCGCGCGGCTCGGGTTCGATCACGCCGGACGAGGCGTCACGCTTCGCGATCCTTCCGCTCCGCCTCGAGGCGGCGAGCCTGCTTGAAGAAGTCGATGCCTTCATCTCCAAGGGGGCCAGTGTCGAGACGATCTGCCTTGATCTGCTCGCCCCCGCGGCCCGCAAGCTGGGCGAGCTGTGGGAGCGCGACGAGTGCGATTTCCTCGACGTGACGATGGGCCTTTGGCGGCTCCAGGAAGTCATGCGCGAAGTCGCGGCGCGCTCGCCGGCAGACTTCGGTCACATCCAGATGCCCTACAGCGCGCTGTTCTCGCCGATGCCAGGCGACAACCACAATTTCGGCACGTTGATGATCGAGGAGGTCTTCGCTCGTGCCGGGTGGCGCAGTGAGGCGCTGGTTAAGCCGGAGCGCCGCGAATTGCTCGACCGGCTCGCCCGCCAGCCCTTCGACCTCGTGGGATTGACCCTTGCCCGTGATTGCCCTAGCGCCGCGCTCGCTAATCTCATCAAGGCGGTGCGCGACGTCTCTGCCAACCCTTACATCATCGTGCTGGTCGGCGGGCGAATGATCAACGAAAATCCGGAAATTGCGACCCAAGTTGGAGCCGACGGCACAGGAGCAGATGCGCTTGCCGCGCTTGAACTTGCCAGCACCTTGGTGAAGGCGGCTGCTACCAGTGACCTGAACCTCCGGTAGGTTCGACAAGCTATGCTCACCCGCAAACACAGCATCGAAGGCAAGCACCCGTTCGGGAAGGCTGCCGAGCTGTTCAACACACTCGATGCGGATGCGGCGATGAAGCTGGCGATGGTCGCTGGCGACGTGACTCTCGTACTCGATGATACCGGCACGATCCTTGATGCCGCCTTCGACCCGCGCGAATTTCCGGCATTCGCGGGGCTCGTCGGCAACAACTGGATCGAGACTGTGACTGACGAAAGTCGTCCTAAAGTCATGGAGATGCTCGCCGCCGCCCGGCGCGGCGAAGTGCAGCACTGGCGCGAGGTCAACCATCCCACGCGCGATGGCGACGTGCCGATCCGCTATGCCGTGCTCAGCGTCAACGGCGGCGAGCACCGCATCGCTTTCGGCCGCGACCTGCGCGAAGCGGGCAAGCTCCAGCAGCGACTCCTGCAGGTGCAACAGTCACTTGAGCGCGACTACCTCAGGATGCGCCAGCTCGAGGCGCGCTACCGGATGCTGTTCGAGCGTTCGACCGAACCGGTGCTGATCGTCGAGGCCGGGACGCTACGCATCCGCGAGGCTAACCCCGCCGCCCACCAGCTGGTCGGCGCGCGCGCGGCCAGCCTGCCGGGAAAGAAGCTCCTCAATTTCATCGACCGCAATTCGCACGAGGCGTTTTCGGGGCTGGTCGGCGCGGCGCTGGTCTCGGACACGGTCAGCCCCGGGCGCATACGCATCGCTCGCGGTTCGCGTGAGGTCATGGCCTCGGTCAACGGTTTCACCCAGGACCGCGGCCAGTTCCTGCTGGTCCGGCTGGTGCTCGCCACTGACCGTCCGGTGGCCGATTTCTCCCCCGTTCTGGCGCTCGTCGACCAGATGCCCGACGCTTTCGTGGTCGCCGACAGTAACCTCGAAATCGTCACCGCCAACGCCGCATTTGTCGAGCTTTTGCAAGCGGCTAGTGTCGACCAACTGCGCGGCCGTCATCTGTCGGAATCGATCGGCCGGCCGGGGATCGATCTCGACTTGATCGAGGGCCAGATCGACCAGCACGGCGCGGCGCGCAACGTTGCGACGATCCTGCGCGTCGGTCACGATGTCGAGGGCGAGCCGGTCGAACTCTCGGCAGTCCGCACCACCGGCGAAGACGGCTACTATGCTTTTGTCATCCGCCCGATCGGCCGCCGCTTGCGCGATCTGCCGCCGGGCCAGCAGGACTTGCCGCGCTCGGTCGAGCAGCTCACCGAGCTCGTCGGCCGGATGAGCCTCAAGGATATCGTGCGCGAAAGCACCGATCTGATCGAGCGCCTGTGCATCGAGGCGGCGCTTTCCTATACCTCCGACAACCGTGCTTCGGCAGCCGAAATCCTCGGCCTTTCGCGCCAGAGCCTCTACTCCAAGCTCCACCGCTACGGACTCGGAAACCTCGCGGGCGACAACGAATAGGCGGACCCGTGTAGGCGATTGGGCCGTGCGCGAGGCAGTGGCGGCTAACGGGGGCCTAAGCGGGGGCTGGAGGGGTCTAGCAGGGGTCTAGGCGGGGTCTGGCAGGCCGCAGGACGCGCTTCAAGCCGACCTTTTCGCGGACTCGATTGGCCGCAGTATATTGCCAACTGGTCGCTGGCCCTGACAGGCGCCGTTTGGACAGGGTTTTTCGCGCGTTCACGAATTTTAACCGCAAAACCGATCTCCTTGGGCAATAATGTGTCAAATTGTTTGGACGCTTCTCATTGTCATGATAGCTTCTTGCTATGGAGCAATTGGCACCTTCGACTCGCGCCGGGCCCAATCCAGCGCCTGACAGCCGACCGGGCTTGCGCCCGCGCGACGTGCTCGAGCTGCTCAAGCCCATCACCTGGTTCCCGCCGATGTGGGCCTTCATGTGCGGCGCGGTCTCGTCCGGGGCTGGGCTCGAAGGGCGTTGGTGGTTTGTCGCCGGCGGTGTGCTGCTGGCGGGGCCGCTGGTTTGCGGCACCTCCCAGGCGGTCAATGATTGGTTCGATCGCCACGTCGATGCCATCAACGAACCCGACCGGCCGATCCCCTCGGGGCGGATCCCGGGGCGCTGGGGGCTGTATATCGCCATTATCGCGACCCTCGTTTCGGCGAGCGTGGCTTGGGCGCTCGGGCCGCTGGTGTTCGTCGCCGGCCTCGTCGGGCTCGCCTTCGCCTGGGCCTATTCCGCCCCGCCGCTCCGCTTCAAGGCCAACGGCCTCCTCGGCCCGCTGGTCTGCGGCCTCACCTATGAGGGGTTGAGCTGGTTCACCGGCGCGACCGTGATGCTCGGCGCTGCGCCCTCGGTCGAGGTGTGCGCCATCCTCTTCATGTATTCGCTCGGCGCGCACGGGATCATGGTGCTCAACGATTTCAAGGCGGTCGAGGGCGACCGTCAGACCGGCCTCACCTCGCTGCCCGTGACGATGGGTGTGGAGCAAGCCGCGCGCTTCGCCTGCACCACCATGGCCTCGGCGCAGATCGTGGTGATCTGCCTGCTGGCGGTATGGGGATACGGGATCTCGGCAATGGTGGTGACCGGCGTGCTCATCGCGCAGATCGCTGCCATGCCCAAGCTGATCCGCGATCCGGCCAAATATGCGCCGTGGTACAATGGTGTCGGCGTGACGCTTTATGTGCTGGGGATGCTCGCTGCGGCGCTGGGTCTCGGGGGATACGTTTGATGCATGGGGCGCTTGCCAGTGCCGACAGGACGGCGGCGAAGGCCGGGTTCGGCTGGTTCGGGATCATCCGTATCGGGGTGGTTCAGGCAGCGATCGGCGCGCTGGTGATGCTGGCGACGACGGTGCTCAATCGCATCATGGTGGTCGAGCTTTCGCTGGCGGCGGCGATCCCTGCCGGGCTGGTTGCGTGGCATTACGGCGTGCAGCTTGCCCGGCCGCTTTGGGGCCATGGCTCGGACAAGGGCGCCAGACGCACCCCGTGGATCATCGGCGGGCTCGTTGTGCTGGCCGCGGGCGGTCTGCTGGCGACGCAGGCGACCTTGATGATGGCGGACAGCTTTCCCACTGCCTTCGCGCTGGCGGTCATCGCCTATGCGCTGATCGGCATCGGCGTGGGTGCGGGCGGGACCTCGGCGCTGGCCCTGCTCGCGTCGGGAGTTGCGCCTGAACGCCGCGCGGCGGCGGCGGCGGTCACCTGGATCATGATGGTCGGCGGCATCGTCGCCTCGGCGATCACCGTGGGCAAGCTGCTGATTCCCTATTCTCCCGCGCGCCTGTTCGAGGTCGCCGGCGGCCTTGCGCTGGTCATGGTCGCCTTGGTAGTGATCGCGACCTTCCGGCTCGAGCGGCAGGCGGGCCACTTCCGCGACCATGACAGCCATTCGCCCGCGCCCGATTTCCGCGCCGCCATCGCCGAGATCTGGGGCGAGACATCGGCGCGGCGCTTCACCATCTTCATCTTCGTCTCGATGATCGCGTTTTCCATGCAGGACCTGATCCTCGAGCCCTTCACTGGCCTCGTCTTCGGTCTTGCGCCGGGGGAATCGACCAAGACTGTCGGCCAGTATCACCAGGGCGGCATCCTGATCGGGATGATCCTTGCCGGTGTCGGCGGGAGCGCCTTTTCCGGAAAGCGCCCCGATGGGTTGCGCCCCTGGGTGGTAGGCGGTTGCCTTGCCTCGGGGCTGGGTCTGGGCGCGCTCGGGGTCGCGGCGGTCACCGGCCCGCCTTGGCCGCTTGAACTCAATCTGATGGTGCTTGGTCTTGGCAACGGCGTCTTTGCGGTCGCAGCGATCGGCGCGATGATGGGCCTTGCAGGTGCGGGCGAAACCACGCGCGAGGGTGTCCGCATGGGCGTTTGGGGCGCCTCGCAGGCGATCGCCTTCGGACTGGGGGGCCTGCTCGGCGCGGTCGGGCTCGATATCGCGCGCATGGCGCTCGGCGATGTCGGTGCGGCCTTCCAGCTTATCTTTGCCATCGAGGCGGGCGCCTTCGTGCTCGCCGCCATACTAGCGGTCACGGCGACCGGCGGGGCGGCGATGCGCGCCAGCCTCATCAAACGGGAACGGCCGATACGGCCAGGGGAGCAGTTCGCATGAACCAGACAATCTATGATGCTGTGATCATTGGCGGCGGGCCTTCGGGCGCCACCGCGGCGACCGATCTTGCGCTGGCGGGCCATTCGGTGCTGCTGATGGAGCGCGGCGGGCGCATCAAGCCCTGCGGCGGCGCGATCCCGCCGCGGCTGCTTGCCGATTTCGACATTCCGCAATCGCTGCTCGTCGCCAAGGCGCGCTCGGCTCGCATGATCGCGCCTTCTGGCCGGGCGGTTGATATGCCGGTGGGCGAAATCGGCTATGTCGGGATGGTCGACCGCGACGAGTTCGACGAAGCCTTGCGCGAGCGCGCCCGCCACTCCGGGGCCGAGCGCCTCACTGCGACATTCGAGAAGATTGAGCGCGACGACAAGGCGCACCCCATCGTCACTTTCCGCCGCACGCGTGGCGGCCCGATCGAAAGCGTTCGCGCGCGCGTTGTCATCGGCGCGGACGGGGCACGCTCGGCGGTTGCCAAGCAGTGCCTGCCCGGCGCCGAACGCATCCCTTGCGTCTTCGCCTATCACGAGATCATCAAGTCGCCGCCGCGCAACACCGACCAGTTCGATGCCTCACGCTGCGATGTCTATTATCAGGGCCGCCTTTCGCCAGACTTCTACGCCTGGGTCTTCCCGCATGGGGACACGGCCAGCATCGGGGTGGGCAGCGCCAACAAGGGCTTCAGCCTGAGGGGCGCGATCGCCACGATCCGCGACGACCTGGGGCTCGAACGTTGCGAGACGGTCCGCCGCGAGGGCGCGCCGATCCCCCTGAAGCCGCTGAAGCGCTGGGACAACGGCGCGGACGTGATTGTCGCGGGCGATGCCGCGGGCGTGGTCGCCCCGGCCTCGGGCGAGGGGATCTATTACGCGATGGTTGGCGGGCGGCTGGTGGGCGAGGCCTGCGCGGCCTTCCTGCGCACCGGGGACGCCAAGCAGCTGCGCTCTGCGCGCAAGGCCTTCATGAAGGAGCACGGCAAGGTCTTCTGGGTTTTGGGGATGATGCAGTACTTCTGGTATTCGTCCGACAAGCGCCGCGAACGCTTCGTCACCATGTGCGACGACAAGGACGTGCAGGAGCTGACCTGGCAGGCCTACATGCACAAGAAGCTGGTGCGCGCAAAGCCGCTGGCGCACGTCAAGATCTTCCTCAAGGACACCGCGCACCTCCTCGGGCTGCGGCCCGCCACCTGAGGCACCCGGGACGTGCAGGCGCGCAAGGGGATTGCAGGTTTGGCCGGTGAACCTTAGACCGTTTGCCATGAACCGGATGATGATCATTCCGGTCGTGGTCGCTACCATCGCGGCGCTGTGCGTCGCAGCGCTAGGTGCGACCGTGACCGATCTTGGCCCGTGGTATCAGGCGCTCGCCAAGCCGGCGTGGAACCCTCCGGACGTGCTGTTCCCGATGGGCTGGACGCTGATTTACGCGCTGATTACCGTCGCCGCGATCACCGCTTGGCGCGCCGCGCCCACTTCGGCGGCGGCGGAGTGGGTGATCGGCCTGTTCGCCTTGAACGGCTTTCTCAACATCACCTGGTCGTTGCTGTTCTTCCGCTTCCAGCGCCCGGACTGGGCCTTCTGGGAGGTGGTGCTGCTGTGGCTCTCGATCCTGGCGATCATGATCTATTGTGCGCGCTTTTCGCGCAAGGCGGCGCTGCTGATGGTGCCCTATCTCGGCTGGGTGAGCTTCGCTGCGGCGCTCAACTGGGCCGTGGTGCAGCTCAACGCCCCTTTCGGCTGAAGCCGGCGGGGCGAGCAGGGCAAGGGGCAGGGGCGAGCTTCCCATGATCGAACAGCTCTTCGCCAGCGGCCATGCGGCCGATGTCATCCTCGGCGTGCTGGGACTCGAGGCGCTGTGGCTGCGCGCGGCAAAAGGCTGGGGTTGGGGCGCGATCCTGGGACTGCTCGGGCCTGCGGCGCTGATCGTGCTGGGGCTGAGAGCCGCGCTGACAGGGTCGGCGTGGTGGTGGATCGGCTTGCCGCTTGCCGCTTCGCTGCCGCTACACTTGATGGATCTGCGCGGCAGGCTGGCCGACTGAGCCCGCGCGCGGGCTGCGGCAGCCCGGGCAGGCGATCCGAAGACCCGGCTGGCTGCGCATCGCGACTGGCCGACAACCGCGACTGATCCCGACCGCAGCCGTCCTGCGCAGCAGGCAAAGAGAAGCCCGGCCGGAGCATATGCCCGGCCGGGTTTTCTGTCATCTCAGCTCTTGGAGGTTCCGGGCCGCGGTGGCCCGGGTACGCTCTCAGTTGCCCGTTCAGTTACCTGCGGCGGCCTGTGCGGCTCCGGTCGGATTGTAGTTGATCGTGTCCGGAGCATAGTAGTGCTCTTGCGCCCACAGGTACCAGTTATCGACCACGGTGCCGGTGAGCAGGATGCCGATCCCGCCGGTCAGCGTGGTCAGTACTGCAAACCACCAGGCCCAGCGGTGGATGGATTCGAACGAGGCGTTGAAGCCCATCACCCAGCGCCAGAAGAGTGCACCGCGTTCGGCAGCCGTGCCGCGATCGGTGATCTGCTCGATCTCGCGTTCCCCGCCGTAGCGGCCGAGCGCCAAGATCGTCGCCCCGTGCATCGCGAACAGAACGGCCGACCCGTAGAGGAAGACGATCGAGAGCGCGTGGAACGGATTGTAGAACAGGTTCCCGTAGGTCAGCGAGAAGTTGTTGGTCCAGTCGAGGTGGCTGAAGATGCCGAACGGCACCGCTTCCGACCATTGGCCCAGCAGCATCGGGCGGATGAAGCCCAGCACCAGATAGAGCCAGATGGCACTCGCAAAGGCCCAGGGGATGTGCATCCCCATGCCCAGCGCCCTGGCGCGGGTATAGGTGCGCACCCACCACATCAGGATCGAAACCGTCAGGCTGAAGCCGGCGAGGATCCACCAGCCGCCCTGGTCCAGAGGAACGAAGGGGCTAAACCCGTATTCCGGCCCCGGAGGATTGAGGGTGAGCCAGAAGAACTCGCGCATGAAGGTCTGCGGGCTCCATCCGGCCTGGGCCCAGAAGTTGAGCCCGATGATCATGATCGCCAGCGTTCCGAAGGCGAGGCTGATCACCCCGGTGGTGCCAAGGTAGACCGGCCCGAGCTGGGCCTGTCCAAGCTTGCCCATCCAGTGGTTGTGGCCGACCAGGGCAATGCGCTCGTCGCTGCCGTCGAGGTGCGGGACGCCCATTTCGGGCGGCCCTTGTACTTGCACCTGTGTGAAAATGTTCTGATAAGTCGCCATGGTTCAGGTGCTCCTTACGACCAGATCGGGATCTTCTTCCAGAAATCCCAGAATTCGATCCAGCTGCCGACATACAGAGTGCCGGAAATGACGATGCAG
>JAIYAL010000169.1 GCA_027489095.1 Erythrobacteraceae bacterium
CGGGAACGCCGGTGGTGTAGCTGACCGCCTGGTTGCCGGTCTCCTCGTAAGCCGCTTCGTGCGAGCAGATGTTCTTGATGTAGAACGTCTTCTCGCCCGAACCGTCGAGTGCCTCGCCGGTCGCGATCACGCCGATGTTGGTGTTGCCCTTGGTCGTCTCGCCCAGCGTTTCGGGCTTGGGCAGCACCGCGGCGAGGAATTGCAGCGGGATGATGTCCTTGCCCTGATAGCGCACCGGCTCGATCGCAGTCATGCCGACGTTCTGGAGCACGGTGAGGTGGGTGATGTACTGATCGCCAAAGGTCATCCAGAACCGCGCGCGCTCAAGTTCGGGGACGAACCGGGCGAGGCTTTCGAGCTCCTCATGATACATCAGGTACATGTTCTTGGGGCCGACCGCCTCGAAATCGAAGCCGACCTTGGTGCTCATCGCCGGGGTTTCGACCCACGCGCCGTTCTCCCAGTGGCGCGCAGGCGCGGTCACTTCGCGGATGTTGATTTCCGGGTTGAAGTTGGTGGCGAAATGCTGGCCGTGATCGCCGCCGTTGCAATCGAGAATGTCGAGCTGGCGGATGGTCTTCAATTTGTGCTTCTTGAGCCACATGGTGAAGACCGAAGTGACGCCCGGATCGAAGCCCGAACCCAGCAGCGCCATCAGGCCCGCCTCCTTGTAGCGATCCTGATAGGCCCACTGCCAGTGATACTCGAACTTGGCCTCGTCCTTGGGCTCGTAATTGGCCGTATCGAGGTAATCGACGCCCGCTTCAAGGCAGGCGTCCATGATCGGCAGATCCTGGTAAGGCAGCGCAAGGTTGACCACGAGGCCCGCGCCGGTCTCGCGGATCAGGCGGACCATGGCGGGCACTTCCTCGGCATCGATCTCGTAAGTCGCAACGTCGCGCCCGCAGCGCTGCTTGACGCTGGCGGCGATCGCGTCGCACTTCGATTTGGTGCGGCTGGCGAGGTGGATCTCGGGGAAGATATCGGGATTGAACGCCATCTTGTGGACGCACACCGAACTCACCCCGCCCGCACCGATGACGAGGACGGGTTTGCGTTCGGGGCTGGATTTTGCTGCCGACATGATAGGAGCCTTTCGTGATGCGAATCTTGCGCGGGCCTTAGTGCAACGCAGCCGGGGGGACAAATGATCCAAGCCGATGTCAGCCAAGTGCCATTGAGAATGCCGAACGCCGCGGGCGTGCGCGCCGCAGCCCGCGCCATCGCGGCGATCCTGCCGCCGACCCCGCTGCTCCCCGTGACGATCGGCGACACCCGTGTCTGGGTGAAGGCCGAAATGCTCCAGCCGATCGGCTCGTTCAAGATCAGGGGTGCCTGGTGGCGGCTGCTGAGCCTTCCGGAAGCCGAGCGGGCGGCGGGCGTGGTCGCTGTGTCATCGGGCAATCACGCGCAAGGGGTAGCGTGGGCGGCCAAGCGCCTCGGCATGCGGGCGACAATCGTCATGCCGCATGATGCGCCTGCGGTGAAGCTTGCCAACACCCGCGCGCTCGGCGCAGAGGTGGTGCTCTACGAGCGCGCTCCCAAGGAACAGGGGGGCCAGGACCGCGATGCGGTCGCTGCAGAGCTGATCGCGCAAGGCGGCGGCACGCTGGTGCACGCTTTCGGCGATCCGTGGGTGATCGAAGGACAGGGCACCGCCGCCATCGAAATCGCCGCACAGCTGGGCGGCGCGCCTTCGCGGATCATCGCCTGCTGCGGCGGCGGCGGCCTTGCCGCAGGGCTTTCGCTCGGCGCGCCGCACGCGAAAATCCACCCGGTCGAGCCGGTCGGCTGGGACATGGTCGGCCAGTCGCTCGCAGCAGGAGAAATCGTCCCCGCCGCGCCCGACGCGCCCAGGACGATCTGCGACGCGCTCCAGCCTACCGCCACCAAGCCGATCAACCTCGCCGTGCTGCAAAACCGCGCCGAGCCGGGCGTCGCTGTCACCGACGCCGAGGTGCGCGCCGCGCAGCGCTTCGCCTTCGCCAATCTGCGCCTGGTGGTCGAACCGGGCGGCGCGGCGGCGCTGGCGGCGGCGCTGGCGGGCAAGGTGCCGCTGGACGCGGACACGGTGATCATGCTCACCGGCGGCAATGCCGACCCGGCGGCCTATGCGGCGACGATTGCTGGGCATGACTAGACCTGTGGAAAGCGTCACATAGCCGACACGCTAGCGACATATGGCCGCGCCTGACCTTACGCAAAGGACAGAGCAAACCATGGCAACGCAGGCGAAGCGGATCATCGAAGACGCGGTGGTCCGCAAGGACGCAAAGGCAAGCGACAAGCTGCTCGACAAGGCCTTCGCGCTGGCCTTCAAGGGCCTCGTCTATGCCCAGATCTGGGAAGACCCGGTGGTCGACATGGAGGGCCTGGACATCCAGCCCGACAGCCGCCTGATGTCCATCGCCAGCGGCAGCTGCAACGCGCTGTCCTATCTCACCGCGAACCCGGCGAGCGTCACCGCGGTCGATCTCAACCATGCGCACGTCGCGCTTGGCCGGCTCAAGATCGCCGCGATCCAGCACCTGCCCAGTTACGAACGCTTCCACCGCTTCTTCGCCCACGCCGATCACAAGGAGAACGCTGAGGTCTACCGCACGATGATCGCCCCGCATCTGGATGCGACAAGCCGCGCCTATTGGGAAAAGCGCGACATCCGCGGGCGCAAGCGCATCTCCTATTTCACGCGCGGGGTTTACCGCAAAGGATTGCTCGGCAATTTCATCGGCTTGGCGCACATCTTTGCCAAGCTTTACAAGATCGATCTTGCCAAGCTGCTCGAAGCCTCAACGCTTGAGGAACAGCGCGAAGTGTTCGAACGCGAGCTTGCCCCGATCTTCGACAAGAAATTCATCCGCTGGCTGACCGATCAGCCCGCCTCGCTGTTCGGGCTCGGCATCCCGCCGGCACAGTTCGAACATCTCGCAGGTGACGAGCGCATGGCCGAGGTGCTGCGGCGCAGGGTGGAAAAGCTCGCCTGCGACTTCGCGGTCGCGGACAATTACTTTGCCTGGCAGGCCTTCGGGCGCGGCTATGCGCGCTCGGAAAATGCCGCGCTCCCCCCCTATCTCCAGCGCGCCAATTGGGAGGCGATGAAGGAACGGGTGGGCCGGCTTGAGGTGACGCGGGCGAACATGGTCGACTGGATCGGCGCGCGCGAGGAGCAAAGCATGGACCGCTTCGTGCTGCTCGACGCGCAGGACTGGATGAACAATGCCCAGCTCGACGATCTGTGGAGCAAGATCACCCGCGCCAGCCGCGCGCACGCGCGCGTCCTGTTCCGCACCGCCGCCGAGCCGAGCCTGCTGCTCGGACGGCTCGACAATGCGATCCTGTCGAAGTGGCGCTATCTGGAAGAAACCTCCGCCGATTGCACCCGCCGCGACCGCTCGTCGATTTACGGCGGCGTCCATGTCTATGAGCTGGTGTGATGGCGTCTCGCGGCTCTGGCATCGGTGCCCCGTCGCACGCTGCGCTGATGGACGAGGTCTATCGCGGGCAGCGGCATCTTTATGACGTCACGCGCAAATATTACCTGTTCGGGCGCGACACGCTGATCGCGGGGCTGGCGGCTGCACCGGGTATGCGGGTGCTGGAGATCGCCTGCGGGACGGGCCGCAATCTGGCGAAGATCGGCAAAGTCTGGCCCGCCGTCGCGCTCCACGGCCTCGATATCTCCGCCGAGATGCTCAAGAGCGCCCGCGCGGCGCTCGGCCGTGAGGCCCGGCTTGGCGAGGGGGACGCGTGCACCTTCGATCCCAAAGGCCTGCTCGGCGAGCCCGCCTTCGATCGGATCGTGCTATCCTATTCGCTGTCGATGATCCCCGATTGGCAGCGCGCGCTGGATCACGCGGCGGCGTGCCTCGCGCCGGGCGGCAGCCTGCATGTCGTCGATTTCGGCGACCTTCAGGGGCTGCCGGGGCCCTTGCAGGCGCTGCTCAGACGGTGGCTTGCGATGTTCCATGTGGAGCCACGGGCTGCCCTGCCCGCGGCCGCCGCCCGCATCGCTTCGGCACGCGGGTTGATGCTGGAGAGCCGGCGCGGCCCGTTGGGCTACTATCAGCTTCACGTGTTGAAGGCGCCCGAGCCCGCGCGATCCGTCGCGTGACACATCGGCCCGAACAGGGATGATGAATTGTCTGGCGGGGATAGGCTTGCAGCCCCTGCCCCCTCCCTCGTCAGTCCGTCACAGCAGCGCGCGGCCAGCAAAGAAGATCCCCAGCCACAAGGCGATCGGCAAGCCCAGCATCAGGGCCATTCGCAGGGGCTGGCCTAATTTGTCCTGTTTGCGCCGCACCTTGACCCGGCGCTTGCGCACCCGCAGTCCGTCCTCGGACGGTTCGCTAGGGACGTCCGCCAGGGGATCATCGGTGGTGCCACTTTCAATTGCCATTGCCCGTCCCCCCTTGCTGCGCCCCCGTCTCTGCCCGCCCCCCGCGACCCGTTATGACCCTGCTGCCGCAACCGGGGCCCCCGCATGAGCGGATCGTTTGCCTTACCCTATGGCGCCGCCGAGGGCCACCCCATCTAAAGGGCCGCACGCAGGAGGGGCTTGCCCTGAACCGTTGAATTTCTTCGGATCGTGCCGATCCGGCCAAGCGCGAAGCTTGCGGAAACCGTGGATATCAACCCGCAAAATCCGTTGCCGGGCGAGGCCGGCACCAGCCCCCCCGCCCGCAAAAGGCAGCGTCCGCGCGGGGTTTTACCGCGCCAGACCTCCCGCCAGACCCGCTGTTATCGCCAGCCCCCCCTTAGACCCCCTCTAGACCCCCGCCAGACCCCTCTCAGGGGGGTGTTCGCGGGCATTTTCACGTGAAACATTCAGCATTTTGCCCCTGTTTTTGCACCGCGGCGCTAAGCGATTTGGGCCCGGCGTCACTTTTGACGGGCGCTTTGGAGCGTTTGACGCTATGGGCCAGCCGCAATCATCCGCCGATCGCACCGGCACCGCCCATACACCCCCAAACTCCCCGCCTGACCCCGCGCCCACCCCGCTGATCCCGGGCGCCCCCGGCGAGCCGTTCCAAGACGAGTTCCCTCCCCATGACGAATCCCGCCTTCCCCCCCCTCCCCGCCACCGTCCAAACCGCCCTGACCGAGCGCGGTTACGAGACCGCGACCCCCGTCCAGGCCGAAGTGTTGCGGCCCGAAGCGGCAGGCCGCGACCTTGTCGTCTCGGCCCAGACCGGATCGGGCAAGACCGTCGCCTTCGGCCTCGCCATGGTGCCCCAACTGCTTGATGACGCAGGGCGAATCGGTTTCGCGCAGACCCCGCTCGCGCTCGTCGTCACCCCCACCCGCGAACTCGCGCTGCAGGTCAGCCGCGAGCTCGAATGGCTCTACGCCCGCACCGGCGCCCGGGTGGCGACCTGCGTGGGCGGCATGAACCCGTCGGCCGAACGCAAGATGCTGCAATCGGGCCCGGCGATCGTGGTCGGCACCCCCGGGCGCCTGCGCGACCACTTCGAGCGCGGCGCGTTGAACCTCGCCAACCTCGCCGTTGCGGTGCTCGATGAAGCCGACGAAATGCTCGACATGGGCTTTCGCGAGGAGCTTGAAGCGATCCTTGATGGCACCCCGGAAGGCCGCCGTACCCTGTTGTTTTCGGCCACAATGCCGCGCCCGATCGAAGCCCTCGCCCGCCGTTACCAGCACGATGCGCTGCGCATCGCCACCATCTCCGAAGGCGGCCGCGGCCACGGCGACATCGCCTATCAGGCCGTGACCGTCTCCCCGCCCGAGATCGAGAACGCGGTGGTCAACCTGCTGCGCTTCCACGAGGCGGAAACCGCGATCCTGTTCTGCGCCACGCGCGAAAAAGTGCGTCACCTCCACGCGACGCTGCAGGAGCGCGGCTTTGCGGTCGTCGCCCTATCGGGTGAGCATTCGCAGTCCGAACGAAATCAGGCGCTTCAGGCCTTGCGCGATGGCCGCGCGCGGGTCTGTGTCGCCACCGATGTCGCCGCGCGGGGGATCGATCTTCCCACCCTCAGCCTGGTCGTGCATGTCGAGATTCCGCGCGATGCCGAAACGCTCCAGCACCGCTCGGGCCGCACGGGCCGCGCCGGGCGCAAGGGCGTCGCGATGCTGATCGTGCCCTTCTCCGCCCGCCGCCGGGTCGAGCAGATGCTGGGCCGCGCGCAGATCAATGCTGAATGGCAGGATGTGCCCGACCGGGAAGCCATCGCGACGCGTGACCGTGAACGCCTGCTCGGCAAGCTGCTCGCGCCCACAGAATTCGACGAGGCCGACCGCGATCTCGCCCGGCAACTCCTCGCCCAGCGCTCGCCTGAGGACATCGCGGCGATGCTCGTCCACGCCCACCGCGCGCGGATGCCCGAGCCCGAGGATCTCATCGCCAATTCCCGCGAGGCCCGCGCCGAAGCGCAGAAGGAGCGTCACCGCCCCGGTTTCGAGGACACGGTGTGGTTCCGCATGGATATCGGCCGCAGCCAGAACGCCGATCCGCGCTGGCTGCTGCCGCTGATCTGCCGCCGCGGGCACATCACTCGCAATGAAATCGGCGCGATCCGCATTGGGCAGGCCGAAACCTATTTCCAGATCCCCCGCACCATCGCCGACAAATACGCGGCCGCCGCGGCGCGCACCGGCGAGATGGACGGCGAGGAAGAGGCTCTGCTGATCGAACGCTCCGAAGCCGGCCCGCGCGAGGCCGCCCGCAGCAACCGCCAGCTCCGCCCCTCGCGCAGCTCCGCCGACAACGCCTTCGTGAAGGCCAAGCCTTCGCCGCGCAAATTCAACAACGGCAACACCGGCGTAAAGCCCGGGTCTGGCCCCAAACCCGGCAAGCCGGCGCACAAGCACAAGCGCAAGTTCAAGCAGCCCTGAACCCGGCAGCAGACGCGCTGCTGCACAATTGCGGGCGCAGAAAGGGAATGTCGCGCAGCGGCAGCGGGGGCAGCGGCGCGAAGCCGATCAGCAGGATAAAGGCGAGTGCTACTGCAAGCATCAGCGGATCGGCCCCGCCGAGCGCGGAATTGCCGAGGCCGCAGAAGGCGCAATGGGTCGCCTTGGAGGCTGCATCGGAATGATCGCCGCCCGTGTCCCGCTTGCCCGGAATGGCGATCTGCATCTGCTTGGGCGTTCCGCTAGCATCCGAGCAGATCGTCACCGTTAGGAACCGGTCGACGCCCTACGACAGCATGAACCCCGCGGGCACCACAGCTTTCACCGCCAGCGCAAGCGCCAACAGCACCAGCGTTAGCCGGGCATGGCATGGATCAGGGCGCGGAGGCGGGTCATCTCGCGAGGCCCATAGCCTTCCGCGGGCTGCTTGTGACGCCGCTGGACGACTCAGACCGGGCTGGCACAATCACGATTGGAAGGCACGCCTTGAAGGGGTAACATCTTGCCATGTCCCGGCCCTCCCACCTCAAACTCAAAGTCCAGATTATGTGCGGCGAAGAAATTGCCATGGGGCCGGGCAAAGCTGATCTGCTCGATGCCATTGCCGCACATCGCTCGATCTCGGCGGCAGGGCGGGCGATGGGGATGAGCTACCGCCGGACGTGGTTACTGGTCGATGCGATGAACCGCTGCTGGCAGGCGCCGCTAGTGGCGACCGTGCCGGGCAACCAGAAGGCAGGCGCACACCTGACTGCGCTCGGCGAGCAAATCCTCACCCAGTATCGTCA
>JAIYAL010000114.1 GCA_027489095.1 Erythrobacteraceae bacterium
CCACGCGCTCTTCCCAGACCGAGTGCTTGTAGACCGGCTTGCCGAAAGCCTCACGCTCCTGCAGGCGGCGGCACATCTTTTCGAGCGCCTCTTCGGCGACACCGATGGTGCGCATGCAGTGGTGGATGCGGCCCGGCCCGAGGCGGCCTTGCGCGATCTCGAACCCGCGCCCTTCGCCGAGCAGGATGTTGTCGGCAGGGACGCGCACGTCCTTCATCTCGACTTCCATGTGGCCGTGCGGCGCATCGTCATAGCCGAACACCGGCAGGTGGCGCAGGATGGTCACGCCGGGGGTGTTGATCGGCATCAGGATCTGCGACTGCTGCGCGTGGCGCTGGGCGTCCGGATTGGTTTTGCCCATCACGATCGCGATCTTGCAACGCGGATCGCCGAGGCCCGAAGACCACCACTTGCGACCGTTGATCACATAATGATCGCCGTCGCGCTCAATGCGGGTTTCGATATTGGTCGCATCGGACGAGGCGGTGTTCGGCTCGGTCATCAGGAAGGCCGAACGGATCTCGCCATTCATCAGCGGACGCAGCCACTGCTCCTTTTGCTCGCGCGTGCCGTAGCGGTGGAACACTTCCATGTTGCCGGTATCGGGGGCGGAGCAGTTGAACACCTCGCTCGCCCAACCGATGCGGCCCATCTCTTCGGCGCACAGCGCATATTCGAGGTTGGTGAGGCCCGGGCCTTCGAACTCGAAGCTATCGTCCACGTGGTGGTGGCTGTCGTTGCGCGGCGGCATGAACAGGTTCCAGATGCCCGCTTCCTTGGCCAGCTTCTTCTTGTCCTCGATGATCTGGATGACCTTCCAGCGTTCGCCCTCGTGCTCCTGCTGCTTGTAGACCGCCATGTTCGGGCGCACGTGCGCCTCGATGAAGTCGCGCACGCGACCCGCCCAGTAGAGCTGGCGTTCGGTGGGTTCGAAATCCATCGGGAAGTTCCTCTCTCGTCCTCAAATACTGCCAAATCCTTGGCGAATCTGCGGGTAACCGTGGCAGAGCGTGGGACACCCGCCAAGCTCTCATTTGTGGGGCGCGGCGCGCTCCTTCCGGAGGCGGGCGGCGATGCGCTCTTCGTGATCAGCGCGGGTGATCGGGAACCGCGCGAGCCAGAACGCGGCTGTCAATCCGAGCGCTGCCGATACGAGCAGATAGGACAGCGCGAGTGCAGTCACAACGTTTGGCGCTACCGCGTCCTGCGCGGTGCCCGGGGCCAACCCGATGCCCCCGACGATTAGGCTGGTAAGTAGGATACCCCCGCCGGTTGCCGACTTCTGCACCAACCAATTGCCTGCATAGAACGTCCCCTCGGCGCGTTTTCCGGTGCGTTCCTCGAAGGCTTCGACGATCTCTGCGACCATCGAAGTTGCAGAGATGATCGCGACCACGCCGGCGGTGTTGGCTGCCACCATGAAGGCCATGAACAGCCCGGTCGACAGCGCCGATCCGGTCTGCGGCCACAGCCCTGCAAGCAGCAGCACATAGGGCGTCCCGGCGATCACCAGCGCAGCAAGCGACCCGCCCGCGCCGCTGGCGGGTTTGCCGAACCGTCGGTGCAGCGGGCCGACAATCATGAACATCGCCACCACCGATACCCCCAGCGCCAGCGGATAGAGCTTGAACGCCAGCTCGCTGAACTGCCAGACATAGCGGATCACATAAAGCGTGATCGATAGCGTCACCCCCTGACTGATATAAGCAGCCAGCGCGCCCGCCGCGAAGATCACAAACGCCCGTTCGCGGAAAGCGTCGAAGATGTCGGCAAACGCCAGCCGCAGCGAAAACGGCGGCGGGGCGGTATCGGGCAGGCGGGCGATATAGCGGTGCTGACCGAGCGCCGATCCGATTACCGAAATCAGGATAACCCCCGCGCCGAACAGGCCGTAGACCGCATACCCATCCGGCTGCAACTGCGATTCCGGGGTGGGCAGGAACACCGTGAAGGCGAGGATAGACATCGTCAGCCCGCCGATCCAGCCCGACAAGAAGCGGTATCGGAACAGCGTGGTGCGCTCGACATAATCGGCGGTCACCTCCGGCACGATGCTGATCGAGGGCACTTCGCAGGCCGACAGCAGCAGCCGCACACCCACCGCCAGCGCGACGATTTCCCAGAAAGTCGGCACACCGGTAAACGGCGGCGACCACATCAGCGCCCAGACCATCGCCAGCGGTACCGGCGCGATATAGAGCCATGGCAGGCGGCGGCCCCAGCGGGTGTAAGTGCGATCGCAAAGGTGGCCGATCAGGGGATCGGCAAAGGCATCGATCACCAGCGCGGTTGCCAGCGCCGCGCCGACGATCCCCGCATCCACTCCCAGCACCAGATTGTAGAACGGCAGCAGGAAGAACGAAAACCCGCCGTCCTTGACCCCGAACGCCACCGCTCCGAAACCGTGCATCAGCTTGAGCCTGCCCGGAAGCGGCCCGGTCATCATGGTCATTCGCGCCTGCCTTTGCAGCACGCCAATCCGCCGAATCCGGCCAATTTCGCTCTCCCTTATTCGGTTGCGAACCTAGACCGAATGCGCGTCCCGTCAATCCGCACGCGCTGACGTTACGGCATGCAAGGCCGTGTGATCGGCGCTTGCAGGCGCCCTTGTTATGCCACTAACGTAAGCGTCAAGTGAGAGCTTTAAGAGAGGGAGAGTCGGTCATGGCCGATCTGGAAACATTCCGCGCCGAGACCCGTGCGTGGCTGGAAGCAAACTGTCCGCCCGAGATGCGCGAGCCCGTGCGTGACGAGAGCGACATCTACTGGGGTGGCCGCCGCGCCACCTTCAAGAATGACGCGCAGAAGGCATGGCTCGAGGCGTGCGTCGCCAAGGGCTATACCGTGCCCGCGTGGCCAAAGGCCTATGGCGGCGCGGGGCTTTCGCCTGCCGAGGCCAAAGTGCTGCGCGAGGAGATGGGCCGCATCAACGCGCGCCCGCCGCTCTCCTCCTTCGGCATCTGGATGCTCGGCCCGGCGCTGCTGCACTTCGGCACGGAAGGCCAGAAGCAGCGCTTCCTGAACGAAATCGCCCGCGGCGAGATCCGCTGGTGCCAGGGCTATTCCGAACCGGGCTCGGGCTCGGACCTCGTGTCCTTGCAGACCTATGGCGAGGACAAGGGTGACAGCTGGGAGGTGAACGGCCAGAAGATCTGGACGTCCTATGCCGACCATGCCGACTGGATCTTCTGCCTCGTCCGCACCGACAAGGCGGACAAGTATCAGGGCATCACCTTCATGCTGTTCGACATGGCGAGCGAGGGTGTCACCACCAAGCCGATCCTGCTGATCAGCGGCAACTCGCCGTTCTGCGAGACCTTCTTCGACAATGTGTCGGTGCCCAAGTCCTATGGCGATGACGTGCCGGCCTATGTCGGCACGATCAACCGCGGCTGGGATGTCGCCAAGTACCTGCTGGGTCACGAGCGCGAGATGATCTCGGGCGCGGACGGCGGTGATCGCACCGCCGGTATCGGCGCCGCGATGAAGCGCCACGCGGCACGCCTTGGCGACGATCTTGACCCGGTGCTGCGCGCCGAGCTCGCGATGTTCGATGTCGACGCGCTGGCCTATACTGCGATGGGCGAAAAGTTCCTCGACGAGATCAAGGTCGGCAAGGCGCACCCTGCTCAGCCGAACATGATGAAATATGCCGGGACCGAGCTGAACAAGCGCCGCCATGAACTGGTCATGGCGGTTGGCGGCTCGCGCTCTCTCGAATGGGAGAGCGAGGCCACCGAAGGCGGCAAGCCATCGCGCAATTGGCTGCGCACCAAAGCGAACTCGATCGAGGGCGGCACCAGCGAGGTTATGCTGAACGTCATCGCCAAACGCATTCTCGACCTGCCGGGCGCCTGATTTAGCAACACACGCCTCCCCGGGCTTGACCCGGGGCCCCGCTCCTTTGGTCGGGGAAGAAGGCAGCGGGATCCCGGGTCAAGCCCGGGAAGACGACGAATTGGAGAGGGAAAACCAATGCCCCTGTATCACAACGAAGATCAGGCGATGCTCGCCGACACCGCACGCGGCTTCATTGCCGAGGAAGGCAACATCGCCAAGCAGCTGCGCCACTGGCGCGACCGGAACTGCAAGGACGGCTTTGGCCACGGGCTGTGGAAGCAGATGGCCGAAATGGGCTTTACCGGAATGCTGGTGGAGGAAGCCGACGGCGGGCTCGGCATGGGCCATGTCGAAGCCGGGATCGTACTCGAGGAAATCGGCCGCAACCTCACGCCTTCGCCGTTCCTGACTTCCTCGGTGCTGGCCGCGACCGCGCTGAAGCACGGTTCGGATGATCTCAAGGGCCGCTACCTGCCGGGTCTGATCGCTGGCGACAGCGTGTTTGCGGTGGCCATCGACGAGACCGCCAAGCACCGTCCCTCGCGCATCGCCACCCGCGCCGAGAAATCGGGTAACGGCTTCCGTCTGACCGGTTCCAAGAGCTTCGTTATCCAGGGCGCGAGCGCGGACATGATCGTGGTCGCCGCGCGCACCTCGGGTTCTGACGAGGACGCGGACGGGATCACGCTGTTCGCCGTCCCCAAGGATGCGGCGGGCATGAGCCATGCTTCGGTGCGCCTCGTCGATAGCGCGATGGCGACCCACACCAGGTTCGACAGCGTCGAATTGGACGGCGACGCGGTGATCGGCGAGATCGACGGCGGGCGCGCCGTGCTCGATGCGATGCTGCTGGCGGGACGCGTCGGCGCGGCGGCGGAAGGCGTGGGCGTTGCTCGCGGGGCGATGGACATGACCGTCGACTACCTCAAGCAGCGCAAGCAGTTCGGCAAGCTGATCGGTGAATTCCAGGCGCTCCAGCACCGCGCCAGCCACCTCTATTCCGAGGTCGAGATTGCCCGCGCCGTCACCGTCAAGGCACAGCAGCTCCTTGATGCAGGGGCGCCCAGCGCCGAGCTGATGGCGAGCGTCGCCAAGGCCAAGGTCGCCAAGACCGCGCGTCTCGCGGTGCAGGAAGGCGTGCAGATGCACGGCGGCATCGGCATGACCGACGAATACGATATCGGGCTCTACATGAAGCGCGACCGCGCGCTCGCCGAATTCCTTGGCGACGCCTATTTCCACGCGAACCGCGTGGCCGAACTTAGCGGGTATTGATCACATGGACATTCAATCACTTTTCAGCCTCGAAGGGCGCATCGCCCTCGTCACCGGCGGCAGCCGCGGGATCGGCAAGATGTTCGTCGAAGGCCTGCTCGCGGCGGGAGCCTCGCGGGTCTACATCTCGGCGCGCAAAGTCGAGCAGATGCAGGAGACGATTGATCAGTTCGGCGCTGATCGCGTGATCGGCATCCCGGCCGACCTCAGCCAGATGGACGGCATGGTGAGCCTCGCCAACGAATTGAAGGCGCGAGAGACCCGGCTTGATATCCTCATCAACAATGCCGGTGCCGCTTGGGGCCAGCCTTTTCTCGAGTTTTCCGAGGCCGGTTGGCACCGCACGATGGACCTCAACGTCAAGACGCCGTTCTTCCTGACGCAGAAGCTGCACGACCTGCTGGTCGCAGGCGGCAAGCAGGGCCATCCGGCCAAGGTGATCCACGTCTCCTCGATTGACGGGCAGCGGATCAACCCGTGGGAAACCTATGCCTATCAGGCGTCGAAGGCGGCGGTGATCCAGCTCACCCGGCGCATGGCCGCGCGGCTGATCCAGGACAACATCGTCGTCTCATCAATCGCGCCGGGGGCCTTCCCGTCCGAGATGAACAAGGCCGCCAAGGACGCGCCGGATGCATCGGCCTCGGGCATCCCGGCCAAGCGCATCGGCACGGCCGAGGACATGGCGGCGGCCGCGATCTACCTTTGCAGCCGCGCAGGCGACTATGTGGTGGGCGAGACGCTCACGGTCGACGGCGGTGTGGTCAACGCCCATCTGCCGAGCCATTTCGCTGATCCTGGCGGCAAGCACTGAGACCTTCTGCGCGGCCACGGAAAAGGGCCCACATCCCCTTTTACAAGGATGTGGGCCAGTGGGGCGGAGGAATGGTTCTTCCGCCCGGGTCGCACCGAAAACTCATTGCTCCGGACATGGCGCTGCAGATATGTGCGCCGTCCGGCCTTGTCCCCTTGTGGCGCATCGCCGCCGTGCCGTCTGTGATGGACAACACGGAACCATCCTGATCCAAGATTTATGCAGACATCCGCTGGCCTGTCGCGCTGGGCGACCATGGACCATGTCGGAACAGGCTTAGGGGCCGATCATGGACACGCTCGATGAACTCATCGCCCGGCTGAAGGCTGATACGCTGCTGCGCGCGCTTGCGCCCGATCAGCTCCAGACCCTGCTGCGCGCTGCCAGTCGCCGCGAGTTGAAGTCGGGCGAAAAGGTCATCACGCAAGGTGATGAAGACGGCGATTTTGCCGTGGTGGTGTTGTCGGGCGGGCTCAAGATCACGATGGTCAGCGCCAGCGGGCGCGAGATCATCCTCAACTATTGCGGGCCCGGTGAACTGGTGGGTGAGATCGCGATGCTCGACAGCGGTCCGCGCACCGCGACGGTGACCGCGGCGGTCGCCTCCAGCGTTCTGCTGCTTCCCGCCCACACTTTTCTCGCCGCAGCAACGGCCAACTTCGATTCGGCCGCAGGGGTTATGCGCGAGCTGGCGCGACGGGTGCGCCAGCTCAATCTGGTGATTGAAAGCGACCGCACCTTCTCGATGGCCCCGCGCCTCGCCCGCGCGCTGGTGCGGCTGATCGATATCGAAAGCGGCGACGGGCGGCTGCGCTACGACCCGAGCCAGAGCGATCTCGGTGCCTTTGCGGGCCTCGCGCGCGAGAATGTCAGCCGGTTGATCTCCGACTGGGAGGCAAAGGGAATCGTGGCGCGGCAGGGCCGGGCCCTGCAAGTGCGCGATCAGGCCTATCTGCAAGCCCTCGCCGAATTCGGCGACGACGCGTGAAGTCGCTGCCTCACCCGTTCCGCGTCAGTAGTTCCATTGGGCCTGAATGCGCAGGATCTGCCCCTCGGCCTGCCCAAGGCGGCGCTCGTCGGCTTCCTTGCGCTTGGCCCAGCCATAGGTGGTGGTGATTTCCAGCGCCGGATCGAGCTGGAATTCGAAGCCCAGTTCCAGTTCCTCGGTCTCGAGCCGGGGGGCGTTCACCGCCGCCTTGAACCCGCCGCGGTAATATTGCCAGCGGGCGAAGGGGTAGAACGGGCCGATCGGCGAATGGTCGACCTTGCCCATCAGCTGGACATAGCCGCCATCGATCGGGCGTTCCTCGATCCGGCCGGTGGCGGGGACGAATTCGGGGCCGGTGCCCCAGTTCCATTCCGCCTGCACGCCGATTGGGTTGGGGTAGAGGATCGCGTGGATCAGCGTGCGGTTGTCCTTGAACCCGGCCGCGCTCAGGCCGCCGGCGCGGATTTCGGGGCGGATACGGTTGCGCATCACCGATCCGCCGATTTCGAACACCTGGCCATCAAGCCCGATCCCGTCCAGTTCGAACGGCCAGGTCGCCAGCCCGACCAGCATCACGCCGTCATTGCTTTCGGTGCGGTCAACGCCCATCTGCCGAGCCATTTCGCTGATCCTGGCGGCAAGCACTGAGCGATCCTCAATAGCGGTTCATTCAGGGCCGTCGGAGCGATCCGGCGGCCCTGTTTTTTGGTGTGCCACGCCCACCACCGCAGGCGGGGTGTGCCCCGTTTGCATCGTCCGCAAAACGTCATCGCAAAGTCTTGCCCCTGCCATCGGAGTTTTATCGAAGCGCAACATCGCGGTCCTAAGCGCCTCTCGTGCAACCACACGCAAAGGGGCTACAACCATGAAATTCACCTCCAGGCGCGTCGCCTTTCTTTCCAGCGCGGCGCTGATCGGGCTCGCGATTCCGGCCCACGCGCTGGCCGCTGAGGCCGAAGCGCAGGCAATGACCGCCACCGCCGATGATGCAGCCGAAGCCGATGCAGCCAAGGGCGACGAGATCGTTGTCTACGGCAAGGGCGAAGTGCGCCAGGTCACCGAAATCGGCGCCGACGACATTCAGCTCACCACCGCCGGTTCGAGCCCCTTCATCGCGCTGCGCAAGCTGCCGGGCGTCAACTTCCAGTCGGCCGACCCGTTCGGCACCTATGAATGGTCGACCCGCATCACGCTGCGCGGCTTCAACCAGAATCAGCTCGGCTTCACGCTCGACGGCGTGCCGCTGGGCGACATGAGCTATGGCAACACCAACGGCCTCCACATCAGCCGCGCGATCATCGCCGACAATATCGGCACGACCCGGGTGAGCCAGGGCGCCGGTGCGCTCGGCACCGCCTCGACCTCGAACCTTGGCGGCACGATCGAATTCTTCAGCCGCGATCCGCAGGACGAGCTCGGCATCGCCGGCAACATCACCTACGGCGACAGCAACACGATCCGCGCCTACGGCACGCTCGACACCGGCGATCTGGGCGGGTTCAAGGCCTATATCAGCGCCGCCCACATCGATGCCGACAAGTGGAAGGGCTTCGGCACCCAGCGTTCGACCCAGGTCAACGCCAAGCTGGTCGCGGACTTCAGCCCCTCGACCACCTTCACCGCCTTCGTCAACTTCTCCGACCGCAAGGAAAGCGACTACCAGGATCTCAGCCTCGAGATGATCAATCGTCTTGGCTATGACTGGGACAACATCTCGAACGACTGGCCGCTCGCCGTGCGTCTCGCCTTCATCGGCGCCAACCGTAGCGCCGCCATCCCCGCTCTGCCGGGCGGCACTGGCGTGGCGGTCGGCCCGAACACCTTCGGCACCGCTTGGCCCGCGCCGTTCACTTCAGTCGACGATGCCTATTTCGACGCCGCCGGCCTGCGCCGCGACTAGCTTGCGAGCGGGCGCGTCGACCAGCAGCTTGGCGATGCCGTGAAGGTCGGCGTGCAGGCCTATTACCACACCAACAAGGGCCAGGGTTCGTGGATAACGCCCTACCGCGCCAGCCCCGGCGGTCAGCCGCTCAGCTTCCGCACCACCGAATACAACATTGAGCGCATCGGCGTGCTGGGTGACCTCGAAGCCGAACTTGGCACCAATACCGTGCGCGTGAACGTGTGGTACGAGAACAACGATTTCGAACA
>JAIYAL010000175.1 GCA_027489095.1 Erythrobacteraceae bacterium
AACGGCGCCGCCGGCCCCGCGCTCGAAGCGCTGGCTGCCCGGCTGCCGGGGGAACACCACTTGCTCTTTACCGAAGTTGACGGACATTTTCCCAACCACCATCCTGATCCGACTGTCGAAGCCAACCTGACCGATCTTCGCGCGCTCGTCGCCGAGAAGAACCTCGATTTTGGAGTAGCTTTCGACGGGGACGGCGACCGCATCGGTGCGATCGACGGCGAGGGTCGGGTGATCTGGGGCGATCAGCTGCTGATGATCTATGCCGAGGATGTGCTGAAAACCCGCCCCAAAGACAAAGGGCCCGCGACGGTGATCGCCGATGTGAAGGCCAGCCGCGCGCTGTTCGATCGCGTTGCCGAACTCGGCGGGGTGCCGCTGATGTGGAAGACCGGCCACTCGCTGATCAAATCCAAAATGAAGGAAACTGGTGCGCCGCTCGCCGGCGAAATGAGCGGGCACGTCTTTTTCGCCGATGATTACTACGGCTTTGACGATGCGCTCTACGCGGGGATTCGCCTGATTGCTGCCTCGGCCCGCCTCGGCCGCTCGGTCACCGATCTGCGCGCCGCGATGGCGCCGATGCTCAACACCCCCGAGCTGCGCTTCCAGGTCGACGAGGCCCGCAAGTTCGCGGCGATGGCGGAGATCGCCGGACGGCTCTCCACCAGCCCCGGCCCCGAGGTCGAGAGCGTCAACACCACCGATGGCGTGCGGGTCAACACCGCCGACGGCTGGTGGCTGCTGCGTGCCTCGAACACGCAGGACGTGCTGGTCGCGCGGGCCGAAAGCGAAAGCGCGGAAGGTCTGGAACGGCTCCTGGCGCAGATCGATGCGCAGCTGGCTGCCTCCGGTCTGGAGCGCGGCGAGAGCGTCGGTCACTAACCGCAGCGAGATGCTGCAATTCCAATTGCCTGCGCGCCCACCGACGTTATGACTTGCACCAATGCTTGTGGGGATTGATCTTGGCACCACCAACAGCGCGGTTGCGCTGTGGAAGGATGGCGCGCCGCAGCTTGTGCCCAATGCTCTGGGCAAGGAGCTCACCCCATCTGCGGTTTCGCTCGCCAAGGGCGGGCAGGCCTGGGTGGGCCAAGCCGCGCTCGATCGCATGGCGACCCATCCGGCGGATACCGTCACCAGCTTCAAGCGGATGATCGGCACTGCCACCACAGTCACCTTGGCAGGCACCACGCTGACACCGGAGGATCTCTCTGCGATGGTGCTGCGCAGCCTCGCGGACGATGTCGAGGCGGCGACCGGCGAGCGGCCCACGCAGGCGGTCATCACCGTGCCGGCCTATTTCAACGAGCGTCAGCGCCGCGCCACGCGCCGCGCCGGCGAGATCGCCGGGCTTGAGGTCAAGCGCCTCATCAACGAGCCCACCGCGGCCGCGCTCGCCTTTGGCCTGACGGATCGCGGCGACCGCGAGCCCTTCCTCGTCTTCGATCTGGGCGGGGGCACGTTTGACGTCTCGATCGTCGAGATGTTCGACGGCATCGTCGAGGTGCGCGCTTCGGCGGGGGACAACCGGCTGGGGGGCGACGATTTCGACGCGGCGCTGGTCAAGCTGGTCGAGCCGCTGCTCGATAATCGCACCGTGCTGGACACGCTGCCAGCCGACCGCCGCCGTGCGCTGCTGAACCTCGCCGCAGAGCGCACAAGGCGCGCGCTCTCCACCGCCGAGGAGGCCGAGTTCAGCATCGTTGTCGAAGGCGAGCCGCTGACCGCGCGCGTCTCCTCCGATGCCTTCGAGGAAGCCGCCGCCAGCCTCGTCAAGCGGCTGCGCGATCCGGTGATACGCGCGCTGCGCGACTGCCATATCGACGTGAAGAGCCTGTCGGATATCGTGCTGGTTGGCGGGGCGACGCGGATGCCGGTGGTGAGGAAGGCGCTGACCCGGATGTTCGGGCGCTTCCCCAATGCCACCGTCCACCCTGATCACGCGGTGGCGCTGGGGGCGGCGATTCAGGCCGGGCTGCTGTCGGGCGGCGCGGGGCTTGAGGAGATCCGCATCACTGATGTGGCGCCCTTCACGCTGGGCGTCGGCACCGCGACCCGCGATGCGCACGGGCGCTTCCATGACGACATCTTCGCCCCGATCATCGAGCGCAACACCCCTGTGCCCGTCAGCCGGATGGAGCGGTTCCAGACCCTTGCCGACAATCAGCGGCAAGTGACTTTCGCGATCTATCAGGGCGAGGCGCGCGACGTGAAGAAGAACGTCAAGCTGGGCGAGCTTACCGTGCCGGTGCCGCCGCGCCCGGCAGGCGAGGTCGCGGTCGACGTCCGCTTTACCTATGATACCAGCGGGCTTCTCGATGTTGACGTGTCGGTCCCGGTGAGCGGGACGACGCGCAATCTCGTGATCGTCGACGAAGAGGACCGCCGCACCCAGAAGGACGTGGCCGAAAGCCGCAAGCGCCTCGAAAAGCTCAAGGTCCACCCGCGCGACGAGGCCGAGAACGTCGCCATGCTGGCACGGGCGGAACGCGCCTACGAAGGCTTTACCGGCACAGCGCGCGATATCATTGGCCAGGCGCTGACCGAATTTCAGGGCGCTCTCGAGAAGCAGGATCCGCGGATCATCGCCGATGCGCGCGAGGGGTTGGGGCGGTTGCTCGACGAGATCGACGCGCATTCTCCGCTATGATGGCCCCGCCATGAGCCGCCGCCGCTTCCCCTGGGATCGGCTGGGGATCGACGCAACCGACGACACCGCAGCGATCCGCAAGGCCTATGCCGATGCCCTGCGCGCGACCAATGTTGACGAGGACATCGCCGGCTACGCCGAACTACGGCGCGCCCGCGATTCTGCGCTGTGGCTCGCCGCGCAGAGCCAGCGGGATGCGGAGGAGCCGGATGATGACGGGAACGGGGACGAACTCGGTCTCGGGGACCTCGCCGCGCCCGCCGCTGACGATGGCGGCGATGACGATGGCGGCGATGACCGCATGGTCGATGACATCTGGGACGACGAGGGGTGGGACGAAAGCCCCCGGCCCTATCGTCCCGATCCGCTTGCACCCGTCCGCGGCTCGGAGCTGAACGAAGCCCAGGCGCAGGCGCAGGCCGCCTGGGAGCGGTTGTCCGGCACCCTCTATCCCGACGGCGCGGTATGCGAGGAGGCCATGACCCTCGCCGAAATGGAGGAAGGCCTCGCCGCGCTGGGCGTGCTGACCGCGCGCGCCGAGGCGGCCGATCTGGCTGAGCACGACGCGCTGGACGGGGCGCTGGCTGAACTGTTCGCGCGCACCTGGCCGCGTTCGGCGCCCTTTGTCGAACCGGGCGACGCGGCGTTCCACTGGCTTGAGGAAGCCGGCAGCCTTGAGGAGCGCCCGGCGCTGCGCTTCCTCAATCAGCGCCTCAAGGGGATGCGCTTTCACGAAAAGGTGCAGCGGCCCGATCACCCGCTCCACAAGGCGTGGGTTGAACTGTCGCGTCCCGGCCCGGCGCGGCTGATTGACCGGCTGCGGGTCAAGCGGGCCGACGCGGACAAGCTGATCGTCGGCATCCGCGAACATTTCCCCGAACTCGAGAGCCACCTCGATCCGCAGCGGGTCGCCTCGTGGGATGCGGGACGGCCCGATGACGGCGCCCCGGGTCTTGTCCCGCGCATCATCCGCGGTGTGTTCATCGTGCTGCTGGTGTTCGCCTTTCCGCGGATGATTGCCCAATGCACCGAACGCGAGGATAGCGGCCCACCCCTGGTGCTCTCAAGCCAGATCACGCCGGCCGAGATCGATGCCGAGGTCCGCAACATCTTCGGAGACGGCACGGACATGAAGGCGGTGGAGGCCGCAGATCCAAAGCTTGCCCGCGATCTGCTGTCCGCCATCAAGGCGCCCGAGATCGCGCTTCCGCTCAATTATGTGCGGATGCAGGGGCTCGCGTCGGCAGAGGTGGCCGACAGGGCTGGTCTGGAGGCGCGGGCCGAACTCAAGGCCATCTGGCTGACAGCTGCAAAGGCCCAGTCTGCAGAGGCCTGCCGGATGATCGTCGACGGCAAGCTGCGCGATCTTTCCATCGATCTCGGTGACAAGCAGCGCGTCCGCGAACAGGGGCTGCTGCGCCAGCTGCTCGAAGCCAAGGTGCTCAGCCACATGCCCAAGGGCGGCGAGACCCGTTACGCCATCCCCGGCTGGCTGGTCGGCGACACGCTGAAGCGCAGCGGGTTGCCCGAGGAGCGGCTTGTGGCGGCGTTCAAGGACCCTGGCAGCGCCGACCGCTGCACCGCCGAGACCGCGCTCGCCCAGGCGGTGCGGGCTTCGGCCAGGCGGGTGCCCGACGACGTGCTCAAGGGGCTGTAGCGGCGCGTCCCGGTGTGCTTGCGCGCGCCGGGGGGAGCCGCCACATGGGAGGGGTGACCTTGCCTGATCCCGCTAGCTCTATTCCGCCCGCCATCGCCGCCTGGTTCGAGGGCCGCGGCTGGCGGGTGCGGCGGCATCAGCGCGAAATGCTGGCGATGGCGCGCGCGGGGCGGCACGCGCTGCTGGTCGCCGATACCGGGGCGGGCAAGACGCTCGCGGGGTTCCTGCCCACCCTGTGCGATTTCGCAGACCCGGTCAGCCCCCCGCCTGAGGGCCTGCACACGCTTTATGTCTCGCCCCTGAAGGCGCTGGCACAGGATGTGAAGCGCAACCTCTTGACACCGATCGAGGACATCGGCCTCACCATCCGCGTCGAGACCCGCAGCGGCGATACGCCGTCCGACCGCAAGAAGCGCCAGCGCGTGACCCCGCCGCATATCCTGTTGACCACGCCCGAGAGCCTGTCGCTGCTGCTCTCCTACCCCGAGAGCCACGCGCTTTTCGCAGGGCTGAAGCGCATCGTGATCGATGAGGTCCACGCCTTTGCCACCGACAAGCGCGGCGATCTGCTCGCGCTCGCCCTTGCGCGGCTGCACGCGATTGCGTCCGCAGCGCAGCGGGTGGCGCTTTCGGCGACGCTTGCTGTCCCACGGGACTTTCAGGAGTGGCTCGCCCCGCAAGGCTCTGACGAAGCGGGTGAAATCGCCACCGCCGCGCTGGTTCTGGGCGAGGAAGGGGCGGCGCCCGAGGTCGAGATCCTGCTGCCCATCGAGGAGCGTATCCCCTGGGGCGGGCACGCCGGGCGGTGGGCCATCCCGCAGCTCTACGAGAGCATCAAGGCCAACCGCACCACGCTGGTCTTCACCAACACGCGCTTCCTCGCTGAGTTCATCTTCCAGTGCCTGTGGGAGGTGAACGAGGATCACCTCCCCATCGGCATCCACCACGGCAGCCTTTCCACCGAGGCGCGCCGTAAGGTCGAAGAGGCGATGGCGCGGGGGGAACTGAGGGCGCTGGTGTGTACCGCCAGCCTCGATCTCGGGATCGACTGGGGCGATATCGATCTGGTGGTGCAGATGGGCGCGCCCAAGGGATCATCGCGGCTGCTGCAACGCATCGGGCGCGCAGGGCACCGGCTCGACACCCCGAGCCGCGCTGTGCTGGTGCCGGGCAATCGCTTTGAATTCCTCGAAGCCATCGCTGCCAAGGAGGCGGTCGACGAAGGGCAGCGCGACGGCGAGGCGTTCCGCCCCGGCAGCCTCGACGTCCTCGCCCAGCACGTGATGGCCTGCGCCTGTGCGGGGCCGTTCCACGAGGCCGCCTTGCTTGCCGAGGTGCGCTCCTCGCTCGCCTATAGCTGGGTCGATCAGGCGACCTTCCGCCGGGTGCTGAACTTCGTCGCCGATGGCGGTTACGCGCTCAAGGCCTATGATCGGTTCAAGCGAATTGTGCGAGAAAGATCAGGCGTCTGGCGGCT
>JAIYAL010000033.1 GCA_027489095.1 Erythrobacteraceae bacterium
GACGCGACCAACAATGACGGCTGGTTTGATACCGGCGATGTCGGCATCCTCCACCCCGACGGCACCCTGCAACTCACCGACCGCACCAAGGATGTGATCAAGTCGGGCGGCGAATGGATCAGCTCGGTCGAGCTTGAAAACGCTGCCTGCGGGCACCCGGCCGTCGCCGAAGCGGCCTGCATCGGCATTACTCACCCCAAGTGGGACGAGCGCCCGGTGCTGTTCGTGGTGAAGAAGGCGGGCGCCGAAGTGACGGCGGACGACATCGTCGAGCATTTGAAGCCGATTGTCGCCAAGTGGTGGCTGCCCGATGCGGTCGAGTTCGTCGACGACATTCCCCATACGGCGACAGGCAAGATCAGCAAGAAGGACCTGCGCGACCGCTTCGCGGATTACACGCTTGGCTGAGATCGCGATCCGGCCTGCGGGCGCGGACGACGCGCAGGCCATTGCTGCCATCTACGCCTGGCACGTCGCTAACGGCACGGGCACCTTCGACACGCAGGCGCCCGAGGCGTCCGCGTGGGCCGGGAAGATCGCCGAGTTCATCGCGCGCGGCTGGCCGTTTCTCGTCGCCGAGCGGGCGGGGCAGGTGCTCGGCTACGCCTACGCCGCGCGCTTCCGCGACCGCGCTGCCTATGCGCGAACCTGCGAGGACAGCATCTACATCGCCCCGGATGCGCGCGGGGGAGGGATTGGCGCGGCGTTGCTGGCGGCGCTGATCGCCGCCGCCCGCGCTTCGGGCTTTGAGCAGATGATCGCGGTGGTGGGCGGCGGCGAGCCCGCGTCGGTGGCGCTCCATGGCAAGTGCGGCTTCCGCCACGCGGGCCGCCTCAGCAAGGTCGGCCACAAGTTCGGGCGGGTGCTCGATACGGTTTACATGCAATGCGACCTGATCGGACAGGAGACGGACTGATGACCTGCGAAACCTATATCGACCCCTCAGCGGCGAATTTTCAGGCCTTCAAGGACCTGCCGCGCGACATGCCGATCAACATGCTCAACCTGCTGCTCTACCGTGATCTGGCGCAATACCCCGAGGGGCACGAGCACGCCGGCAAGGGTTGGAGCGGGCGGCGCGCCTATGAGGAATATGGGGTGACCAGTGGCCCGATCTTCCGGCGGCTTGGCGGGCAGATCCTGTGGCGAGGCAGCTTTCAGACGATGGTCACCGGCCCCGAGGGCGAGCGTTGGCACGACGGCTTTGTCGCGCAATATCCCAATGCCGGGGCCTTCTTCGCGATGATCAAGGACCCGGACTACCAGCAGGCCGTGGTCAACCGCACCGCCGCATTGATCGACAGCCGCCTCGTGCGCTTTGCTCCGGGCGAGGTTGGGGCAGGCTTCGGGTAGTCCCTCGGCCCCGCGCCCCGCGCCCTCACTCCTCCGGGTAGAGATAGCCGAAGAAGTCGATGACCGAGGCGAACCACAGCCCGATCTGGCGGGAATAGTTCTCGCGGGTGATCCCGCCATCGGCGATGATGTATGTCCTCACCGAGATCGTGCCCTCGGAATCGCGATAGGCGCGGCCGAAATTCTCGCGATAATTGTAGGTGTTGATCGCCGCGTTGATCTGCTCCGGCGTCGCGCCGTCGGCGGGGGTGAAGGTCGCGAGCAGCGAAGAGGCGAGGCACTTTTCCTTGGCCTCGTCGTCCCCGCAGGCGAGCAGCAGCGCGTCGGCCACGACCCCGCCCTCGAACGTGAAGTCGATCCGCTCGCTCGGCTTTTCGGGCGTGGTGATGGTTGCCCCGGCCTCGCGCAGGGCCCGTTCGACATCGGCGCGGTTGAACTGCTTGAGGGTCTTCGTGCTCTGGGCATGGGCAGTGCCTCCCAGTCCCAGTCCCAGCAGAACCATGGCGGCGGCGGCGGCGAAAATGGTCGAACGCATGAAGTCCCTCTCGGCGACGGGGCCTGAGCGACCCATATCACAACAGCGCCCACTGGCCATCGCTTGGCGGCAGCCGGAGACCCGCCCTGATTGCGCTCAGCCGCGATCGCGCCAATGTTTCACGTGAAACATTTGGGGAACAAAGAGCGGGTCACCAAGGCAATTTACCCCGAAAAAGCGGATTCTGGCGCCGTCTGGAAGGGGTCTAAAGGGGGTCTAGCAGGGGTCTAGCGGTTGTCTGGCGGGGGCGAGTGGTGGTTTGGCCCCGACCTTGGAAACGCGCGCAGGCGCCGGCCCACATCAAACCTCTTTCAACCGCGGCATCAGTTCGACGAAGTTGCAGGGCCGGTTGCGGCTGTCGAGCTGTTCGGCGAGGATGCCGTCCCAGCCGTCCTTGACCGCCCCGTTCGAGCCGGGCAGCGCGAAGATGTAGGTGCCCCGCGCCACCACCGCGCAGGCGCGTGACTGGACGGTGCTGGTGCCGATGGACTTGAAGCTGAGCCAGCGGAACAGTTCGCCAAAGCCGGGGATCTCGCGCGCGCCTGCGATCATCGCCAGCGCCTCGGGGGTCACGTCGCGGCCTGTGAGGCCGGTGCCGCCGGTGCTGACCACCGCGTCAATCGCGGGATCATCGATCCACGCATCGAACTGCGCGGCGAGACGCTTTGCGTCATCCTTGACGATGGCGCGCGCGGCGAGCGTGTGGCCAGCGCCTCCCACCCGCGCGGCGAGGAGGTCGCCCGAGGTATCGGTGTCCGGCGTGCGGGTGTCCGATACAGTCAGGACGGCGATGGTGATCGGCTTGAAAACCCGGGTTTCGTCAATCGCCACGCCTGCTTGCTCCTCTACCGCTCCCGACTTGCGGAACGGATGGTAGCAGCGCGCGGAAATTCGGGCCAGCGGCCTTGTGCCAGCGCCCGGCGGCTGGGCGAGGCGACGCCGGCCGCGCGTTCATACATCCAGTAATTGCGCATCACGATCGCAACATAGCCGCGCGTTTCCCAATAGGGGATCGATTCCATCCACAGCAGCGGATCGTTCTGGTCGTTGATCTCGGAATTCCAGCGTCCCACCGGGGTGAGGCCGGCATTGTAGGCGGCCATGATCTTGGGCAGCGTGCCGCCGGTCGCCGGGCTGTCGCGCAGCATTTCCAGATGCCGCTGGCCATAGGCGAGGTTGACCTGCGGGTCGTTCAGATCCTCGTAGCTCGCGCCGAGGCTGAGGCGGCCCGAATGGTCGCGCGCGGTGCCGGGCATGATCTGCATGAGGCCGCGCGCATTGGCGGGGCTGACCGCGGCTGAGCGGAAGTTCGATTCCTGCAGCGCATGGGCAAAGGCCAACGCCGGATCGACCTGCCAGCCGCCGACCGGCTGCCAATAGGCGACCGGGAAGCGCAGGGCGGGATCGCTCGCGGTGCCGTATGGGGCGTTGTGGGCCATGAACAGCTGGGTTGAAGGCAGGCCGAGTTCGCGCGCGAGGCGCGCAAGCGCGGCGTATTGCGCCGAAGGGCCGATCCGCGCTTCCTGGCGCAGCACTTCGTCGGCCAGCGAGGGGCGGCCGATTTCCATCAGCGCGACCGCAACGCGGACATTGCTGCGCACTGCAAGCTGCTCCCAATCGGCCTTGTCCAAGGCTTGCGGCGGGGCATGGGCGGGCAGTTCGATGCCGAGCTGGTCTGCGGCGAGCATCCCGTAAAGCGTCTCGTCATAGGCCGCTGCGGCCGAAAGGTGCTGCTGCGCCTGGCCGGGTTCACGGCATCGCACCGCGGCGCGTCCGGCCCAGTAATGGCCTGCTGCGGCCAGTTCGACATTCGATGCCCCGCTCGCAACCCGCGCGAAAGCCTCGCCCGCGAGCGAGCAATAGCCCAGCCGCCAGGCGGCAAGACCTTCGGCCCAGGCCCCCTCGGCAACCCATTCGCCCGTGCCCTCGGCCACGGTGCGCGCGAGTTCCAGCGCGGCGGTGTCGTTGTTTTCGATGTAGTAGCTCCACGCAACGCGCTGGCGCCACTCGGCGCGGGCGTCGCTGGAGAGCTGCGGATCGATCTCGGCCAGCAGCCGCTGCGCTTCGGCAGGATTGTCGGCCTTGATCGCAGCGAGGATTGCGGTGGCATTGGATGCGGGCATGGTCGCATCGTTGACCGATCGCGGCAGGATGCGCTTGGGCGCATAGGGCTGGCGCGCGAAACCCTGTTCGCGCGGCAGCTGAGGCAGGGCGGCAAGGCCGCGCTTGGCGCCCATCCGCACGAGCTGCTCGGCCTGCGGCAAATCGGCGCCGGCGTCGAACCATGCGGCGATCTTTTCGGCCGCGACCTTGGGGCTGCCAGCGTGGGTGTAGTATTCAGCGCGCGCGGCCTGCGTGAGCACGCCGTCGGGTTTCTGGGCAAGCAAGCGTTCGACCACGTCCCACTCACCGGCGTCGATCGCGGCAAACAGCTGGCGGTAAAGGGTGCGCTCTTCGCTGCCGAGCACCGACGCCAGCGCCCGTTCGCCCGGCTCCGCGCCGTTCCAGCGCGCGACGAGATCGGCCCCTTGCGCTGCGGCGGGCGCAGGCACCGTCAAGCCAGCGGCAACAAGGGCCGCCAACACCGCGGCAGGATGCTTCGCGATGCGCTTCAAACCGTGGCCGACCATTCCATCCATCTCCGCCAGAACCGGCCTTTGAGCCGGGGCATATCCATCATTGCATCAAGCGTTTCGCTGATGATGACCGGAACCTTGCACTCGGTCTGGTTGATTTCGCGTAAAGCATCGTCCGCCGGGGCGCCGAACATCGCGCCAAGACCGGTTCCGAAGGCGATCAGCCGCCGGGGCGCGGCGAGGCTGATGTGATGCGCGGTCACCGCGCCCATGCCTCCTGCGGCAAGCGTTGCGAGATCGGCCATAGGGGTGTGGCAGGGCAGGGCCGAGGCGACATAGACCTCGCTTTCGTCAAGACCCATCGCGCCAAGGATATTGGCCAGCAGCCGACCTTGCGGGCCCGACAGGAGGCGTTCGCCGTCCCCGGCTTCGGGCTGCGCCACCAGCACCATCAGCGTCGCCCCCGCAGCCCCGCGCGGCGGCACGCGGGCAAAGCCGGTCGCAGGTGCAAGGCCGGGGGCCTCCATCCACCACGCGCGAAAGGCCGCGAGATCGGACGGGGGCGATTCGCCGAGCAGATTGGCACGCGGCGGCGCGGCAGGCTCGGGCGCCGGGGCGAGGGGGGCGGCGGAGCGGGCCGGGGCCGGGGGAGCTTCCGATCCGCCCTTGGCTCCTGCCTGCGGCGAGACCCCACCGCCCTTGGCCATTGGTGCATCCAGCGGCGCATCAGCCAACCACGCCGTAGCGTCATCGACATAATCGCAATCGACGCCCGCCGCCTGCCACCAGGCCAGCGCCGCCTCGAATTCGCGCGCAAGGGTCAGGTCAGGGCGGCTCATTGCTGGGTCATGTATCCAAAGCGGCTCTTGACTGCCCCCGTTCAGCTTAGCAAGTGGACGGACAAGGCATATCGTCAGGCTGTGCGAGGAGCGCGGCCAAAACCAACTAGGATCAGGAAGCCCTCGATGAGCGAACGTGAATCAATGCCCTGCGATGTGGTGATCGTCGGCGGCGGTCCGGCGGGGCTCGCGGCGGCGATCCGGCTGAAGCAGATCAACGCCGAGCTTGAGGTGATCGTGCTCGAAAAGGGCTCGGAAATCGGCGCGCATATCCTTTCGGGCGCGGTGGTCGATCCCAAGGCTTTGGACGAACTGCTGCCTGAGTGGCGCGACCAAGGCTGTCCGATGGCTGAGACCCCGGTGACCGACAACTGGCACTGGGTGCTGTCCAAGACCGGCAAGTCCTCGCTCCCCCACGCGATCATGCCGCCGCTGATGAGCAACCACGGCTGCTACACCGGCTCGCTCGGCAGCATGACCCGCTGGCTCGCCGAACAGGCTGAGGGGCTGGGGGTGATGGTGTTCCCCGGCTTCCCCGCCGCCGATGTGATGATTGACGAGAACGGCCGCGTCGCCGGCGTGATCACGCAGGACATGGGCATTGCCGCCGATGGCAGCCACAAGGGTGATTACACCCCCGGCATGGAAATCCACGCGAAGTACACGCTCTTCGCTGAAGGCGCGCGCGGCAACCTTACCAAGCGCATGAAGGCAATGTTCGACCTTGAGGCGAACTGCCAGCCGCAGGTCTATGGCCTCGGCATCAAGGAACTGTGGGACATTGATCCCAAAAAGCACAAGCCGGGCCGGGTGATCCACACGCAAGGCTGGCCGCTGACCGAGAGCGACAGCTGGGGCGGGGGCTTCCTCTACCATCAGGCGAACGGGCAGGTCGCGCTCGGCTTCGTGCCCGCGCTCGATTACAAGAACCCCTGGGTCTCGCCCTATCAGGAATTCCAGCGCTGGAAGAACCACCCGGCGATCCGCGAGTACCTCGAAGGGGGCAAGCGCGTCAGCTACGGCGCGCGCGCGATCAACGAGGGCGGCTGGCAGTCGGTGCCCAAGCTCGCCTTCCCCGGCGGGGCGCTGATCGGCTGCGCGGCGGGCTTCGTCAAC
>JAIYAL010000151.1 GCA_027489095.1 Erythrobacteraceae bacterium
CCCCGTCGCTCGCAGCGAATGCCCGGGTAGCTCAGGGGTAGAGCAGCGGATTGAAAATCCGCGTGTCGGTGGTTCAAATCCGCCCCCGGGCACCATTCGCTTGAAGGCCGCAAGGCGAGATGGGAGTGCCGACTTATGTCCCGCCGCACCAAGCTCTACGAAGGCAAGGCCAAGATCCTTTATGAGGGTCCCGAACCGGGCACGCTGATCCAGTATTTCAAGGATGACGCGACCGCCTTCAACGCGGAGAAAAAGGGCACGATCAACGGCAAGGGCGTGATCAACAATCGCATCAGCGAGCACGTCTTCACCCGCCTTGCCCACATTGGCATCCCCACCCACTTCATCCGCCGCCTCAACATGCGCGAGCAGCTGATCCGGCAGGTCGAGATCATCCCGCTCGAAGTGGTGCTGCGCAACGTCGCGGCCGGCTCGATCAGCAAGCGCCTCGGCATCGAGGAAGGCGAACCGCTGCCGCACACGCTCATCGAATATTACTACAAGGACGATGCGCTGGGCGATCCGCTGGTCGCCGAAGAGCACATCGCCTGCTTCAACTGGGCCTCGAACGAGGAGATGCACGACATCTCGTCGATGGCGATCCGCATCAACGACTTCCTGTGCGGGATGTTCGCCGCGATCGACATCCGTCTGGTCGACTTCAAGCTCGAGTTCGGGCGGCTCTATGACGGCGACTACAGCCGCGTGATCCTTGCCGACGAGATCAGCCCGGACGGCTGCCGATTGTGGGACATGAACACCGGCGAGAAGCTGGACAAGGACCGCTTCCGCCGCGATCTCGGCGGCGAGGAGGAGGCCTATCGCGAGGTCGCCCGCCGCCTCGGCCTGCTGGGTGCCGAGGACAATGGCCCGGGCGAGGTCTTCGACCTCTCGCACGCGCGCTCGCGGCTGCGCGGCCCCCCGCCCCTCAAGAAGTAGGCTGACAGCGGCAATTCAGGGCCTAGAGTCGATGGGATAGCCCCATGCGACCGTTCGATGCCCTCCCCCTGCTACGCCTTCGCCCACTGGCCATCGGCCTTGCGTTGGCGTTTGCCCTGCCGTCTTCCCTGGGAGCGCAGCAGGGGCCCGCAACCGAGGTTCCGGCCGAAGCGCCCGCGCCCGTCTGGGCTTTCGAGGCGAGCGATGTGCCGGTCGACCCCGGCTATACCTTCGGTCGGCTCGACAACGGCATGCGCTACATCATCCGCCGCAACGCCACCCCGGCGGGCACGGCGCTGGTGCGGATGCGGATCGGATCGGGCGCGCTCGAGGAAACCGATACCGAGCGCGGCCTCTCGCATTATCTTGAACACATGGCCTTCAACGGTTCGAAGGGCATTCCCGAAGGCGAGATGATCAAGCTGCTGGAGCGCGAGGGTCTGGCCTTCGGCGCGGACACCAATGCCTCGACCGGCTTCGAGAACATCACTTACATGCTCAACTTGCCTCGCAACGACGAGGCCTTGCTGGCCACCGCGCTGATGCTGATGCGCGAGACGGCGAGCGAACTCACCATCTCCGAGGACGCGGCGGCGCGCGAGCGCGGCGTGGTGCTCGCCGAGCGGCGCGACCGGGCAGGCTACCAGCAGCGCGATTTCGAGGACAATGTCGCCTTCCTTGCCCCCGGCGCGCGTTATCCGCAGCGGCTGCCGATCGGCACTTTGGACGTGTTGGAGAGCGCGACGGCGGCGCAGATCCGCGCGCTCTACCAACGCGCCTACACCCCGGCGAACACCGTGCTGGTGGTAATCGGCGACTACCCGGTCGAGGCGGTCGAGGCGGCGATCCGCGCCCGTTTCGCCGATTGGCCCGCAGGCCCGGTCCCGGCGGAGCCCGCGGCCGGCCCCATCGATACGGCCCGTAAGGATCTGGCCGACATCCACCTCGACCCAGCCCTGGCCGAAGCCGTCACCATCAGCCGCCTCGCCCCATGGCGCGAGGAACCTGACACCCTCGCCAACCGCCGCACCGCGCGGCTGCGCGGGATCGGTTATGCCATCGTCAACCGCCGCCTCGCCCGCCTTGCGCGCGGTGCCGAGGCGCCGTTCCGCAGCGCGGGTTTCAGTTCGGGCGACATCTTCAAGGACGCGCGCATCACCAGCCTTGCAGTGAGCAGCACCGACGGCGCCTGGCGCAAGGGCGTGCTCGCGGCAGTGCGCGAGGTCAATCAGGCGCTGACTTACGGCTTCACGCGCGCCGAGCTTGACGAGCAGCTTGCGAATATCCGCACCGGACTGGAGAACGCCGTCAAGTCCGCCGATACCCGCTCCAACGCGACTTTCGTGAATTCCGCATTGGCACTGGTGAGCGACGACCGGGTGCCTACCACCCCCGAATGGCAGCTCGCCGAGTTCGAGCGGCTCGCCCCCGCGATAACCCCAGAGGCCGTGTGGCAAGCCATGCGCGTCGACGCAGCGCCGCTCGCCGAGCCGCTGATCCGCTTCGAAGGGCGATCCCCGCCCGAGGGCGGCGCGGCGGCGCTGCAAGCCGCCTTCAGAGAAGGCATTGCGCTGCCTATCGCCGCGCCCCTCGACACCGGCCCGCTCGCCTTTGGCTACGACGACTTCGGCCCCGCAGGCACCGTGGTTTCCGACACACGCGAGGAGCGCCTCGGGCTGCGGCTCATCCGCTTTGCCAATGGTGTGCGCCTGACGCTGGGGCACACCGACATTCGCAAGGACCGTATCGCCTTCGCGCTGGCCGTCGACGGGGGCGATCTGATGAACACCCGCGCGGCACCGCTCGCCACCAATCTTGTCGGATCGCTCGCCGCAGGCGGGCTCGGCAGGCACAGCCAGGACGATCTGGCGAGCGTGCTCGCCGGGCGCAGCGTCAGCTTCGAACTGGCGAGCAGCATCGATGCCTTCACCGCCTCGGCCGTTACAACGCCGCGCGATCTCACGCTCCAGATGCAGGTCCTGGCCGCCACCTTGACCGACCCTGGGTACAGGCAGGAGGGGGCCGAACGCTACCGAAAGGGCATCGATAACTTCTTCAACACCCTTGAGGCGACGCCTGGGCGGGCTTTGAGCACAGCCAGCGGCGCGGTGCTTTCAGGCAACGACCCGCGCTTCAGCCTGCAACCGAAGGACGCCTTCATGGCGCTCAATTTCGAGGGCTTGCGCACCGTCATCGGCGACCGGCTGGCCCATGGCGCGATCGAGATTGCGCTGGTCGGCGATCTCGACGAGGAGGCCGCCATTGCCGCGGTCGCCGCGACGCTGGGCGCCTTGCCTCAGCGCGAGGCGGCCTTCAATCTGCGGGCTGACAACCGCAGCCGCAGCTTCACCGCGGCGCGGGGCGAGCACCGGCTTACCCACAAGGGCGAACCCGACCAGGCGCTCATCCAATGGGTGTGGCCGACCACCGACGACCGTGACCTCGCCGAGGCGCAGCGGCTTGACCTTCTGGCGCGGATCGTCCGGCTGGAGCTGACCGACCTGCTGCGCGAGAAGCTGGGGCAGGCCTATTCACCCTCGGCCAGCGCGAGCCTTAGCCACTATTACCCCGGTTACGGCACCTTCGCGATCAATGCCGCTGTCGCCGCCGACAAGGTCGAAGCTACCCGCAGCGCCATCGACGATCTGGTCGCCGATCTCAGGGCAGCCCCGCTCGAGCCGGACGTGATCGAGCGCGCGCGCAAGCCCTGGCTGGAGGAGTACAACAATTTCCTCAAGGACCTCGGCGGGTGGCTGGCGCTCGCCGCGCGCGCGCAGAGCGAGCCTGCGCGGATCGAGCGCTTTCTTGATGCGGCAAAGGTGACGGCAGCAATCACGCCTGCGGACATTCACCAGACCGTGCTGCGCTACTTGGTGCCCGGCGGTGCGGTCGAATTCGTCGTCGTCCCGGACGTTCCCGCCCCGGCCCCATGAAAAAGGGCCGGCAGGTGACTTCCTGCCGGCCCCATTTTGTCTGGCGGCGCCCCTGCCCCCATGAAGGAGGCGGGAGCAGCGCGATCAGTACTTCACGCCGAACATCACGCCAACGACACGCGGATCGTTGACGAAGCCGGTGTTGTTGCTGAAGTCGACCACGCCGAGCACATTGTCCTCATTGGTGATGTTGCGCGCGAAGGCGGAGACTTCCCACTGGCCGTTGTTGCCTGCGTAGCCGATCTTCAGACCGCCTTCGAAGCGGCTGGCTGCCCGGAATTCACGGGCCGAATACAGCTGGAAGTTGGACGAACCCTGATAGATCCAATCGGTGAAGACGAAGAACTCACCGCTCTCACCCACCGGGACGCCGTAACGCGCGGTGAAATCGCCGCTCCACTCCGGCGCGCGGGGGAAGGGATTGCCGTCAATGAAGGCACGCCGGTTTCCGGAAATCACGCGGGTCGGATCGGTCACGGTGCACTGCGCGCAGATGCCGACCGCAAGGTTGCTGTCCTGGATCTCGGTGCTGTTGTAGGCCACCCCGAGCGTCACGAGGAAATCGGGCGTGATCTGGAACGCGGAGTCGAGCTCGACGCCGTAGGCTTCGCCCTTGGCCGCATTGATCAGCTGGATGAAGTTGCCCGCCCCGCCGACGGCGCTGAACTGCGGGTCTTCAACGGTGTAGTAGAACACCGCCCCGTTGATCCGCACGCGGCGATCCGCCAGCTCGCTCTTGAAGCCGACTTCGTAGGAGGTGATGTTCTCCGACTGCGCAATCGAAGGCGCGCCGAAGAAGGCCACGTCGCGGCCCTGGATGGTCGGCCCGCGGAACGAGTTGGCGATCTTGGCATAGATGCTGGTATCTTCCGACAGATCGGCAAACAGGCTGATGTCCCAATCGAACTGGTCATCCTGCACGCTGAGCGGTTGCCGCGCAGCGCCTGAACGGACGAAGAAGGCCTTCTGGTCATCGGAGTAACGCAGGCCGCCGGTGGCGCGCAGCGTTTCAGTCAGTTGGTACGAGACCTGACCGAACAGCGCCCAGGCTTCGTTGGTGTGGTTGACAGTGACCGGCGGCGGGAAGTTGAAGCCGACAGTGGAAACGTCAAAGTCGCTTTCGAAGTAGAAACCGCCGACCTGCCAGCTAAGCGGGCCTTCGCCGGTTGAGGCGAGACGCACTTCCTGCGTGGTCTGCTTCAGATCGATCGAATCCTGGGTGTCGGACGGAATTGAGATAATCCCCGGGCCCATCGGCTGGCCGGGCGCAAACACCGACCCAAACCCGCCGTCGATGTCCCCCCGGCCGGTGCCTTCGCTCGTCCAGTGGCTGGTGATCGACGTCAGCGTCGCGCCGTCGAACTCGTAGGAGGCGGTCAGCGTTGCCCCCAGCTGCTCATAACGGGCAAAGTTGCCGCCGCCGCCATCGTAGGACACCGTGTCGCGGTCGTAATTGGCGTTGAGCTTGTTGGTGCCCGGCGCAAAGATGTTGGCGCGGAAGAAGGTCGAGGAGCCGTCAAGATCGCGGTAATTGACCGCGGCAAGGATGCTGGTGCGTTCGCCCGGGGTGAAGAGCAGCTGGCCGCGCACGGCGAAATCCTTGTAGCCGCCGAGCGAGTCTTCCTGGCCGTTAAAGTCGTTGCTGATCCAGTCGCCGCGCTTCTGGAACTGCCCCGACACGCGGGCCGCCAGCACGTCCTTGACCAGTGCGCCGCCCACGGCGGCATTGAGCGACATGGTGCCGAGGTTGGCGATACCCATCGAAGCTGCGGCGGTGAACTCCTGGCTCGGCTTGACGCTTTCGATCTTCACGACCCCTGCCGGGGTGTTGCGGCCGAACAGCGTGCCCTGCGGCCCGCGCAGCACCTCGACGCGCTCAGCGTCGAAGATCGGGAAGCTCTTGAGCGTGACGTTTTCGAGCACGACGTCGTCCAGCAGCACCGAGACCGGCTGCGAGGCGGCAAGGTCGAAGTCGGTGTTGCCCAGACCGCGGATGTAGAAGCGCGGAGCGGCGCGGCCGTTCGAGCTTTCGACGTTGAGGCCCGGAACGGTGCCCGCCAGCGCGGTGATGTCGGCGGTGCCGCTGAAGACTGCACCGACGCGCTCCTGATCAAGGATATCGGCCGAAACCGGCACGTCCTGGAGGTTCTCAGCCCGGCGGTTGGCGGTGACGATGATGGTGCCAAGCTGGCTGTCGGCCTCCTCGGCGCCCGCCCCGTCCTGCGCAGCGGCGGGAGCGGCAAGGCTGAAGGCTGCGACGGCGAGGACGGTGGAACCGGCCCAAGCGGCACGGAATGCGGAGAAGCGGTGAGACATCGGACTGACCCCTTTTGGTTGTGGTCGGATGGAGAGAAATGTTCGCGCAGCGCGGTGCCATCTCGGAGCGATTCGCGCGAGATCGCCTGATCACTTCGCCCCCTAACTTCGGGGCCACCGGGACGTTCTTGTGACCGCTGTTGCAACAAGGTTACAAACATCGGTGATTGACGACAACTTTGTGACAAAATGCCGCAGATCTACGCTTGCCTGCCCAACGGTTGAGAAGCGCCACAACGGCGATTGCGTGTGCGCCGCCGGACGCTATAGCGTGCTCCGCGGCGCACCGGCTGCGCCCCCCGATACTATGGAGCATCAGCCATGCAAGTGCGCGTCCTCGTCCGATTGAAGCCCGGCGTGCTCGATCCGCAGGGCCGCGCGGTGCATCATGCGCTGGAAGGGATGGGCTTTGCAGGCGTGGCGGACGTGCGGGTCGGTCGGCTGATCGAGCTCGATCTGGCCGACGGCACCGACGAGAGCGCGATCCGCCAGATGTGCGAGAAGCTCCTCGCCAACACCGTGATCGAAAGCTTCACGATCGAAGCCTTTGGCGAGAGCGCCCAGTGATGGCGTTCCGGGCGGCGGTCATCACCTTCCCCGGCTCGAACTGCGACCGGGACATGGCAAGCGCGCTTGAAGCGGTATCGGGCACGGCGGCCATCCGGGTGTGGCACGCCGATGCCGACCTGCCGGAGCGGCTCGATCTGATCGCGCTACCGGGCGGCTTTTCCTATGGCGATTACCTGCGCTCGGGCGCGATGGCGGCAACCAGCCCGATCATGCGCGCGGTGATCGCCGCAGCGGAGCGCGGCGTGCCGGTGCTCGGCGTGTGCAACGGCTTCCAGGTGCTCACCGAGGCTCGGCTGCTGCCGGGTGCGCTGCTGCGCAATGCCGGCCAGCGCTTCGTGTGCCGCACCGTGGCCCTCAAGGTCGAGAACACCGCCTCGCCCTTCACCGCCGGCTACGCGCCGGGCGAGGCGATCCGCATTCCGGTTGCGCATCATGACGGCAATTACTACGCCGATGCCGAGACGCTCGATATGCTCGAGGGGGAGGGGCGCGTGGCGTTCCGTTATCTTGAAGGCTGCAATGGTTCGGCGCGCGATATTGCCGGGGTGCTGAGCGCCAACGGCCGGGTGCTCGGCATGATGCCGCACCCCGAACGCGCGATCGAGCCTGCCGCTCACGCCAGCCTTGGCGGGGCCGACGGGCGGCGCTTGTTTGAGAACATCTTGGCGAGTTTCGCGGCGGCCTGACCGGCGCCGGGGTGGCTGCGCTTCTTAGGCGCTCTGCGTCCGCACCATCCGGAACAGCCCGCGCGCATCGGCGGCGGGCATCGGACGGCCGAAATAGAAGCCCTGGATCTTGTCACAGCCAAGGTTGCGGATGAGCTCGGCCTCCTCGCTGGTTTCGACCCCTTCGGCGGTGGTGGTCATCTGCAGGCTCTTGGCCATCGCCACAACGGCGTTGATGATCGCGAGGCTCTCCGCACTCCCCTGAGCCGCCCCTTGCACGAAGGTGCGGTCGACCTTGATTGTCGAGAACCTGAGCTTGCGCAGGTAGCCAAGCGACGAGTAGCCCGTACCGAAATCGTCGAGCGCGACCGAGCAGCCGAGCGCCATCACCTGTTCGAGCGCATTGCGAGCGACGCTGGCATCGCGCAGGAAGATGCTCTCGGTCACTTCAATCTCGAGCCGCTCGGGCCGCAGGCCGGTGACGGCAAGCGCTTGCACGACCTCGTTGTGGAAGTCCGGTTCGAGCAGCTGTTCGGGCGAGACGTTGACATTGACCTTCACGTCCTCGGGCCAATGGCGGGCCTCCTCGCAGGCCTTGACCATTACCCACTGGCCGATCGGCACGATCAGGCGGGTGTCCTCGGCGAGCGGGATGAACTTACCGGGGCTGATAAAGCCATGCTCGGCGCTGTTCCAGCGCACCAGCGCCTCGAAGCTGACCACCTTTTCGCTGCGCGCGTCGACAACCGGCTGGTAGTGCAGCTCCATCTCGTCGCGGCCGAGCGCCTTGCGCAGCGCAACCTCGAGCTGGCGACGCTCCTCCGCCGACGCGTGGAGCGCTGGTTCGAAGCGGCAATGCTCGCCCCCGCCGCTGTCCTTGGCGCGGTAAAGCGCGAGGTCAGCGTTGCGCATCATCTCCTCGACATTGGCGCCGTCGCGCGGCCCTTCGGCCGAGCCGACGCTGGCGCCGACATAGAGCGTGTGGTGATCGACCTGATAGGGCTCGGACAGACGATCGATCACCTTCTTGGCGAGATCGGCGACCACGCCCGGCGTGCTCGCATCGCGGATCACGATCGCGAACTCGTCCCCGCCGAGCCGCCCGCACAGCTGGTTCTCGTCCATCAGCGCCAGCAGCCGCGCGGAGACCTGCGCGAGCAACTTGTCGCCGGTCAGGTGGCCGAGCGAATCATTGACCGCCTTGAAACGGTCGAGATCAACCATCAGCAGCGCACAGCGGGTGCGCCATTGCACTGCGTAGCGCAGAGCCTCTCCAAGCGCCTCGGTGAGTTGCAGGCGGTTAGGGAGCTGGGTGAGAGTGTCGAAGCGCGCCAGATAGGCGATCTTTTCGGAGGACTCGCGCTGCTCGGTCACGTCCGAGCCGACGCCGCGGAAGCCGGTGAAACGGCCCTGCTCATCGCGCACCGGGGCGCCCGAAAGCTCCCACCAGCGCTCCTCGCCGAGAATCGAGACCTGCACCAGCATGGTCGAGAAATGTTCGCGGTCCTTGAGCCTTTCGGCAAGGTCGTGGAGGCTGGGCGGGAACTGCCCGCTCGCCCAGTTGCGCCCCGCGATCATCTCGAGCAGCGGCTGGCCCTCGACGTCGGCCTGCGACTTGCCAAGCGCGAAAGCAAAGCGCGGGGATACCGAGCGCAGGCGCCGGGCGGGATCGATCTCCCACAGCCAGTCGGCCTCGTTCTCCTCGAACTCGCGCAGCAGCAGCGAAACCACAGCCTCCTTCTCGACCACCGCAGCCTCGGCAAGCCGGGCCTTGACGAAGGTGGTGCGCACCTCGACCGTGGCGACGAGGCTGGCGATGGTGAACAGGACCGCCGCGCCGGCCGCCTGCCACTGGCCCATCAGGCACAGACTGAGCGCCGCGCCGATGCCAAGGATGGCGATATAGATCAGCACGCTGAGCGGTGAGGTCGAGAACACGAATGTCGACGAGATCATCATCACCAGCACGATCAGCAACAAGGTGATATGCTGCGCGCCCTCGGAAAGCCATGGGAACACGAGCAGCGCGCCGACCCAGCAAACCGCCGCAGCGACGGCATTGATGGACTGCCGCCGCTCGAGCGCGACCGGGCTGGCCCTGCGCGCAGGATCAACCAGCATCATGTCGGTCTGGCGGGTCTGCCACAGGACGAAGCCGAGAAGGCCCGCCCAGGGCGCCACTACGGCAAGCCCGACCAGCGGCGCGAAGACTGAAGCGATGAAGGCCACCACCAGCGCGTTGGCGAGCATCCGGTGGCGGCTCGCCTTGGCAACACTGGCAAACTCATCGCCGCGCAGGCGCGTGGGCTCGAACGCCGGATTGCGCGACAAGCCGAGCACGTCGGACAGCGGCAGGGCGGCAGAAAGTGTCGCAGGCGGAAGGGCGGATTTGTTGGCCACGCAAGCCACATAACGTCGAATGGTTAGCCTGCGGTAAAGCTTCCCACGGAATCGTCCGGTCTTGCGAGCCATCCTGCGGGGGTCTGTGCCGGGGGCCAAGGTTAACCCCGGCCCGCATCCGGCCCTCCTCAGCGCGTAAACACTGCCCCGTGCGCCATGGCGGAACCGGTGAAGCCATGCGGCCAAGCGCGGGCATCAAAGCTGAAGCCGACCTGACCGTCCGCATCGCAAAAGGCCTCGTCGATCGATAGCTGCCCAGTGGCCTCGTCAAGCTTGAGCAGATAAGTGCGATCGCCCTCGTTGCCCGAGGTAATGACGAGGCGCCTGGTGACGGGGTCCCAGCCGGTCCAGTGCGAATTGTACTTGTCGTCGATGATCAACCGGGACACCTCGCGGACCTTCTCGCCATTGCTGATGTCGAGCACGACGAAGCCGTGAATCGCCGGAACGGACTGGATGAAGTATTTGCCGACGATGCTCGGCACCCCGCACCAGCTGCCGGTAAACTGGTGGACCAGCTTTGCCACCGGACGCGGCGTGTCGATCCCGGTCACCCGCTGCACCCCGCAGGACAACGTCTGGATGTAGACCGATCCGTCCGCCGCGACGCGCGCCTCCTCGGGCGAAACATGGCCATTGAGGCTCGGACCCGGATCGAGCCGGTGGGTGCCAAGCAGCTTCAGGTCGGACAGGCGGAAGATCTGGTAGGTGTTGCTGGTCAGCAGGTAATCGTCGCCCATCGGCGAATTGGTGACAAGCACCCGGTCGATCTCGGGGAGCACGGCGAGGCTGTAGGGAAGCAGGCCCTCCTTGTCGAACGCTGGATCGGCATTGCTCGCAGCCCGCACCGCAGTCCCTGCCTCGGTGATCTCGACGATCCCGCCGCTCGTCCCGCTCATCGCCATGACATCGTGCCCCATGTGCTCGCCCTGGGCGGCATACTGGAAGCTTGCGAGCACGTTGCCGTCCGGCAGGCGCAGGAAACTGTGCGGCATGGCATAGCCGGCGAGATTGCCGAAGGCGGCGACCTGCTTCGGGTGCAGGGGATCAGTGAGGTCGATCACCATCGTTCGCCCAGCATTATGATCATTGGCGAACAGCTTACCGCTGGCGGGCATCCAGTATTCGGTGTGGTGCGGGTTGTTGCTGGTTTGGTCGGTCGCCGCGCTGGCGAGCAGCTTGCCATAGGTCGGCGAGGCGGGATCGGCATCGATCACCGCGATGAAGTCCTTGTCCGCCTCGGCGCGGTCGCCCGCCCAGACGAACAGTTGGTGGCCCTTGGCGACGGCCTCCTGAGCGGACGCTGCGATGCCGGACACGAGACACAGCGCTGCAAGAACAGCGGAACGGATTATGATCGGCACGGCTTTCTCCCTCGGACGCACCAATGATGCAGACCGGAAAGCTAGTCTAGAAGGCGCGCAAAACCAATCCGCGCATGCGGGAGAGTGCTATTCGACGGTCACCGACTTGGCGAGATTGCGCGGCTGGTCGACGTCAGTGCCCTTCACCACCGCCACGTGATAGGCGAGCAGTTGCACCGGCACGGCATAGACCAGCGGCGCGATCAGTGGGTGGACGACCGGCATCTCGATCGTGGCGATACAGCCCCCACCCGCCTCGGCGATGCCCGCCGCGTCAGAAATCAGCACCACCTGCCCGCCGCGCGCTCGCACTTCTTCCATGTTGGAGACGGTCTTCTCGAACAGCGGGCCCGAAGGCGCGATCACCACCACGGGCACGGCATCGTCGATCAGCGCGATCGGCCCGTGCTTCATCTCGCCCGCGGCATAGCCTTCAGCGTGAATATAGCTGATTTCCTTGAGCTTGAGCGCGCCCTCCAGCGCCAGCGGGTAATCCTGTCCGCGCCCCAGGTAGAGCACGTCGCGGGCCGGAGCGATGAGGTGCGCCATGGCGGCGATCTCGTCGTCATGGTCAAGTGCGGCGTTGAGCGCGGCGGGCGCCTCGAGCAGGTGGCGCACAATCTCGGCCTCCTCCTCTCGGGTCAGCCGCCCCTTCTTCACCGCCATATGCGCTGCGAGCGCGGCGAGCACGGCGAGCTGGCAGGTGAAGGCCTTGGTCGAGGCGACCCCGATCTCCGGCCCGGCATGGGTCGGCAGCAGCAGGTCGGCCTCGCGCGCCATCGTGCTGGTCGGCACGTTGACGACCACGCCAATGGTCTGGCCGGCCGCCTTGCAATGGCGCAGCGCCGCGAGCGTGTCCGCAGTCTCGCCGCTTTGCGAGATGAACAGGGCGAGCCCCCCCTCCTCGAGCACGGGCTGGCGATAGCGGAACTCCGATGCGACATCGATATCGACCGGCACGCGGGCGAACTGCTCGAACCAGTACTTGGCGACCATCCCCGCATAGAAGGAGGTGCCGCAAGCGACGATCGTCAGGCGGCGCACCGCAGACAGGTCGAAATCGATCTGCGGCAGTGCCACCGAATTGTCCGAACGCCTGAGGTAGGAGCCGAGCGTCTGCGCCACCACAGTGGGCTGCTCGTAGATCTCCTTCTGCATGAAGTGCCGGTAATTGCCCTTCTCGACCATCGCTGCCGAAGCGCCCGAGGTCTGCACTTCGCGGACGACGGGATCACCCGCCGCATCGAAAATCTCCGCACCGCCGCGCCGGATCACAACCCAGTCGCCCTCCTCGAGATAGGCGATGCGCTGGGTGAGCGGCGCGAGCGCGAGCGCGTCGGAGCCGAGATACATCTCGCAGCCCTCGCCTCCGTCACCGTAGCCGACCACCAGCGGCGAGCCGAGGCGCGCGCCGATCAGCAGATCGGGCGCGGCGCGGAAGGCGATGGCGAGCGCGAAGGCCCCGCGCAGCCGCGGCAGGACGGTGCGCACCGCCGCAACTGGATCCGCCCCGTTCTCGACCTCCTCGGAAATGAGGTGCACGACCACTTCGCTGTCGGTCTCGCTCTCGAACACCCGGCCCTTGGCGGCGAGTTCGGCGCGCAGTTCCTTGAAGTTCTCGATGATCCCGTTGTGGACGATCGCCACTTCGGCGGTCGCGTGGGGGTGGGCGTTCGCAGCGGTCGGCGCGCCGTGGGTCGCCCAGCGGGTGTGCGCGATGCCGACATTCCCGGGCGCCGGATCGGCGGCGAGCACGTTCACGAGGTTGGCAAGGCGCCCCTCAGCGCGGCGACGCACCAGCGCGCCTTGATCAAGGGTGCAGATGCCGGCGCTGTCATAACCGCGATATTCCATGCGCCTGAGGCCGTCGACCAGCCGGTCGGCGACGCTTGCATTCCCCACGATCCCGATGATGCCGCACATATGCGCTTGGTCCCTGCTGATCTAACGATTTCCCTCTAGCCGCACACGGCCGGACGGCAAGCCCCAGCTTGGGCGGCAGCGCAGGATCCTGCTGCCTCCCAGAGGGCTTAGGAAAAAAACAACCATTACCTCCTATTCACCATTCTTCGAAACGCACCGACAGCTTCACATAGGGCTTGGTGCGCCACTGGAATGATGGATTGAAAGCCTGAGGGGCTGGGAATGAGCGCATTCGGCAAGAAGGGCAATGAAGCTGGCGGCATGAAGCCGGGCGCACGGCCCGCTTTCGGCGTCGCACGGCCTATGAAGGGCCCCGGCGCACCGCAGCGCGGCGGCGAGCAGTTCCCGCCGATCCCCGGCGAGTCTGCCGCAGCTCGCCCCGCTCCCGCAGCCTCACAGCCCTCGCACCGTCCGGCCACGACCTCGGAGGCGATTGACCGCCTCAACGAGCGCATGGCTGCGGTCAACGAGGCCAATTCGGAAGTCGGCGGCTTCGAGGCGAGCGTCCACAAGATCAAGGAGCAGGTGCTTCCTCGCCTGCTCGAACGCGTCGACCCGGAAGCGGCCGCGACCCTCTCCAAGGAAGAGCTTTCCGAGGAATTCCGTCCGATCATCATGGAGGTGTTGGCCGAGCTCAAGGTCACGCTCAACCGGCGCGAACAGTTCGCGCTGGAAAAGGTGCTGATCGACGAGCTGCTCGGCTTCGGCCCGCTCGAGGAACTGCTGAACGATCCGGACGTGTCCGACATCATGGTCAATGGCCCGGATCAGACCTACATCGAAAAGAAGGGCAAGCTGACCCTCGCCCCGATCCGCTTCCGCGACGAGCAACACCTGTTCCAGATCGCGCAGCGCATCGTGAACCAGGTCGGCCGCCGGGTCGACCAGACCACGCCGCTCGCGGACGCCCGCCTCAAGGACGGCAGCCGCGTCAACGTGATCGTCCCCCCGCTCAGCCTGCGCGGCACCGCGATCTCGATTCGTAAGTTCTCCGAGAAGCCGATCACCATCGACATGCTGCGCGACTTCGGTTCGATGTCGGACAGGATGGCGACCGCGCTCAAGATCGCGGGCGCGTGCCGGATGAACATCGTCATCTCGGGCGGTACCGGTTCTGGTAAAACC
>JAIYAL010000068.1 GCA_027489095.1 Erythrobacteraceae bacterium
CGGGCGCTATATCCACGCGGTCAAGGATTCGGTGTCCTCGGAAATCCGCTTCGATGGATTGAAGGTGGTGGTCGATTGCGCCAACGGCGCCGCCTATCAGGTGGCGCCGAGCGCGATCTGGGAGGTGGGCGCCGAGGTCGTGGCCTTGGGCGTCACCCCCAACGGCACCAACATCAATGACGGGGTCGGATCGACCGCGATTGCCGCACTGCAAGCCAAGGTGGTCGAGGAACGCGCGGATATCGGGATCGCGCTTGATGGCGATGCCGACCGGCTGATCGTGGTCGACGAGAAAGGCCGCGCGGTCGACGGCGACCAGATCATGGCGCTGATCGCCGGGCGAATGCACGAGCGCGGGTCATTGCGGGGCGGCGGGATCGTGGCGACGGTCATGAGCAACCTCGGGCTCGAACGCCATCTGGCAGGCCGCGGGCTCGATCTGGTGCGCGCCAAGGTTGGCGATCGCTACGTGCTCGAAGCGATGAAGGCTGGCGGATACAACGTCGGCGGCGAACAGTCGGGGCACATGATCCTGCTCGATTACGCGACCACTGGCGATGGCACGGTGGCCGCGCTGCGCGTGCTGGCCAGCCTCGTGCGTTCAGGGAAACCGGCGAGCGAGCTGCTCCATGTCTTCGACCCCGTGCCGCAGCTGCTCAAGAACGTGCGCTACGAAGGTGGCAAGCCGCTTGAGGATGCGCGCGTGCAAGCCGTGATCGCGGAGGCCGAAGCGAGCCTCGCCGGCAAGGGCCGCATCGTGATCCGCCCCTCGGGCACCGAACCGGTGATCCGCGTTATGGCCGAGGGCGACGACCAGACGCAGGTCGAAGCCGTGGTCGACGCGATCTGCGAAGCGGTGCGCGGGGCCGTTTAGGAGAACGCAAAATGCTTGAAATGCGCCCCGATTGTGAAACCTGCGGCGTCCTGCTTCCGGCCGATGCGCCCGGCGCCTTCATCTGCTCGTTCGAGTGCACCTATTGCGCCGAATGTGCCGAGGACCTCGATGACCGCTGCCCCAATTGCGGCGGCGAGCTGATGGACCGACCGGCGCGGGCCAAGGCGCTCCACGCCAAGTTCCCGCCGAGCACGCAGCGCAAGTTCAAAGGCTAGCTGCCGCCCGGTCACCGGTCGGCCTCGCATGGCCCGAACGACAACCGGCTGCGGCGCCAGACGGTCCGCAGCCGGTCGTGTTCATGCCGCAAGCGCAAGCCTGCAACTTAGGGTGCGGTATACCACTGGCCTGTGCCCTTGGCTTTCTCGTCCGAATACCAGTTCATCGTCGTGGCACCGCGCCGCCCCTTGGCCTCGCCGTCTTTGGCCTCCAGTCCGCCGACACAGCCAAGGGGTGTTTCAGGGCCGCGCTTGCCCAGAAAATTGCAGCCCCAGACGTGGGTGTAGGAGCCTTGCGTGTCCTTCGAGTTGCAAGCCAGATGGAGCGCGAACAAGCTGTTGTCGGGCTGGTCAAGACCGACGCAATAGACGGTCCCGTTGGTGACAGTGCCATCGTCGAGCTTTGTGACATAGGTGCCCTTGACGGTGCCGCCGCCGCCGCGAGGCCCCTCGGGCGACGTCATTCCGCCGACAGCCTGGACTGGCTCCCAAGTGACGTCGAATGTGAAGCTCTGCGCCATTGCAGGCGCAGACATACAAAAAGCCGCCGCGCCAAACGCGGTTATGTATCGATATCCCATATGATTCCCCTCCCTATTTTTAACCTATTTTATTTATTGCGACTCAATCCGGAGACTTGATGTCTATGAATTTGAGTCGAGTTTAGTTTAACACTGATTGTTGTGGCTTACAAATAATCGGTATTGATTGATTCCAATGGGATTATTTCAAATCCCGCTTTAGTCGAACCGCGCGGCGCTGGCCCTTGACGCGCGCGGCGCACTCTGATGCACTCCCCGGGATGCAGCAGGGGGAACGGGTATGCGGTGGACGGGTCTGGAGACCGCGCGGCGCTTCGTGCTTTGGGCTGCGATAGGCTGCGCCATGCACACGGCTCTGATCCAGCCTGCCGCAGCCACCAGCCCTCAGGAACAGACCGATCAGGCAGCGCAGGCCGCCGGGGACGAGCCGGCTTCCGAGACCGATCTCGATGCCGAGGTGCAGCGGATGCATCGCGGTTTCGATCTGCTGGCGCGCAGCTTCACGAAGAAAAAACGATCGGAACTGATCAACCTCAAAACCTATAGCGACGCGGAATGGGCGCAAGCTGAGCGCGCCGTCAAAACGAACAACGCGGCCTGCCGGAAGGGCGATGCCGAAGCCTGCCTTGCGGCCGGGCGGGCCTATGAGGCGGGCGACGGCGTGTGGATCGTGCCTGACATCGCTTACGTCCTTTACAACGACGCCTGCAATCTCGGCCTCGGCGAAGGGTGCCGCGCGTTCATCGACCTCGCCAGCACAGGCCATGGCTACCCTGACGACAGCTATGACGAGACCGATGGGCTGATCGAAAAGGGGTGCGATCTCGGCGATGCCGAGAGCTGCCTGCGCTTTGCCGAGGCCTTGCTGGACGGTTCGGCCGAGGATGTGGCGCGGGCCGATGCCTTGCTTGACGCGTCATGCACAGCCGGGGGAATGGAAGCCTGCGCCGCGCTCGGCAGATTTCTGCTGGAGAGCGGCACGCCTGAGGAGACGGAACGGGGAACACAAATCCTTGATGCCGCGTGCCGCCAGACGGGTGCCGAAGCCTGCCGCACCCTCACCCGCCATCTGGAAAGCGGCCCGAACCCTGACCCGGCGCAGATCAACATCTACACGCATTACGCCTGCTATGCCGGGAGCGCCGATGACTGCGCGGAGATGGGAAGGCGCGCCTGGCGCGGCATTGGCCTTGCCGCAGACCGCGATCTTGCGATGCGCTACTTTGCGCAAAGCTGCAGCATCGAGCCGCTGAATTGCGATCTCCCCCGCCAGCTTTCCGCCCTCCCCCGGCTGCGCGCAGCCTGCGATGCAGATGACGCCCGCGCCTGCGCCGATCTCGGCAAGGCGCTGCGCGCCTATAGCTCACCCGAATACGACCGCGAGCGGGCCATCGCCTTGCTTGAAACAAGCTGCCGCAAGGGTGTGCGCGATGTCTGCGCCGATGCCGCCGCCATAATCAGCCAGCGCGATCCCGATGCCCCGGCCCGCATCGCCCAACTGCTCGAAACGGGGTGCGCCGCCGATGATCCGGAGTCCTGCTTCAAGCTCGCCCGCTCGCTCGAATACGATCCGGGGACACCCGAACTTGAACGTGCGGTCGCGCTGTTCGGCAGGCTGTGCGACGCGCAATATCCCGATGCATGCGAATCCGAACAACGCTACGCCGGGGTGGTCGCATCGGCCCGCATCCTGTCGGCGGGCGAGACCTTCACGGCGCCCCTGCCGACTGATGATCCGGGCGCCGTGTTGCAGGCTGGCGAGGTCATGGGGGTGTGCTTCACCGGCAGCGAGCGCTTCCGCGGCAAGACCTACGTCAAATTCAACTGCGACCGCGGGGAAAAGGGCATCGGCAGCGATCGCGCCCGCCCCGGGCAGGCGCCGTGGCAGGCGCTGCTGTGGCGGCCCGCGACCATGTTCGGCAATAGCCTCGGCCCGGCGCAGCGGGTGCTGTGCGGCGGCTCGCTGATCGCGATGGGCTGGGTGCTGACCGCCGCGCACTGCCTCACTGACGAGGGGATCGATCTGGCCGACAAGCAGGCCCGAGCCGACTACCGGATCAGGCTCGGCGTCTACGATCCGGGCGCGGACGAAGGGGTCAGCTACCCGATCCTGCGGGTGATCCGGCATCCGCAATTCGACCCCGGGAACAAATTCGCCTTCGACGTCGCCCTGATCGAATACAGCCCCCTTGCCGCCCGCGCGGGCGGCGAGCGCGACCCCGATCGGGCCAACCCGATCCGCGCCATCGCGCTCGACCCAGCCAAGATCGGCGAACGCAAGATCGCAGCCGGGATGCCCGCCTATGCCTTTGGCTGGGGCTGGACGGCCGAGCAGAACAGCGCCGCGACCGATTACCTCCAGATCCTGAAACTGGACCTCAGCAGCGAGGCAAGCTGCACCGCGCTCACCGGCTTCACCAAGGCGCTCAGCAATGCGGCCCTGTGTGCCAAGGGCAAGAACAACGAACAGACCTGCTATGGCGATAGCGGCGGCCCGCTGGTCTATTATGATCCCAAAAACGTGCGCCCGGTGCTGATCGGGATCGTCAGCGCGGGCCTGAAATGCGGCACCACGGCCACGAAAAGAGCAAGCCAGTATACCCGCGTCGCCAAGGTGAAGGACTGGATCGCGTCCTATGTCCCCGCGATCCGATAGGGCTGCGCGAAGGCATCCCCTCGCGGCCGCGCACCTGCTATGGCGCTTGCCATGACCACGCGTTCTTCTCCTGCCCCTGCCCCCCGCATCCTCAGCATCGCCGGATCGGACTCCTCCGGGGGAGCGGGCATTCAGGCCGATATCAAGACGATCACCATGCTCGGCGGCTATGCGATGACCGCCGTGACTGCGATCACCGCGCAGAACACGCTGGGCGTGCAGGGCATCGCGCCGATTGCGCCCGAGATGGTCGCGCAGCAGATCGCCTCATGCATCGAAGATATCGGCGTCGACGCGATCAAGATCGGGATGCTTCATGATGCAGCCGTGATCGAGGCGGTGGCCGGAGCGCTGGAGGGCGTTGCTGCCCCCATCGTGCTCGATCCTGTCATGATCGCCACATCAGGCGCCGCGCTGATCGCGCCGGACGCGGTGGCGGCAATGCGCGAACTTCTGTTTCCCAAGGCCGCGCTGCTCACCCCCAACCTGCCTGAACTCGCGGCGCTCATCGGCCGTCCGCTGGCGAGCACGCAGGAGATGATCGACGCCGCAGAGGAGCTGTCCGAGGCGACCGGCGCAGCGGTGCTGGCCAAGGGCGGGCACATGGTCAGCGAAGGCGACGAAGACCGCATCACCGATGTGCTGTTCGTCCCCGCAGAGCGCGCCGTGGCCTTCGGCCATGCCCGGATCGACACGGTGCACACCCACGGCACAGGCTGCACGCTATCGTCCGCCATCGCGACGCTGCTCGGCCACGGCCAGCCGCTGGAACACGCGGTCAGGCTGGGTCGGCAATTCGTGATCCGCGCGATCGAGAACGCGCCGGGTTATGGCGGCGGGCACGGGCCGCTGGGGCATCAGGCGGTGCGGCGGGCATGATGGAGCCGGTGATCCGGGTCGATGGGACGGGGGCCGATCCCTGCCTCGGCACGGTGCGGCTGGATTGGCCCAAGACCCTGTGGAACGGCGCCATGATAGCGGGCACCATCGCCGCGCTGTTTGTGGCGACATGGCAGGCAGTCGCGATGTCCCTCGTCCTCACCTATGCGACGCTGCTGGTGGGGCACAGCGTGGGGATGCACCGGATGATGATCCATCGCACATTTAAGGCGAAGCCGTGGCTGGCGCGTACGCTGATCTATCTCGGCACACTGGTCGGCGTCTCCGGCCCGTCCGGCATCATCCGCATCCACGACACCCGCGACTGGGCGCAGCGCGGGGCCTTCTGTCACGATTTCTTCGCCCACCGCGCGGGCTTCTGGCAGGATCTCGCATGGAACCTGTTCTACCGCTTCGAATTCGCGCGTCCGCCCCTCGTCACCATCGAGCCGGAGATCGCCGATGACCCGTTCACCCGCTTTCTCGATGCGACATGGCGCTGGCAGCAATTGCCGCTGGCCGTGCTGCTCTATGCTGCGGGCGGGTGGCCGTTCGTGCTGTGGGGCGTTTGCGCCCGCGTGCTGGTGAGCACGGCGGGGCACTGGAGCGTCACCTATTTCTGCCACAACCCGCATCTAAGCCCCCATCCGGGACGATGGCTGGTCGAGGGCGCGGGGATACAGGCTGCAAACCTGCCGGGGCTGGGCCTCCTCACCTATGGCGAGTGCTGGCACAACAACCACCACGCCTTCCCCGAAAGCGCGCGCATCGGGCTGGAGCCGGGGCAGACCGATCCGGGCTGGTGGGTGATCCGCGCGTTCGAGCGGGCGGGGCTGGTCTATTCGGTGGGCATCCCTCGCCCCGTGGCCGCGCGCGACGATCTGATCGAGCGCGCCTGACCGCCCTCAATCCTCCGCCGAGTGGTCCTTGATCTCGTAGAAATCGGCGATGCAGGCCCAGGCGTCTTCGGCGGTTTCGCACCAGGTGATGAGATCGAGATCGCTTTTCGAGATCACGCCTTCCTCGGCCAGCGCCTCGAAATTGATCACGCGGTTCCAGAATTCGCGGCCGAACAGGATGATCGGCATCGGCTTCATCTTGCCGGTCTGGATCAGGGTGATGAGCTCGAAGAATTCATCGAAGGTGCCAAACCCGCCGGGGAACACCGCCACCGCGCGGGCGCGCAGCAGGAAGTGCATCTTGCGCAGCGCGAAGTAGTGGAACTGGAAGCTGAGATAGGGCGTCACATAGGGGTTGGGCGCCTGTTCGTGGGGCAGCACGATGTTGAGCCCGATCGATTCGCTGCCCGCATCCGATGCGCCGCGATTGCCCGCCTCCATGATCGACGGCCCGCCGCCGGTGGTGACAACGAACTGGCGCTGGCCGTTCTCGATGATGCCCTTTTCGCTGACGAGCCGCGCGAGGCGGTAGGCCTCGTCATAATACTTCGCCTTCTCGGCGAGGCGCTGGGCGACTGTCTGGTCGTATTCGCTGCCCTGGGCCGCAGCCTCCGCCACCCGCGCCTCGGCCTGTTCGGGCGAAGGGATGCGGGCCGATCCGTACATCACCAGCGTCGATCCGACGCGGGCTTCGTCGAGCAGCATCTCGGGCTTCAAGAGTTCCAGCTGGAAGCGCACCGGGCGCAATTCGTCGCGCAGCAGGAAATCGGTGTCGCGGAAGGCGAGCTTGTAGGCCGGGTGCGCGGTCTGGGGCGTGCGCTCGGGCCCGCCTTCGGCGAAGCGGGTCTCTTCGCCCGCACGGTAGAACTTGCGGTCGGTCAGGTCTTTGTCGGTCATGGTTAGACCCCTGCCAGACCCCGTTTAGACCCGCAATAGGCCACGCTTGACCCCGTGTTTCATGTGAAACATTCGCCTTGGTTCATGCGGCAGGGGCGCTCGCCAGCCGCATCAGGTTGGCAACCGCGAGCGGGGCAGTCCGGCGCATCTCCTGCAGCACCGCGATCCGCGCGGTGTCGCTGCGATCGATGCCGGCGGCGACCTTGCCGAAGCCGTCAAGGCGGCTCTGGCGGATCCACGCCCCCAGTCGCTCCTCGCCGAACCACCCGCCCTGGTTCATCAGGTTGACGATGTTGGTGGTGAGAAAACCCTTGAGATCCTGCGGGAAAGGCACGGTGCGGCACAGGGCGTTCTTGGCCGCATCGTCCGCGTAATGCGCTTCGACGAAGGCGATCAGCGCGGCCGAAAAGCACGGTTGCGGCACGCGCACGAGTTGGGGGACGATGAGGTCACCCTGGAAGATCGGCTGGGCCGTGCGCGGCTCAACCGCCGATGCGGTGCAGTCGATATAAAGCGCATTCGGCTGCGCGGGCTCGGTGCCTTCCTCAAGTTGGATCGCCGTTGCAGTGATCGCCGTGACCCGGCCCTTGCGCACAACATCGGTGACCCGGCGCAGCGCCTCGACCTCGCCTTGCGAGATGGTGGCGTAGTGGAACATGGTGGGGGTCACCGCAGGGTCGATCCGCAGCATCATCCCCGCCGCCTCAAGCCGGGCAAAGATGTCATCGGGCGACGTCCCTTCGGCAAAGGCGCGCATCTGGGCAAGCTGGCTGCCGAACACGTCGTCGAAGAACTCCGCTCCGGGCTGGGTGCAGGTGCGGTTTATGAGCCAGCTGTCGCGCGGCTTGATCCACTGGATTGCCTCAGCCGGAGCCCCCATCGCCAGCAGCCAGCCGATCGCGTCCATCGCGGTCTTGCCCGCGCCAAGCACGACGAAACGCTCCGGCCGCTCGGCGGCAAGCCACAGGCGAGCGAGCTGGCCGGGAGGCACAAGTGTGACGCCCTCCCCGACGCTGAACCGGGGTGTGTGATTGGCAGGGATCACCGGGCTGCTAAAGGTCGCATCCACCGTCTTGCGGCGCACCCTTACCTGCAGCTCCTCCCCTGACATCAGCGAGACCACGCGGCCCTCGCCCCGGTGATCGGACATCGGCAGATATTCGGCCCGGCCCGAGGGGAGCAACTTCTGGCGCATCACGCGGTCAAAATACCCGCTCACCTCCGCGCCCGAGGCAAGCTCGTAGAGCCCCGCATTGGCGCCGTGCGTATCCTTGCGGTTCTCCCCGAGGCTGAGCGAATTGACCCCGTAAAAGGCCGAGGGCTGGTGCAGCGCAACGAAGGAATAGGCGTCGTTCCAATGCCCGCCGGGCTTCGACTGGCGGTCGACGATCGTGACGTGGGCGTCGGTTTCGGCGAGGATCGTGTCAGCAAAGGCCATGCCGACGGCCCCGGCGCCGATGATGAGGTAGTCGGTTTCGATCGCACGCATGGCCTATCCCCGGTTTGAACAAGTTCAGACCGACCGTCCGACGGGCGATGCCACTGCGTCAAGTGTTTACGCCGAAAATCTGGCGCGGTGATGCTCGGGTGGGAAGGGATGCGGGGCTAGGCTCCGGACGGCGCAAGGATACGAAAGGTCGCCGAAGCCTTGGCGATCAGCGCGCCATCGGCTGCGATCCGCGCATCGGCGAAGGCGAGCGTGCGCCCCAGCTTTGCCGGAACCCCGCGCACCTCCAGCCACTGGCCGATGCGCCCGGCCGACAGGAAATCGACCGACAGGCTGACGGTCAGCGCCGAGGCGCCCTCCATCGGCATCACGCAGGCGAGCCCCATCGCGTTGTCAGCCAATGCCGAGATGACCCCGCCATGCAGCAGCCCGCGCGCATTGCAATGCGGCGGCGCGATCCTGAGGCCGAGGCTCAGCGCCTCGCCCTCGCGCCGGACGAAGAGCGGCTCCCACGGATCGGTCACCGGGCTGTTGCGGAAATGCGGTTCGAAGCCGGCTGGAACCGGCAGGTCTGCGCCCATCATGACGGCTCCAGAAAGTCACGGATGGCCGCCAGCACCCGGTCAGGCGCTTCGAGTTCGGGGGTATGGCCAAGGTCATCGAAGGTCACCGTCCTGACGTCCGCGTAAAGCCGCGCCAGTGAATGGGCGTTGCCCGCCGGGTGCGAGCGATCGGCGCTGCCCCAGATCGAGAGGATTGGTTGCAGCGGGCGGGGCAATTCGTCCTGCTGGCCCATGTAGATCTGGTAGGCGCTCGCCAACGACCACATCGCACCGTGCTCGAACGACCGCTCGGCACAGGCGCAGAAGTGCGCGATCCGCTCCTTGCGCCCGACCGAGAGTTCATACCACTGCGGCATGCGCTTGGGCGCCATGCGCGCCATCACCATCTGGCCGATGATCGGGCGGGCCAGGATGCCCTTGGGATCGCGCCCGGCCTTCCACCGCGCGAAGGCCTCGGTGCCGCCCGCCTGCAGCAGCGCGAGGTGCGAGGCGAGTTCGGGCATCCGCGTTGCGATGTCGAGCGCGCCGAGGCTGGCGACGCAGGAGAAGGCAAGGATGCTCCCCTCCCCCGCAACGGCGCGCAAGAAGGCGGCAAGGTCGTCGTTCGTTTCGCGGAAGGCGAAGCCGTAGTCGCTGGTGGTGGCGGAGAAGCCCATCGCGGGCAGCTCGACGATGATCACACGAAATTGCGTCGAGAAGGCCTCCACCAGATCGCCGTAAACCTCGATGGTCATCGGCGGATCGGCGGTGAAGACGATGGTCGGGCCGGCGCCTGCCTCGAGATAGCGGTATTGCACCTTGGCGGTGCGGTGGAACTTCACATGGCGCGTGGCTGCGGCGGGCCAGCCGGTGCGGAAGCGCGCCATGTTCGCCGCTCCGGCGCGGGTGTCGAGCCGTGCGCCGAGGCGGGTGAGGAAGCCGGTCATGCCCGCGCGCCTTGCCTGGCCGCCGCGCGGCCGAGGAACACCGCGGCGACCACCAGGAACACCGCGATCCCGAGGTGGCGTCCGACGATCCCCGGCCCCGCCCCGGCGTTCAGCGCGAGGTAGGCATCGCCCAGCGGCATCATCAGCGCCGCCAGCGCCATCAATCGCAGTGCGGTAAAGTCGCTGCGGGCGAGCAGCACTGCGGTCAGCACCGCGATGAACCCGGCTCTGAGCCCATAGACCTGTACCCAGCCCAATGCGCTCAAGCGGTCGACGGGCAGGCCCATGTAGGTTGCGAAACCCTGCGGATCCATCGCGGTGCGGATCGCGTTGACCCCCTGCAGCACGGCGATCGCCGCTGCCAGCCAGAACCCGGCCGTTCGGGCGGGGCGGAATGTCGGTGCTTGCATGGCCAAGTGTGCCTCCAACGTTTTGACACGAAGACGCTAGGCGATTGCCAGCGCCAGGGCTTGTTGCGATATGGCGAAACGGTTTTCCGTCAGCGCAAAGGAGTTCATGCCATCTCGCTCGACCCGCAGGACCTCGGTGACCTTATCGCGATCCGCGACGCGGGGACGCTCAGCGCCGCCGCCAAGGCGCGCGCCGTGGCGGTCTCGACTGTCTCGCGGCGCATCGCGGCGCTGGAGGCGGCGCTCGGGCTGCAATTGGTCGACCGGCGAACCGACGGGGTGCGGCTGAGCCGCGCGGGCCTCGCCATAGCCGAGGCTGCCGCACCGATTGCCGAGCAGATGCGGCGCGTCGAGCGGGTGGCGGAGAGTTTACGGCAAGGCGTCAAGACGGTGCCGGTGCGGATTTCGGCCACCGAGTTCGTGATCTCCGACGTGCTCGCCCCGGCGCTCGGCAGGCTCTGGGCGATGGGCGCGGACTTTCCGGTTCATCTCCATTCGCAGGCTGACGTCGTAAGCCTCGCCGGGCGCGACGCCGATCTGGCGATCCGCATGGTCCGCCCCGAAGGCGCGAGCCTCTATGCACGGCGGCTGGCCGACATCCGGCTCGGGCTGTTCGGTGCGCCCGATTACCTCGGAGGCCGGGAGCCTGCCGGAATCGATCTCAAGACCGAGCGGCTGCTGATTTACGACGAGAGTTACGGCCGCCTGCCCGAGCTCGACTGGGTGGTGCGGCACGGCCTTACAGAGGCGGTGGCGATGCGCACCGGAAGCACCCGCGGCCTGCTCGCTGCGACCCTCGCGGGCGGGGGGATCGGCATGCTGCCGGTGCCCTTCGCGCTGCGGACCGGCACGCTGGTGGAGATCGCGCCGCCCTCACCGCTGCCCTCGCGCCAGCCATGGCTGATCGTCCACCGCGACCTGCGCGGGCTTGCCGCGATCAGGTTGACGCAGAAGTGGGTGGTGGAGACCTTTGCGAGTCTGCCGGGCGCGCAGTAATTCCGCCAGCACGGGGCCAGACCCCTCCAGACCCCTGTTAGACCCCCTCCAGACCCCCGGTAGACCCCGCATAACGGCCGCCAGACCCACGCCTTGCGGCATGTTTCACGTGGAACATCGGTGAAATGATCGCTGGATGCCCCGCAAGGATTCGAACCTTGATTGACGGAGTCAGAGTCCGCTCTCTTACCATTAGAGGACGGGGCATCAGCCCAGCCGCAAGCGAGATGCAGCTGCGGCGAGCGCGCTCCCTAGTTTCGTGCGGCAATGAGGTCAAGCGTCCACGTTGGTCCTACCCTGCTTGCTCTTGCCAGATGCTTGCGGTAACTTGCAGATAAGTGCTGTGCGCAGGCAAGGGTTTGCGCGCGGTGATTTGAAAGCGTTACATTCATGGCGGAAACATTCCCGCCGGACAGAGAACTCACTGCTGAGAACAACCGGGGCGGCAAGTCCGGCAAGGTAGCCGATTTCCGCTACAAGCGCCCCCCTCAGCCCGGCTCCACAGCCAGCCGCGACGGCCGGGCCAAGGCCGCAGCCAAGGAAGCACGTCGCGGCGCACGGCCCGCGAACGGCGCGGAGCGGACCCGTCCCGACCTTGCAGAGATCGGGGCCGAGATTGGCACGCTCAAGTCGCAGGGGGGCGAGGCCTATGCCGCGCTCGACCTCGGCACCAACAATTGCCGCCTGCTGATCGCCCGCCCCTCGGGCCGCGATTTCACCGTGATCGATGCCTTCAGCCGTGTGGTGAAGCTCGGCGAGGGGCTCGCCACCAGCGGGCGCTTGTCGCAGGCAGCGATGGACCGCACACTCGCCGCGCTGACGATCTGCGCAGACAAGCTCCAGCGCCGTAACGTGCGCCTCGCCCGCTCGGTCGCCACCGAAGCCTGCCGCCGCGCCGTAAACGGCCCCGAATTCATCGAGCGGGTGCGCCGCGAAACCGGGATCGCGCTCGACATCATCAGCGCCGAGGAGGAGGCCCGCCTCGCGGTGCTCGGCTGCCACATCCTGCTTGAGGCCGGCACCGGCCCGGCGGTGATCTTCGACATCGGCGGCGGCTCGACCGAACTGGTGCTGGTCGAAGCGGGCGGCAAAGGCGTGCCGCGCATCCTCGACTGGCAGAGCGTGCCCTGGGGCGTGGTCTCGCTGACCGACACCGTCGGCCGCGGCGAGGACAGCGAGGCCGCGCGCATCGCCCGCTTCGCCAGGATGCGCGACATGGTCGCAGAAAGCTTCACCCCCTTCGCTTCGCGCGTCACCGGAGCCGCGACCCATCCCGACATCCGCCTGCTCGGCACCAGCGGTACAGTGACGACGCTCGCGAGCCTCTATCTCGAACTGCCCAGCTATGACCGCAAGGCCGTCGATGGCCTGATCGTACCGGCCGCCGAGATGCGCGACATCAGCGCGCGGCTATCGGTCATGACCCCCTTCGAGCGTGCGACATTGCCCTGCATCGGGCAGGACCGCGCCGATCTTGTGGTGGCTGGCTGTGCGATTCTCGAGGCGATCCTCGACCTGTGGCCGGCGCGGCGGCTGGGCGTCGCTGACCGCGGCATCCGCGAGGGGATCCTGCGCAGCATCATGGCAGCCGAGCAGCTCTCCGAGCGCACGCTCCAGGCGCTGCACAAGCAGCGCGGCGCCAGTGGTTCAGGGCGCCCGGGGCAATGACCCGCGGCACCAAGGCTCCCAGCAAGCGAGTCAAGACGGCGAAGGGCCGCACCGCCAGCCAGGTGCGCTGGCTCGAGCGTCAGCTTAACGATCCCTACGTCCGCCAGGCCAAGGCCGACGGCTATCGCAGCCGCGCGGCCTACAAGCTGATCGAGCTCGACGACCGGTTCGGTTTGCTCAAGGGCGCGATGCGCGTCGTCGATCTCGGGATAGCGCCCGGTGGCTGGGCGCAGGTCGTGCGCGCCAAGTCACCCAAGGCCGAAGTGGTGGGGATCGACCTGCTCGAAGTCGAACCGCTTGAGGGCGTGACGATCTTCCAGATGGATTTCATGGCCGACGAGGCTCCTGCTCGCCTTTCCGAGGCACTTGGAGGCCGACCCGACCTCGTGCTTTCCGACATGGCGGCGAACACGGTGGGCCACAAGCAGACCGATCACCTTCGCACCATGGGCCTCGTCGAGGCTGCGGCATGGTTCGCAGCGGAGAACCTTGCCCCCGGAGGGGCCTTCGTGGCGAAAGTGCTGGCGGGCGGCACCGATGCCAACCTGCTGGCGCTGCTCAAGAAGCACTTCGCGACCGTCAAGCACGCCAAACCCCCGGCGAGCCGCAAGGGCTCGTCGGAGTGGTACGTCATCGCTCAGGGGTTCAAGGGGTAGACACAAAAAGGGCGGCCCGGAGCCGCCCTTTCGTGTCCTTACTCGCCGGCCGCAGCGGCCGGATCGGTCCCGGCCTCTTCGGCGGCCATTTCGCCCGCTTCGTCCTCGGCGGCTGCGGTCGCATCATCGGTCGGCGCTGCTGCGGTGAAAGCGGGAATCGGCAGGTTCGAGCCCTGCGCGTTGATGTAGGCCGCGATCGCGGCGCGATCTTCGATCTTGCCGAGGCCCGCGAAGCTCATCTTGGTGCCGGACACGTAAGCCTTGGGGCTCTTGAGCCAGGCATTCATGCTGTCCCAATCCCAGGCGCCGCCCTTGGCCTTCAGCTCCGCGCTGTAGGCGAAGCCCGCGTGGCCGCCGAGCGCCTTGCCCATCGTGCCGTGGAGGTTCGGGCCGATGCCGTTGGCGCCGCCAGCGTTGATCGTGTGGCAGCTCTGGCACTTGGCGAACAGCTTTTCGCCCGCCGCGACCAGCTCGGGCGCGGGCATCTTGTTGAGCGCTTCGGCCATCGACATTTCCGCCGCGCCGCCCCCGTCTTCCTCGACCGCGCCCTCGATCACGTAGCCGAGCTTTTCGGGGCGCTCAGGCTTGTCGCCGTGGAAGAACTTGCCCGAAAGGATCGAGAGCCCGAGCCCAAGGCCGGCGGCAAACAGCACCCAGCCTGCGGCGGTGTTGAACAGATCGCCGCCACCATTCTGGCCTGCAGCGTTGTCTTGCGAAGAATTGTCCTGTGTCATCCCGCGCGGCTCATAATGGCCGGTTCCCACCTGCGCAAGACTGATCGTGCCACGAATTCTTGCGCCTTTTGCAAGCAGGCTCTAGGCGCGTGCACCATGCGATCCTTTCCCGGCCCCGCTCTCGAGATTGTCGACCGGATGCGCGACGCTGCCGAAGCCGACCCATCGCGCGCGATCGCCTTCCAAGGCTCGCCGGGCGCGAATTCGCACCGCGCCGCCACCGAAGCTCGCCCCGATCTTGCACCTCTGCCCTGCTTCAGCTTCGAGGACGCATTGGAGGCCACAAAGGATGGGCGTGCAGGCGCGGCGATCATCCCGATCGAAAACTCGCAGCACGGGCGCGTCGCCGATATCCACTTCCTATTGCCCGAAAGCGGGCTGCATATCGTCGGCGAGTACTTCATGCCGATCCACCACGCGCTGATGGCATTGGGCGCCGCGACACCGGGCCGCACCTTCGAGGTGGCCTACAGCCACCCGCAGGCCTTGGGCCAATCGCGCCATTACCTGCGCGAGCGCGGGATCGTGCCGCTCAGCCATGCCGACACGGCGGGCGCGGCGGCCTATGTTGCCGAGCGCGGCGATCCCTCGGTCGCAGCCATTGCCCCGGCGCTTGCAGCCGAGCTCTACGGGCTCACAATCATCGAGCGCAACGTCGAGGACAGCGCAGACAACATGACCCGCTTCGTCATCCTCGCACGCGAGCCGCTGGCAGCGGGCGCACTGGCGGACAAGCCGGTGATGACGACCTTCATTTTCGAGGTGAAGAATATCCCCGCCGCGCTCTACAAGGCGCTCGGCGGCTTTGCCACCAACGGCGTCAACATGACCAAGCTTGAAAGCTACCAGCAGGGCACCAGCTTTGCCGCAACGACCTTTTACGCCGACATCATCGGCGCACCGGGCGATGCCGCGGTCGATCGCGCGCTGGAGGAATGCGCCTTCCATTCCAAGGAATTGCGCATCCTCGGCAGCTACGAACAGGGCCGCCCCAGAGGTTAGGGCGCACCTGAGGAGCGGTTGCGGCGGGACGCGCGCTGTTTCCCGTTGCGCAGGGTCCAAGGGCGTGCCACCAACCGCTCCGGGATGACCGCAGCGGCCACATCAAGCCTTTCCGAATCATTAGCCGATTCAGGTGGATCGCCCCCCGCCGGATGGGAAGCCCTGCGCGCCGACGGCAATCTCCAGTTCGCGCCCGTGACCATCCCCGAAATGCCGCCGCGCCAGCCGAGCTGGGTCGAGCGGATGCTGAACGACCTGTTCGCGTTCCTCGCTGACCTCCTCGCCCCGCTCGGCCAGGCGTTCGGGGCCGCGTGGTGGTGGCTGCAATGGGTGCTGCTCGGCCTCGTGGTGGTGCTCGCACTGGTGCTGTTGGTGCGGCTGATCGGCCCCGGCTTGGGACGAGGCAAGCGGCGCACGCAGGCTGACGCGCCGGAGGAGGAATGGCGTCCCGACGCTGCGGCGAGCCTGGCGCTGCTCGAGGATGCCGACCGGCTCGCCGCTGAAGGCCGCTTCGATGACGCGACACACCTCCTCCTCCAGCGCAGCGTCGGCCACATTGTCGCGGTGCGCCCTGACTGGGTCGAGCCCTCCAGCACTGCGCGAGAGCTTGCCGCGCTGCCCGCCTTGCCAGACGGCGCTCGCGCAGCTTTCCGGGTGATCGCCGAGCGGGTCGAACGTTCGCTCTTCGCGCTGCGATCGCTGGAACGCGCCGACTGGGAGGCCGCGCGTGCGGCCTATGCCGAGTTCGCGCTCACCCGCCTCGATGCGCCCGGGCGCGCCGGATGAACGCCGCCGCTCCCCCTGCCGTTTCGCCCCCTGCCTTCTCACGGGGCGGCGCGCTGGCGCTGGTCGTCGGCGGTTTTGCGCTGTTCCTCGCACTCCTCTACCTGATCGGCGCGGGCGAGGATTTCGGCGGCGAGAAGGGTGCAGGCCAGGCCCATGCCGCCGCAAATGGATTGAACGGCTATGCCGGCCTTGTGCGGCTGGTCGAGGCGCAGGGCTATAGCGTCGACCGGTCGCGCAGCCGTGCCGGGCTCGAGACCGATGGGTTGCTGGTGCTCACCCCGCCGCTGTTCACCGACGGCAAGGAGCTGGCCAAGCTCCTCACTGACCGCCGCTACCGCGGGCCGACGCTGGTGATCGCGTCGAAGTGGTGGGCGACCCAGCCCCCGCGGAACCTGCCGCCCAAGGTGCGTGCCAAGTTCAAGCGCGGTTGGGTCAACCTCGCCGCGCCCGAGCCGAGCGGCTGGCCCGCCGAATTGCCCGCGCCCTTTACCTTCACCCTTGCCCTCGATGGCACCGGGAAAGGCGCAGCGCCGGTACGCTGGAGCGGGCTGGGTCATGCGGGCGCCCTGCCCGCCGCAACGGTTCTCCATGCCAAAGTTGCGGGAATGTACCGCACCCTCGTCACCGATGCGAGCGGACGCACCCTCGCCTTCGAGGTCATGCCGCAGCAAGGCGGCGGGCCGGACGCGGAGGCCTATCCGGTCGTGTTTCTCGCCGAGCCCGACCTTGCCAACAATTACGGCCTCGCCGACCCCGCCCGCGCCGCCTCTGCGATCGCGCTGATCGACGAGCTGACTGACGACGGGGAGATCGACGAGGTCACCTTCGACATGACGCTGAACGGCTTTGGCGCGTCGGAGAACCTGCTGACGCTCGCCTTCCGCCCGCCCTTCCTTGCCGCGACGCTGAGCCTGCTGGTCGCGCTCCTGATCGTCGGCTGGCGCGCGTTCCAGCGGTTCGGCCCGGCTGCGGCCGCGAACGGCCCCGAGATTGCTTTTGGCAAGCGCCAGCTGATCATGAACGGTGCAGGGCTGGTGGTGCGCGCAAGGCGCTTCGGGCTGCTGGCCAGACCCTATGCGGCGCTCAGCGCCCGGCGGCTGGCGGAGCGGCTGGGGCTTGCCCGCCCCGATCCGGAAGCCATCGACGCTGCGCTCGCCCGGCGTCTGCCGAACGAGGAACCCTTCACCCGCCGCGCGGCGCGCATGGAGGCGGCGCACAAGCCCGCCGATATCCTCGCCGCCGCGCAGGGCCTCGATGATCTTGCCACCAAGCTGCAACAGGGACCACCATCCGCATGACCATGACCCTAGACGCCGTCCGCAGCCTCGCGGGCACCATCCGCGCCGAGATCGCCAAGGCGATTGTCGGGCAGGAGCCGATGGTCGACATGCTGCTGGTCGCGCTCCTCAGCGAAGGCCACGTGCTGCTCGAAGGCCCGCCCGGTACCGCCAAGACCTTCCTCGCGCAGAGCTTTGCGACCACGCTGGGCCTCGATTTCGGGCGTATCCAGTTCACCCCCGATCTGCTGCCGGGCGATATTCTCGGCTCCAACCTGTTCAACTTCCAGACCAGCCAGTTCACCCTCACAAGGGGCCCGATCTTCTGCGATCTGCTGCTGGCCGACGAGATCAACCGCACGCCGCCCAAGACGCAGGCAGCATTGCTCGAAGCGATGCAGGAACGGCGCGTGACGCTGGACGGGGAGACCCACCAGCTACCCGATCGCTTCATGGTGGTCGCAACCCAGAACCCGATCGAGAACCAGGGCGTCTATCCGCTCCCCGAAGCCCAGCTTGACCGCTTCCTGTTCAAGCTGCTGGTGCCCTACCCGGCCGAGGAGGAAGAAGCCCGGATCGTCGCCACCTATGGCAAGCGCTCCGGCCCGCAGCGGCCTGCCGATCTGGGTGTCACAGCCGTCACCAACGCCGCCGGGATCGCGGCGGCCACCGCCGCGCTCGATCAGGTGACCGTGGCCGAGGACATCACCCGCTATGTCGTGCGCCTGATCCGCGCGACGCGCGATCATTCCGAACTCACCGTCGGCGCTTCCCCGCGCGCCGCCGTCCTGCTGGCAGGTGCCGCCCGCGCCCGCGCCGCGCTGGAGGGCCGCGCCTATGTCATCCCCGATGACGTCAAGGCGCTCGCCGTGCCGGTGCTGCGCCACCGCTTGACGCTCTCCCCCGCAGCCGAGATCGAGGGCCGCGACATGGAGGCGCTGGTGGCCGAGCTGGTCGAAGCGACCGAGGCACCGCGCTAACCCATGGCGCGCATCGCCCTTCCCCGCATCACCGTGCCCTTCGTGCCGACCGAGCGCGCAGCGTGGATCGCTGCGGGCCTCGCGCCGGTCGCGGTGGTGATCGCGGCGGCAGTCCCCGGCGCATGGGTGATCGCGCCGCTCGCCGGGGCGGCGCTGGTGGTGCTGGTGCTGGTGGATGCGCTGCTGGCGGGCGGCGTCACCCGCTGGGGGATCGAGGCCCCTGCCGATACCGAAGTGGGCCAGCCGGCGCGTCTCATCGCCCACGCGGTCTTTGTGAAGTACCACCGGGGCGATGTCCAAGCCGCGCTGGAGGGCGATCCGCGCTTTCTGGAACAGGGCCGCGCGGTGATCCCCGTGCCCCGCACCTTCGAGGTCGGCCTGTGGGAGGGCTCGATCACAGTCACGCCCACCCGGCGCGGCACGGCGCAATTGGGCACAGCATGGCTGCGCTGGCTCGGCCCGCTCGGCCTCGGCGCGCGGCAGGTGACGCAGAAGATCGAAAAGCCCGTGCGCATCTGGCCCGACTTGTCGCCAGTGCGCTCGCCCGACCTCCAGACCTTCCTCAGGAATGCCCAGATCGGCCTCATCAACCGCCGCATCCGGGGCGAGGGCACGCAGTTCGAGGCCTTGAGCGAATACCAGCCCGGCATGGACCGCCGCCGCATCGACTGGAAGGCGAGCGCGCGCCACACCAAGCTTTTCGCGCGCGAGAACGAGAGCGAACGCAACAACCAGATCGTCTTCGCCTTCGATTGCGGACAGGCGATGTGCGAACCGGTCGACGGCCTCCCCCGCATCGACCGCGCGGTCTCCGCAGCGCTGACCTGCGGCTATGTCGCGCTCAAAGGCGGCGACAAGGTCGCATTGTTCGGCTTTGCCCGGCGGCCGCAGATCATGACCCCCTTCATCGGCGATGCCCGCGCCTTCCACCGCTTGCAAAGTGCGGCGGCGGGCCTCGACTACGAATCCACCGAGCCCACTTTCACGCTCGCGCTGGCGACGCTGACCGCCAAGCTCCAGCGCCGGTCGCTGGTGGTGATCTTCTCCGATTTCACCGATCCCACGGCGGCCGAACTGATGGTCGAAAGCCTCGGGCGGCTGGTGAACAAGCATCTGGTGCTGTTCGTTACCATGACCGACAGCGAGGTCGAGGAACTGATCACCGCGCCCCCCGGTGACATCGCGACGCTTGCGCGGTCGGTGACCGCTGATAGCCTCGCCCAGCAGAGGAAGCTGGTGCTGACCCGTCTGCGGCGGCTGGGGATCGACGTGCTTGAGGCGCCGTGGGAAAGCATCGGCCCGCGCCTGATCGACCGCTATCTGACGATCCGCAGCAGCGAAGCGATTGGATGAGGGCCCCCGTCATCTCCTCGTGGTTCGGGCGCGGGCAAGTCGCGGCACCCCCCGATATCGAAAGCGCGGCGCTGCGGTCCGACCGGTTCCGGCTGGAGCGGGAAGGCGAGTGGCGCCGTCTCGAGGACATCCTCGCTCGCATGGAGCGCGGCGGGTTGAAGCGCATTGCCGACGACGATCTTGTCGCGCTTCCCACACTGTACCGCACTGCGGCTTCAAGCCTTTCGGTGGCGCGCGAGACCAGCCTCGACGCCGCGACCCTCTCCTATCTCGAGGCGCTGGTGCAGCGCGCGTGGTTCCAGGTCTATGGGCCGCGGCAGGGCTTCGTGCGCTGGCTGCGCGGGTTCATCTTCGGCGGCTGGAGCCGCGCGGTGCGCGCGCTGTGGCTGGACATCTGCGTTGCGCTGTTCGTGATGGTCGCGGGCACGATCGTCGGCTGGCTGCTCGTGGCGCGCGATGAGGCCTGGTATTACCGGCTCTACCCGGCCGGCGGCGACGATCCGCGCGTGCCGGGGGCGAGCCGCGAGCAACTGCTCGAAACCCTCGGGCATGACGAGGGCGCGTTCGGGCTTGCAGGCTTTGCCGCGCAGCTGTTCAGCAATAACTCCGGTGTGTGCATCCTTGCCTTTGCACTGGGCTTCGCTTTCGGCATCCCCTCGCTGATGCTGCTGGTGCACAACCTCGCGCTGCTCGGTGCGCTGTTGTGGCTGTTCAACGGGCAGGGGCTGGTGGTCGAACTTGCCGCGTGGCTTTCCGTCCACGGCACGACCGAATTGTTCGGCATTCTTCTTTCGGGCGCAGCGGGGCTGCATATTGGACGGGCCATGGCCTTCCCCGGCAGGCTTCCGGTGCTTGAAGCCGCCGCCGCTGCGGGCCGCCGCTCGGCGGTGGTGATGGTTGGCGTCGTCATCATGATGATTGTCGCCGCGCTGCTCGAGGCCTTCCCGCGCCAGCTGGTCGAGGACACCGCAAGCCGCTTCGTGATCGGGGGGACTATGCTGGTGTTCTGGCTGTCCTACTTCATCCTCTACCGCCCCGCCCCGCAGGACGCCGGGTGATGAGCGCGCCGCAGACCTCGGCCGCGCCCGGCCGCGACGCCAAGCGCATGCGCACGCTCGTTACGCCCGAGGGGCTGAGCCTGCCGATCACCCTCGCCCCGCGCGGCGCACGCGCCGGGGCGCTGATCATCGATGTGATGATCATCGGCGCGGTCCTGCTCGCGGTGTTCCTCGGACTGCTGTGGATGGTCACCGGAATGCTCGACGGAACCAGCCTTGATCCCGATCAGCTTTCCAAAGGGGCAGCGGAATTCCTCGGCATCCTGCTGACGCTGTTCGTGTTCTGCACCTGGTATGGCTATTTCCTGGTGCAGGAACTGGGCCCGCGCGGCGCCACACTGGGCAAGCGCATCGTCGGCATCCGCATCGCCGCACGCGGGGCTGCGCGGCTCACGCCAGAGGGCGTGATTGCCCGCAACCTGCTGCGCGATATCGAGATCTTCTACCCGCTGGTGGCGCTGCTCGTGCTCACCCAAATGGCGCAGACCGGCGAGGAGATCGGCGTTCTCGGCTGGGTTATGACCGGCTGGTTCCTGCTCTTTGCCCTGTTCCCCTTCTTCAACCGCGATGCCTTGCGCGCGGGCGATATCGTGGCGGGCACCTGGGTGGTGGAGCGCCCCAAGGCGCGGCTCGCCGCCGTGCTCTCGGCGCAGGGTGCCGCCGCAACCGCCGGCGCGAGCGAGGTCACCGGGGTGCGCTACGATTTCGGCGAGGCCGAGCTTTCGATCTATGGCGAAAAGGAGCTCCAGACCCTCGAGCGGATGCTGCGCGAGTCCCGGCCCGAGGCGTTGGCCGCCGTCCACGCCGCGATCTGCCGCAAAATCGGCTGGGATCCGGGCGCGGGCGACGAGCGGGCTTTCCTCGAAGCCTTCTATGCGCAATTGCGCGCCAAGCTCGAAGGCGACATGCGGTTCGGCAAGCGCAAGGCGGACAAGTTTTCATGAGAATCGACAGACGGCATTTTATCGGCGGATCGATGGCCCTGGGCGCAAGCGCCTGCATTCCGCCTGACCAGAGCCCGATCGGCAGGCTCGCAGCCGAGCTGCGCCTGATCGAGGGCACATCGGGCGGGACGTTGGGCGTCAGCCTCTACAACACCGCCAGCGGCATGACGGTGGGCATCAATCAGGACCGACGTTTCGGCCATTGCTCGTCGTTCAAGCTGTCGCTGGCGGCGATGGTTCTGGCCTTCGACGCCGCCGGGCACCTTGACGCGGACCGTCTCGTGACGTGGCGTGAGGCGGAGTTGCTGCCAGTCTCGCCATTCACGCGCGAGCGGCTGGCGGACGGGGCGACCCTGCGCGAACTGGCGCGAGCGACGCAGACCACATCGGACAACACAGCCGCCAACGTGCTGCTGCGCGAGCTCGGCGGGCCGGCGATGATGACCCAGTTCTGGCGCAATATCGGCGACGACATCAGCCGCCTCGACCGCACCGAGCCTGCGCTCAATAATGTGCCCGTGACCGAGTTCCGCGACACCACAACCCCGGCGGCGATGGCGCGCACGGTGGCGAAGCTGGTCTATGGCGACGTCATGTCCGAGGCTGCGCGAGCCGAGCTCAAGGAATGGATGATCGCCACCGAGACAGGTCTGAACCGGGTCAGGGCCGGGCTACCGGAAGGCTGGGTGGCGGGCGACAAGACCGGCACCTCGCTCGCGGCCAACATCGGTTCGATCTATGTCGACATCGGGTTCGCCGAGGGGCCGGAAGGCGAGCCGCCGATCACCTTTGCAGCCTATTTCGTCGCGCGCGAGACCCACGAGGACATGGACCCCGCCGCGCTGGCGACGTTGGCGCAGGTCGGGCGGGTTATCAAGGAATTCGCCGAGCCCGAGCGCGGGTTGCCGCTGGTGGGCAAGCTTTACTGATCAGTGATCCGGCGTCGCCGAAGCCTTCTCCTCGCCGCCGAAGATCGCCACTTCGTTGACGCCAGCGCTGGTCGCGCGGCCGCGATACATGCCGGTGGTGTTGAAGCTGAAGATCGCTTGGCCCTGCGGCGTGACAAGGATCACCCCGCCGTCGCCGCCGAGTTCGGCGACGTCCGCCATCACCGCGTCCGCGATCGCCTGTCCGGGCAGCTCAGTGAACTTGAGCCGCGCGCAAATCTCGTGCGCCACGCCGACGCGGATGAAATACTCACCCCACCCCGTCGCCGAGACAGCGCAGGCGCGATTATCCGCATAGGTCCCCGCGCCGATCATCGGCGCATCGCCCACACGGCCCCAGCGCTTGCCGGTCATCCCGCCGGTCGAGGTGCCTGCCGCAAGGTTGCCGCTCTGGTCC
>JAIYAL010000149.1 GCA_027489095.1 Erythrobacteraceae bacterium
GGCATCATCAAGCTGTTCCACACCTTCTGCGAGGAACGCCAGTGCCTCACCAAGGCGGTGAAGGAAGCCCTGATCGACATCTGCCAGAAGACCGTGCGTCTGGAAGACAACTTCATCGACCTCGCCTTCGAGATGGGCCCGATCAACGGGATGAGCGCCAAGGAGATCAAGCGTTACATCCGCTACATCGCCGACTGGCGCCTGAAGCAGCTCGGCCTGCAGGAGATCTACATGATCGAAGAGCACCCCCTCCCCTGGCTCGCCCCGCTGCTGAACGGCGTCGAACACGCCAACTTCTTCGAAACCCGCGCGACGGAATATTCCAAGGGCGCGACGCGCGGCGACTGGAACTCGGTGTGGTCGTCGTTTGACAGCCGCCAGAAGGCGAAGGCTGTGAACGAGGATGACGGCGTTGTGGCGGAAGCTGGGCTGTTTGGGGCTGAGGCTGCGGAGTGAGGATTGACGCTGGCCTAAGGCGAATGTTATCAACGGCCGTTACTTGAAAATAGTAGCAGCATATTTCTTCGGGGGCGCAGAAATGAAAAAGCTATTATTGACCGCTTTTGCCTTTTGGTCTTCGGCGGCACTAGCTGAAGATCAGATTTCCCCGTCGCCGTTCATTGAAGCGTTGCCGGACGATATCGAGCGGCGGATCGCCGCCGACTCCGTCAGATCAATTTTCGACGCGGGATTGCAGAACGGGAATGTCTCTGAGCAGTTCATACAGCGGAGCAATATGTGGTCGCTAGGCGATACATTGCGGGTCTGTTTCTTCGGTGGTACGCAAGGCTTGCGTGCCCGCATTGCAAAAGTCGCCTTGTCTTGGACCCAGCCCGGCGCGCCTGTTAAGCTCGACTTCGGCAATCTCAACGATCCGCGTATCTGCGGGAGCGGGAGCGGGATTTCCCATATCCGGATTGGTTACTCTTACCGAGGCTACTGGTCTTTGGTTGGGCGTGACAGCCTGGTCTATGCCGATCAGTATCAGCAGAGCATGAATCTACAGCGGTTTGATTCGACGCCACCAAGCTCTCCCGAATTCGAGCGAATCGTGCTTCACGAATTCGGTCATGCGCTCGGCTTTCAACACGAACATCAGAATCCTCTGAGCTCTTGCGAAGAAGAGTTTAATTGGGACATCATTTACCGGGAACTTCGAGGAGCTCCAAATTTCTGGGATGATGACAAGATCAATCATAACCTAAGGCGGATGCCCTATTATTCTGGCGATTTTGCATCTACTTTCGACAGAACATCGATAATGCTCTACACATTTCCGGAATATTATTATCGAATGGGTATTGCCTCGAAATGTTATAGCCCCGCTAATGATGTGATTTCAGCCGGAGACCGCGCCGCGCTTAGCGCTGCATATTCGCAGAGACCCGCAAGTATCAACGCTCTGACTGAGTTCGCAAAGGCGTTGCCGCCACAGGACCGTTCGGCCGCGTTCGATCGAATCGAGTTCTGGAAGCTTCAAAGCGATGCTGCTCTTGTGGTGAGTGAAGGGCGGAAAGATATCGAGAAGCCGCTATTTGCTTCAACAATCAAGAAACTCCCAAAAACTGCGATCGATCAAAATGCTCTCGATAACTTCTACACCGAACGTAATAAGTAGGCGCCTATAGTCCCGCGTCTCTAGGCGCCCGTGCTATTGGTCGTGGGGGCGCCAAAAATGCATTTCGCCGTCCCGGGTCAGGCCCGGGACGGCGAAACAGGGGCGCACTGACTAAACCCCCCCCTTCCCCCCACCCCCACTCCATGCCACACTCCGCCCCGGGGAAGGCGCAGCGCCGGGACACAGCGCGCGCACAGGGGGGACACACATCATGCCAGGGCCATTGAACCGCCGCGCGCGGTCGCTTGAGGAGATGGGGATCAACATGGGCGCGGTCTATGAGGGCGCGCCGCAGCTCCATTTCCGTCCGATCACGCCGCGCGCCAGTGATGTCTACATCGCCTCGTGGGCCAAAAGCGGCACCACGCTGATGCAGCAGATGTTCCACCAGATCCGCATGATCGCCGCGACCGGTGCGGGCGATATGGATTTTGACGATATCAGCCGCATGACCCCGTGGGAGGACACCGCGCTCCCGCTCGATTTCGATATGGAAACGCCGCAGCGCGCTTCCCCGCGCGGGTTCAAGTCGCACCGCGAATACGAGCGCCTGCCTGCGGACGCGCGCTACATCGTCAGCTTGCGCGATCCCAAGGAGACGCTCGTCTCCTTCTACCGCTTCATGGATGGCTGGCATATCGAGGCAGGCGCGCTCAGCCTTGAGGATTTCTACCCGATGTGGCTGGCAGGCGGGCCGAACGGGTGCGATTATGCCACGCACTTGCTCAGCTGGTACGCGCGGCGCGGGGAGCCCGATACGCTGCTCGCCAGCTATCCTTGGGCGGCGAGGAACCGCGCGGCGATGATCGCGCGGATGGCGGATTTCCTCGGGCTGGCGCTGTCGGCCGAGCAGGCGGCGCAGGTGCTGGACATGACCAGCCGCAGCTTCATGCACGCGCATCAGGACAGGTTTGACGATGCGATGTTCTGCAAGGTGCTGGAGGAGCGGGCCGGCGTGCCGGCGGCGAGCGATTCGACCAAGGTGCAGGCGGTCGGCAGCGATGCCAGCGTGCTCCCGCCCGAAATCGCGGCCCGGATCGACGCGATGTGGGCCGAGCGGGTGGCGCCGGTGACGGGCCATAGCGATTTCGCCAGCCTCGCGGCGGCGCTTGATCCGGGCTGACCGGCGCGCGCGCCCGGGGGAGGGGCAGCGCTGGGAGCGGCGGCGCTGGGGGCGCTCGCGGCTTTCCTACCCGGCCCGCGAGGCCTAGGTCTGGGGCTTCTCCCAAGCCTGAAACCGCGAAATTCGCGCGAAAATCCTGTCACTCCGGCGCTTTTTACAGCGATTTCCGGGGGATGGGGCGTGCGCGCTGGATTCCTTGCCTGCGCCAGACTCCGCTTAGACCCCCACTAGACCCCCCTTAGACCCCCTCAGACCGGGCACCAGCGCGCTCCAGGCCCGCCCTAGCGGGGGGCCAAACTTGCCGATTCCCGCACATTTGACCCCGATCAAATACGGGCCGCAGGCTGAGGCTTAGGACGGGGCAATCAACACAGGAGACCCCAATGTCCGCACACACCCCCCACGAACTGGCCGACGCCTTTCCAGAGGATGCCGAGGCGCTCCGCCGGCTCAAGCTCAGCGACGCCCACTTCGCCCGCCTTGCCGAGCGCCATCACGAGGTGAACCGTGCGATCCACCGGATCGAGTCCGAGGTCGAGGCGGCGAGCGACACGCGGCTCGAGACGCTCAAGAAGGAGCGACTGCACCTGCTCGACGAGATCGCTGTGAAGCTGGAGGACGTGTAGCTCCGCGACCTAACGCTTTGCTTCTTCGCGTATTTTTGGGCGCCCTAACGCTGTGCTGCTCGAGGGCGCTTTTGATGCCCTAACGCGGCGCTGCTTGAGGGCGTTTTTGGCGCCCTAACGCGGCGCTGCCTGAGGGCGTTTTGGGCGCCCTATCGCGGCGCTGCCTGAGGGCGTTTGCGCGGGCGGGGCATGAGGCGATGCTCCGCCCGCAACCCTGAGTCAGTCCGCAAAAGCCGTCGCTCAGTCCGCGCCGTCGTCGCGCGGGTTGGTCCGGCGATCGCCGCCTGACCTGCGCTGGCCCGCGCGCCGCTCATCACCCGCGAAGGGGGTCTGAGCCTGACGTCGTTCACCTTGACGCCGCCCGCTCCCAACCGGATCGACGGGGGGCGTTTCGCTATCCTTGTTACCCATGGGTCACCTCTCTGCGCTCAGAGATTACCACCGAGCGACTGGAATGCCTAATAGCGCCTTGCGCTGACCACCAAGCGCTTGGCCCAGCGCGCGCAAGTCGCTAGGGCGCGAGGCCAGCACGCGCGGCTGCGCCCAACGGAAAGACGCCGGTGAACGACAGGAAAGACCATCCCCAGGCCGAGACGCCTGATCTGTTCAAGGCAGAAGTGCTGATCGAGGCGCTGCCCTATTTCCAGCGTTACGCCGGGCGCACCTTCGTGGTGAAATACGGCGGCCACGCGATGGGCGACCCCGAGGCCGCGCGTGACTTCGCCGAGGATATCGTGCTCTTGAAGGCAGTCGGCATCAACCCGGTGGTGGTGCATGGCGGCGGTCCGCAGATCGGCCAGATGCTCGCGCGATTGGGCGTGGAGAGCACCTTCGTCGATGGCTTGCGCGTCACCGACGAGGCTACCGCCAAGATCGCCGAGATGGTGCTTTCCGGCGCGATCAACAAGGAATTGGTCGGCTGGATCGCCGCAGCCGGGGGCAAGGCGATCGGCATATCAGGCAAGGATGGCGGGCTCGTAACCGCGCGCAAGGTCTCGCGCACCACCCGCGATCCCGACAGCAATATCGAGCAAGTGATCGACCTCGGCTTCGTCGGCGAGCCCGCCGCGGTCGACACCACGGTCATCGACACGATGGTCGCCGCAGGCATGATCCCTGTGATCGCCCCGATCGCGCCGGGCGAGGACGGCGCGACCTACAATATCAACGCCGACACCATGGCGGGCGCGATCGCGGCGGCGCTGGGTGCGGCGCGATTGTTCCTGCTGACCGACGTTTCGGGCGTGCTCGACGCGAACGGCGAGCTCCTCACCGATCTCACCCCAGCCGATATTGCCAAGCTGCGAGAGGATGGCGTGATCCGGGGCGGCATGGTGCCCAAACTCGAAACCTGCGTGGCTGCGGTGCAGGCGGGTTGCGAGGCGGCGGTGGTGCTTGACGGCCGGGTCGGTCACGCGATGCTGCTCGAATTCTTCACCGCGCGCGGTGCGGGCACGCTAGTGCGGGCCTGAAAGGCTTGCTTGGGAACTGAGGTGTGGCGCAAGGCGTATTAACACGCTAACACGCCTTGCAAGGGACACTAAGGGCGCGCCCAGCTCACCACGGGCCAGACGCGCCTTCGCAACGGAAACGGACACGCAATGAGCGACGCATTTCTCCAGATCTTCCTGATGGTGATCAACACCGCCAATATGCTGCTGATTATCTGGTTCATTATCGGCCTGCTATTTGCCTTCAACGTGGTGAGCCCGAGCAACCAGTTCGCCAGCGCGGTTCATGATGCGCTGAGCCGGCTGTTTGAGCCCGCGCTGCGCCCGATCCGGCGGATCATGCCCGATACCGGCGCGATCGACTTCTCGCCGATGGTGTTCCTGATGATCCTCAATGCAGTCGGCTACATCCTCCAGGGCGCGCTGCGCTGATGGGTGAGGCGGCGCGGATCGACGGGAAGGCCTTCGCCGAGGGACTTCGCGCAAGGGTCGCGTCCCACGCCGCTGCCTTCGTCCAGGCGACCGGCCGCGCGCCGGGCCTGGCGGTGGTGCTTGTTGGCGAGGACGCCGCGAGCCAGGTCTATGTCGGCGCCAAGGGCCGGGCGTGCACCGAAGCGGGGCTGGCGAGCTTCGAATATCGCCTGCCCGCCGAAACCAGCGCGGCCGAACTGCTGACGCTGGTCGAGCGGCTCAACAGTGACGAGGCTGTCGACGGCATCCTTGTCCAGCTGCCGCTCCCGAACGGGATCGACGAGCAGGCGGTGATCGCCGCGATCGACCCGGACAAGGATGTCGACGGGTTCCACGTGATCAACGCGGGCCGGCTGGCTGTCGGGCAGAAGGGCTTCGTCCCCTGCACACCGCTGGGTTGCCTGATGCTGTTGCAAGACCGGCTGGGCGACCTTTCGGGGCTCGATGCCGTGGTGATCGGCCGCTCGAACATCGTCGGCAAGCCGATGGCACAGCTCCTCACCGATGCCAATGCGACCGTCACCCTGGCGCATAGCCGGACGAAAGACCTCGCCGCCGTCGTGCGCCGCGCCGACATCGTGGTCGCCGCAGTGGGCCGTCCGGAGATGGTGCGCGGAGACTGGATCAAGCCGGGCGCGACCGTGATCGATGTCGGCATCAACCGCCTGCCGCCCACGGACGACAAGCCCAAGGGGCGGCTCGTGGGCGACGTCGCTTATGCGGAGGCTCTGGAGGTCGCAGGTGCGATCACTCCGGTGCCGGGCGGGGTCGGCCCGATGACCATCGCGGTGCTGCTGCGGAACACGCTGGTCGCCGCTTACGCCCATGCCGGCATGGATTCACCCGAGGGTCTCTAGCCCAGTTCGCGGATAAGGTCCGTGCCGTCCCATCCTTGCGCTGCGGCGGCGACGAAGTCGTAGAACCCGGTGAGCTGCGGGGACGGCTCGTAAAGCTCGAGCATATGGCCGAGGCTCTCCCGCGTATCGACATAGGCGAAGGCGGTGCCGGTCGCGGTCACCATGAGCTGCGCGAGCGGCGCGCCTTCCGAAGCGAAACGCGCGATGGCGGCGTCCAGATTGTCGACGAACAGCGCCGCATGATGCAGCCCTTCCTTGCCCGAACCGAACGGAAACATCTCGTGCAGCCCGCTGTCGTCGGGATTGTGTTGCACCACCAGCTCGACCATCACGCTGCCCCATTGGCCATAGGCGCTGGAGTGATCGAAGGGCCGCGCGACCCCGCGATGCTGTGAGGATGACAACGCGATGTGGCGCAGCACAAAGAACGGGCCCGAACCGAACATGCGGTGGTGCGCCGTCGTCGCTGCCTCAAGGTCGTTCACCTTGTAGGCAAGCTGGCGCACAGCAAGCACGTCAGTTGACCGCCCGGTCCCTGCCCACCCAATAGGGCGCGCGCAGTTCGCGGCGCAAAATCTTGCCCGAAGGATTGCGCGGCAAGGCGGTGATGAAGTCGACCGATTTGGGGCACTTGTAACCCGCGATCAGCGTCCTCGCGTGGGCGATCAGTTCCGCCTCGGTGAGTTCCTCGCCGTTCTTGACCACCACGCAGGCTTTGACTGCTTCGCCCCACTTGGCGTCGGGCACGCCGATCACCGCCACATCGGCAACCTTGGGGTGTGAATAGAGCGCGTTCTCGACCTCGGCGGGGTAGACGTTCTCGCCGCCGGAGATGATCATGTCCTTCACCCGGTCGTGGATGTAGAGGTAACCGTCCGCATCCAGATAGCCCGCGTCTCCGGTGCGCAGCCAGCCTTCGGCGTCGACGGTCGAGGCGGTCGCATCGGGGTTGTTCCAATAGCCGCGCATGTTCTTCGACGAGCGCGTGGCGATCTCGCCCACAGTGCCGACGGGAACGGGGTTGCCCGCTTCGTCAATGATCTTGATCTCGACCCCGGCCAGCGGCTTGCCGACAGAGCGCATCCGGGGTGAACCTTCGGGCACGTGGTCTTCTGGATCGAGCGCGACGATCGTGCCGCTGGTCTCGGTCATGCCGTACATCTGCACGAAGCCGCAGCCGATCACCCGCATCGCCTCTCGCATCAGTTCGAGCGGGATCGGCGAGGCGCCGTAGGTGATGTATTTGAGGCGGCTGAAATCGACCTCGGTCACGCGCGGATGATTGAGCAGGATCTGGATCGCGGCGGGCACGAGGAAGATCTTTGAGATGTTGAAGTTTGCGATCAGGTCCAGCGCTTTGGTCGGGTCGTATTCGGGCAGGACGATCGAATTGGTGCCTGCGACCATCGTGCCGATCCCGGTGCCGGTGCCCGAGATGTGGAAGCAGGGCATGGCGAGCAGGGTGACGTCACCGGGAATCGGTTCCTGCCAGCTGCGCATCTCGTCGCCGCTCGCGCTCGCATCGCGGCTGGACAGGACCGACCCGTGGGTCATCACCGCACCCTTGGGCTTGCCAGTGGTGCCCGAGGTGTAGAGCTGGAGCGCGTCGTCCTCGGCGCGCACGTGGTGGGCGGGCGGCGTTGCCGGGAAGCCGTCGCGCCAGATGCGGTAATCGGTGCCCGCATAGTCCGGCGCGTCGATGCCGATCACTTGCTCGATCCGGGTCGCCTCGGCCCGCGCTGTCGCCAGGGCTTCCGCGAAACCTTCGCCAACGAACACCACGCGGGCTTCGCAATTGTCGAGAATGTAGGCCACTTCGGGCGGGGCGAGGCGCCAATTGACCGGGGTCATCACCGCGCCGATCCGCGCAGCACCGAGGAAGGCCTCGAAATAGAGCGGATGGTTCTTGCCGAGGAAGGCGACCCGCTCGCCCGGCTTTACGCCCAGCCCAACAAGCGCGTTGGCAACACGATTTGCGCCAGCGTCGAGCTCGGCGAAGCTGATTTCCTCGTCACCGTAGGTGAAGGCAATGATATCGCCCTGCGACTGCGCGTGCCCGCGCACAACGTCGCAGAAGGACTCTGCTGCCAATGCTGTGTTCTCTCCCATGGCGTGGAAATAGACCCTGCGCTCGGCCCTGTCATTGGCACAATTCATAGCGGCGCTTGCGTTGGGACGCGCTAGGCTGGCTGGCATGGAGATTCCTTCAGGCTTCGCACCGGCCGGCTTCACCCCCGGCTTCCTCGATCACGGCGGGCCCTATTATCTGGGGCCGGCGGTAGATGGGGTGCAGCCGGTGGGCCTGCTGATCTGCCCCCACCACATCAACTATCAGGACGCGGCGCACGGCGGCGTGATCTCGACCTTCGCCGACGTAGCGTTGAGCCATGCAGTCTACGATGCCGAACGTCCCCGCCTCGCGCCTTCGACCATCACGCTGACCGTCAATTACCTCGCCGGCGCGAAACTCGGTGACTGGCTGGAGGCGCGGGTGCGGATCGATCGGATGGGCGGGCGCACGGCCTACACCTCAGGCGGCATCTGGCGAGGGCCGGAGCAAGTGGCAACCATGTCGGGCGTGTTCGCTTTCAGGCGGCCCTAGCCGAGCCACTGCCTCACAGCCGCGGTCGAGGGATCGCGCTCGTCGTGATAGCCTGCCGCGCCCTCGGGGGTATTCCCAAGGTCGACGCCTTCCACCACCCGGAACTCGCGCCAGTCGTACAAGCCCGTCCGCTGCGCGATGCGCCATGTGCCGTCGCGTTTCTCGAAGCGGTCGACATAGCGGCCCGCGACGATGCCCGAATAGATCATCCCCTTGTCCGGGAAGGCCGCCGTCATCGGATAGCCTGGCGGGATGGTGTGCATCGCGGTCATATAGGTTTCGGTGTGGCAGACGCCCCCGAACTCTGTGCCGCTCTCGAAGCCGAAGATCGTCTGGCCGAGCTGGTGCTGGGTGGCGAGGCAGGGGTCGATGATTGCGCGGGCCTGTTCGACAAAGCCGCGCCAGTCCCCCTCGACCAAGCCGAACTTGAAGGTCGCGTCTTCGTGGAACAAGCGCTCCATCATGGCCCAGCATCGCCGGTCTATGGCATGGGCATAAGCTGCGAGAATATCGCGGATGGCTTCGCGGTCTTCGAGGGTACCCATCATCTGTCCAGCTCCACGATAACCTTGCCGATATTGCCGCCGGTAAACAGCTTTGCATAGGCGCTGAGGGTATTCTCGAGACCGTGCGTCACGTCATAGGGCATGACAAGCGCGCCGCGTTCCGTCCATTCGCGCAAGCGGCGGGTGAGGGCGGGCCCCTCGTGCATGAAGTCGGGCGAGAAGAAGCCTTCGATCCGCAATCGCCGCATCAGCACTTGATCGAACTGCTTGGGGGCGGTGCGGGTGCCGGCGGTGTAGTCAGCCAGGAGCCCGCACACCGCGATCCGGCCATAGTGGTTCATGCGGGTCAGCACCTCGTCGAGCAGCGGCCCGCCAACATTGTCGAAATAGACGTCGAAGCCGCCGGCGGCTTCGAGCTGCGCGCCCACATCAGCCGCCTTGTAATCGACCGCTCCGGCGATCCCCAGTTCGCCGGTCAGATAAGCACACTTCGCCGCGCCGCCTGCGATCCCCCATGCCTCGCAGCCGAGCAGCTTGGCGATCTGCACTGCAAGGATGCCCGTCGCGCCTGCCGCGGCCGAGACCAGCACCTTTCCGCCCGGCTTGGCCGCGCCGGTCTGCTCGATGCCCCATAGCGCGGTCCAGCCGTTCATGCCCAAAGGCCCGAACCACGCGCGGCGATCGGCGACCGTCGGGTCGAGCAGGATCGCGCCCGACAGCACTGCGTCCACCGTGCTGATATCGGCCCATTGCCCAAAGGCGCGCACCAGATCGCCTACAGCCAATCCTTCAGCCCTGCTTTCAATGACTTCGCCCAGAACCAGCCCCGTCATCGGCCCGCCCACCGGGAGCGGCGGCTGGTAGCCGTCCTCGCGGTCCGAGAGCCACATGCGGGTGCCGGCATCCATCGACAGGTGGGTGTTGCGGATGCGGATCTGCCCGTCTTCGAGGGGCGCGAAATTCTCCTCCTCCAGCGCGAGCGCGGCGGCGAAATCGGTGCCCTCGGGGCGGCGCGCGATGCGCCAGATGCGGTTGTCCATGGGGCGGTTTGTCCGGGCCAAGCGCC
>JAIYAL010000172.1 GCA_027489095.1 Erythrobacteraceae bacterium
ATACATGTTCGCGGGCGGCGCGACCGAGATGAAGCCGCGCACTTCGGGGCGGCGCATCAGCAATTGCATGCCGATCAGCGCGCCGAAGCTGTAGCCCGCAATCCACGTGCTCTGCGCTTCGGGGTGGATCGACTGCACCCAGTCGAGCGCGCTCGCCGCGTCGGATAATTCGCCAATCCCGCTGTCGAAGCTGCCTTGGCTGCGGCCCACGCCGCGGAAGTTGAAGCGCAAGGTGGCAAAGCCGCGGTCGGCGAAGGTCTTGTACATCCGCTGCACGATCCGGTCGTTCATCGTGCCCCCGCCTTCGGGGTGCGGATGGAGGATCATCGCCACTGGCGCGCGCGGGCGCGGCGGAGGGGAGAAACGGCCTTCGAGACGGCCTTCGGGGCCGGGGAAAATCACGGACGGCATCGGAGAACCCTGACAAGATGTGGTGGCCGCACCGGGTGGCGCTCGGCTATGCGGGGCCTATATAGGATCGCCCGCGCAAATCGCAATTTTTTACGAGGACAAGAGCCATCCCCGAACGGGTCTATCTCGATCATGCCGCGACCTCGCCCCTGCGCCCCGAGGCGAAGGCGGCGATGGAAGAGGGGTTTCGGCTATGGGCCAATCCCTCCTCGCCCCATGCCGAAGGGCGCAAGGCGAGGGCGGCGCTGGAGGATGCGCGCGAGCGGATCAAGGCGGCGTTGGGGTGGGACGGCGAGCTGATTTTCACGAGCGGCGCGAGCGAGGCGCTGTGGATTGCGCTGGGCCGGGCGAAGGTCGAGCGGCGGATCGTCAGCGCGGTCGAGCACGATGCGGTATTTCGCGCTGCGCCTGATGCGGAAGTCATTGCGGTTCCTTCGTTTGGCGCAGAGCCCGACCGCGAGGCGCTGGCCCATGCACTTGGGGCGGGCAGAGCGATCTTCGCGTTGCAGTCGCTGAATTCCGAGACGGGCACGCAAATGCTCGATGCACGCTCCGATCACAGCCACGATCTCGTGCGGCAGGTGCGAGAGGCTGGCGGCGTGTTGCTCGCCGATTGCTCGCAGAGTGCAGGCAAGATGCCGCTCCCTGATGCCGACATGATCGTGGTCAGCGCTCATAAGTTCGGCGGGCCGATCGGCATCGGCACATTGCTGGTGCGCGACTTCGGAATGCTGGAACCCGGTGGCGGGCATGAGAGGGGCTATCGTCAGGGGACCGAGAACCTTCCAGCGGCAATGGGGATGGCCGCGGCGCTTATGGCAGGTGGATCTCGCACCTGGGCGACCGATCTGAGCCAGAGGCTCACCTTCCGTCAGGCAGTCTGGGATGCTGGCGAGGCCATCGTGCTGGGGCCGCAATGTTCGCACATCATCGCCGTCGCCCACCCCACGCTGTCGGCCCAAGCCCTCCTCATCCGCCTCGACGCAATGGGTTTCGCCGTCTCAGCGGGGAGTGCGTGTTCCTCGGGGACGCTCAAGAAGAGCCGGGTGCTCGATGCCTTCGGGGTGCCGGATGATGTCGCCGCGCGCACGATCCGGGTGAGCCTCGGGTGGTCGACCACGCCCGAGGAGCTGGAGCGGTTCAGCGAGGCTTGGGCTTCGCTCACATAAAACTCCGTCGTCGCCCCGGACTTGATCCGGGGCTTGGCTTCTTGCGGCGAGGCAGGAAGGCAGCCTAGTCCCGCATCAAGTGCGGGATGACGTGATTGGATAGGTCGGGCATAGGGAACCCATGATCTACCTCGACTACCAAGCCACCACCCCGCTCGCGCCCGAAGCGCGCGAGGTGATGTTGCGCTGGCTGGGCGGGCCGGACAGCGACACTTTCGGCAACCCCCATTCCGCGCACCGCATGGGCCGGATGGCCGCCGCCGCGGTCGAGACCGCCCGTGAACGGGTCGGGGCCTTGCTCCCCGAGGGCGGACGGGTGGTGTTCACCTCCGGCGCGACCGAAGCGATCAACATGGTGCTGCAAGGCACCCCCGGCGATGTTATCACCTTCGCCACTGAACACGCTGCGGTGCTCGATTGCGCGCGCGTGGTCGAAGCGCAGGGGCGGCGTTTTACCGTCCTGCCGGTCACGCCCGACGGCCGCGCCGACCTTGATGCGCTGCAAGCCGCGATCACGCCGGCAACCGGGCTCGTCGCGGTGATGGCGATCAATAATGAGATCGGCGTGCGCAATCCGCTCACCCCGGTGGTCGATATCGCCCGCCAGGTGGGGGCCAGGGTGCTGGTCGATGCCGTCCAGGCCTATGGCAGGGTGCCGATCGATGTCGCGGCGGACTACATCGCGATCTCAGGCCACAAGTGCCACGGCCCCAAGGGGATCGGCGCCTTGTGGATCGGCCCCGATGCCAGACCCCCCGTAGCCCTGCTTTGGGGCGGCGGACAGGAGGCTAGCCTCAGGTCAGGCACCCTCTCGCCGGCCCTTTGCGCAGGGTTCGGAGCGGCCGCGCAGGTGGCGCAGGAGAGTTTTTCCGAGCAAATGTTTCACGTGGAACATTTGTGGAACATGGCGCGGGAGGCGTTCTGCGATTGGGAGCTCAACGGCAGCGCGGTGGATCGCTGGCATGGCAATCTCAACATCAGGAAGGATGGCCTCGATGTCGCCCGGCTGATGAGCGATTGCCGCGAGGTGATGTTCTCCGCCGGGTCTGCCTGCGCCAGTGGATCGGGCCGGCCGAGCCATGTGCTGCGCGCCATCGGGCTGTCGGGCGCACAGGCAAAGTCCTCTATCCGGCTGGGATTCGGGCGCTATACGACGCCCGAGGATATCATATCCGCCGCCGCCATCATCACTGCCGCCGCGAGGGAACAGGGCCTGTGAGCATTACCGTCACCTTCGTCGATCCGCGCGGCAAGACCGTCGCGGCGAGCGCCGCGCCGGGCGACAGCCTGCTCAAGGTCGGCCAGGCGGCGGGCCTGCCGCTGGAGGGCACCTGCGAAGGGCAGATGGCCTGTTCGACCTGCCACGTGATCGTCGCTGCCGAATGGTTTGATCGCCTTCCCCCCGCCACGGAAGAGGAGGAGGACATGCTCGATTTCGCCGCCGGGGCCCGCCGCACCAGCCGCCTTGCCTGCCAGATCGAGCTGGCGGCGGACATGGACGGGTTGACTGTCAGCGTGCCCACCGAAAGCAACGATCTCAGACGCATGTGACCCGGATTACGCTGCCTGCTGAGCAGCTTCCATGTTGAGCGCCGCCATCAGCGCTTGCACGAAGGCGGGGATGTCATCGGGCTTGCGGCTGGTGATGAAGTTGCCATCGACCACCACCTCCTCGTCGACCACCGCAGCGCCGGCATTGGCCAGATCGGTGCGGATCGAGGGCCACCCGGTCAGGGTGCGGCCTTCGATGATGTCGGTCTCGACAAGCAGCCAGGGCGCATGACAGATCGCCGCAATCGGCTTTTGCGCCGCGTCGAATTCGCGGATCAACGCGATCACCTTGGGCTTGGTACGCAGAATGTCGGGGTTCATCTGGCCGCCGGGGAGCAGTAGGGCGTCATAATCCTCGCAGGAGACATCCTCGATGACCAGGTCGACAGCGACGCTTTGGCCCCAGTCCTTCTGGTCCCAGCCGCGGATCGTGCCCGGCTTGAGGCTGGCGATGCTCACCTCGGCGCCGGCGTGCTTCAGCAGGCGCAGGGGCTCCATGAGCTCGGATTGCTCGAAGCCGTCGGTGGCGATGATGAGGACGCGTTGCATGATCGATCTCCTGATTGCGAAGTGCATGCCGTCTAGTCGCCGCGCTGCCGGCATGTTCCGCTGCGCAGGACGAGGCGGCAGGCGGGCGCGGTGGGCCGCATTCCCTGTGGAAAGCCCTCTCCCTCGCAGGCCTGCGGATTGATAAAGGGAGCCATGTCCGACCCCATCACCACCGATGCGCCCGACGACGACGGCTTCGACGCGATTGTCGATGCGCCCTTCGATGCCGCGCTGTCCGAGCGCTATCTGGTCTATGCGCTCTCGACGATCACTGCGCGTTCGCTGCCTGACCTGCGCGATGGGCTGAAGCCGGTGCACCGCCGCCTGCTGTGGGCGATGCGGCAGTTGAAGCTCAACCCCAACGACGCCTTCAAGAAATCGGCGCGCGTGGTCGGCGACGTGATCGGCAAGTATCACCCGCATGGCGACCAGTCGGTCTATGACGCGATGGTTCGCCTCGCCCAGGATTTCAGCCTGCGCTATCCGCTGGTCGAGGGGCAGGGCAATTTCGGCAATGTCGATGGGGACAATGCCGCCGCCTACCGTTACACCGAAGCCCGCCTGACACGCACCGCGCTCGAACTGATGGCCGGCCTTGATGAAGGCACGGTCGAATTCCTCCCCACCTACAACGGCGAGGAGATCGAGCCCGAGATCTTCCCCGGCCTGTTCCCCAACCTCCTCGCCAACGGATCAAGCGGGATTGCGGTCGGCATGGCGACCAGCATCCCCAGCCACAACGTCGCCGAGATCATCGACGCGACGCTGGCGCTGATCGACAACCCGTCGGTCAGCCATGAACAGCTGATGGAACTGTTCCTCGGCCCCGATTTCGCCACCGGCGGACAGGTGGTCGACAGCAAGGCGGCCATCACCGAAGCCTATCGCACCGGGCGCGGCGCCTTCCGGCTGCGCGGGCGTTTCCACGCGCCCGAGGCCAAGGACGAGGCCGACATCGCGGCCGGGATCGAGCGGCTGGGCGGCGGGCAGTGGCAACTCGTCATCTCCGAGATCCCCTACCAGGTGCCCAAGGGCAAGCTGATCGAGCAGATCGCGCAGGCCATCAACGACCGCAAGCTCCCCATCCTTGAGGACGTGCGCGACGAAAGCGACGAGGCGATCCGCATCGTGCTTGTCCCGAAAAGCCGCAATGTCGATCCGGAGCTCCTCAAGGAGAGCCTGTTCAAGCTCACCGATCTCGAAACCCGCTTCAGCCTCAACATGAACGTGCTCGACGCGCGCCCCGGCTTCGGGCGCACGCCGATGGTGATGGGGCTGAAGGAACTGCTCGAAAGCTGGACGGTCGCGCAGATCGACATCCTCCAGCGCCGCGCCAAGCACCGGCTGGAGAAGATTGCAGACCGGCTGGAGCTGGTGCGCGGCTACATCATCGCCTTCTTGAACCTTGACCGGGTGATCGAAATCATCCGTACCGAGGATGAGCCCAAGCCGGTGATGATCGCCGAATTCGCGCTGACCGACCGGCAGGCCGAAGCAATCCTCAACATGCGCCTGCGCTCCCTGCGCAAGCTTGAGGAGATGCAGCTGCGGAAAGAACAGGACGAACTGCTGGCCGAGGAGGCCGATCTCAATGCCCTGCTCGAAAGCCCCGCCAAACAGCGCAACCGGCTGAAGAAAGACCTGCGCGCCCTGCGCAAGAACTACGCCGAGGACACCTTGCTTGGCCGCCGCCGCACGCTGATTGCCGAGGCCGCGCCAACCATCGCCTTCAGCATGGATGCGATGATCGAAAAGGCCCCGGTCACGGTAGTCCTCAGCCAGAAGGGCTGGATCCGCGCGGCCAGCGGCCACGTGCCGCTGGATCAGGAATTCAAATACAAGGAGGGCGATGGCCTCGCCTTCATCTGCCACGCGCAGACCACCGACAAGCTGCTGCTCGCCGCCTCGGACGGACGGTTCTTCACGCTGGGCTGTGACAAGCTGCCCGGCGCGCGCGGCTTTGGCGAGCCGGTGCGCACCATGATCGAACTTGAGAGCGAGGCTAACGTCTGCGCGATGATGATCCACAAGCCGGGCGGCAAGCTGCTGCTTGCATCGAGCCACGGCAAGGGCTTCGTCGCGCTGCTCGATGATCTTCTCGCCGAGACCCGCAAGGGCCGGCAGGTGGTCAACCTCAAGGACGGCGCCAAGCTGTCGGTGATCCGCCCGATCGGCGAAACGCACGATCACGTCGCGGTGGTGGGCGACAACCGCAAGCTGGTGGTGTTCAACCTTGAGGAACTGCCGATCATGTCGCGCGGGCAGGGGGTGCAGCTACAACGGTATCGCGACGGCGGAATGTCGGATGCCACGAACTTTGTGCTCGCCGACGGATTGAGCTGGCAGATGGGTGGTTCAGGCGAGCGCACCCGCACCGAGACCGAGATCCGGATGTGGAAGGTCGCACGCGGCGCGGCCGGACGGATGCCGCCGCAGGGCTTCCCCAAGAAAAACCGGTTTGACTGATTGAAGCGCTGGAACTCCCCCAAGGCGTGCGGGAGGGAAAGCTTCAATCGAACCGGAAGGCGCTCGTCCCCAGTTCCTCGGCCAGCATCTGGTTGACCCTGTCTTCGCCGGGAAAGCCCTCGGCGACCCAGCGGCCCTCGATCACCCTGAGAAGCCGGGCGACATCCGGCCCCGCCGTCACCCCGCGCGCGACGATCGCGCCGCCTTTCAGCGGAAAGACCGGCACCCTCCAGTGCTTGAGCACCGTGGCATCGGCCCCGGCAAGCAGCAGGCGATCGATGGCAACGGGCGGCGTGAGGCGATAGGCGAGGGCTTCGGGGTTGGCGGCGTCACCGGCGATCCGCTCAGCAGCGCCGACCAGCCGTGCGCGCTGCGCTTTGGAGAGCCTGAGCCGCGCCGCGACCGTCTCGGCAACCTCGGGCGAGGGCGGGAGCAGGGCGGCAAGCCGCCGCACCGGATCGGGGGCGAAGTCCTGCGCGCCTTCGGCGGCAACCAGCTGGCCGAGCGCCGCAACTTGGGGCGCGCAGGCTTCGGGCAGGATCACGGGCAGCACCCCGCGTGCGCGCATCCGCGCAAGGGTTGCGTGCGGTTCGGCAAGCGCCAGCAGCGCCAGCAGTTCGGCGGCGATACGTTCGCGGCTGAGGCCCTTCAGGGTGTGGGCAAGCGCGGCGCAGGCATCCTCGGCCTCGCTGTCGACAGCAGCGCCGAAGCGGGTCTGGAAGCGATAGTAGCGCAGGATACGCAAGTGATCCTCGGCGATCCGTGCCGCCGCGTCGCCGATGAAGCGCACGCGGCCCGCGGCAAGATCTTCGCGGCCGCCGAAGAAGTCCGCGATTTCGAGGGTTTCGGGGTGGGCGTAGAGCGCGTTGATAGTGAAATCGCGCCGCGCGGCATCCTCGTGCCAATCGGTCGCGAAGGCGATGGTCGCGCGCCGGCCGTCGGTGGCGACATCGCGCCGGAGCGTGGTGACTTCCACCGGGCCATCCTTGAGGATCGCGGTGATGGTGCCATGCTCGATCCCGGTCGGCGCGGTGCGAATGCCGGCGCGCGCGCAGGCGGCGATCACCTCGTCGGGCAGCAGCGTCGTCGCACAGTCGACATCGTGGACCCCAACGCCGAGCAGGCCGTCGCGCACCGCTCCGCCGACCCAGCGTATGTTCTCGGCCCCCAACGCCTGCGTCAGCGCGGCGAGGCCTGCGCGGCGGGTCCATTCAGCCTCGGCGAGGTCACGCAGCATCGGTCAGCCCTTCCCAAGCGATCCGCCGCGACAGGTTGGCGATGATCGCTGCGGTCACGCCCCAGATGCGGAAGCCTTGCCATTCGAGTTCAAGATAGCGGCGGTTGGCCCCGCGCCAGAACACCTCGTTGGTGGTCCAGCTTGCGCGGTCGAGCAGCAGTGAGAGCGGCGCTTCGAACCAGGCTTCGACCTCTTCGGGGTTTGGCACCAGCGTAAGCCCCGGCGGGACAACGCCGATGACGGGGGTGACAAGGAAGCCGGTGCCGGTGTGATAGATGTCGCTGGTGCCGATCACGCGGACCGCCTCGCGGGGGAGGGCGAGCTCCTCCTCGGCCTCGCGCAGGGCGGCGGTGATGGCATCCTCGTTCGCGTCGATCTTGCCGCCCGGGAAGGCGACCTGCCCGGGATGGTCGCGCATCCCCCGCGGGCGCTGGGTGAGGATTACCTGCGGATCATGCGGCACATCGGTGATCGCGATCAGCACCGCAGCAGGCGTGGCGCGGCCATCCTGCGCAAAGTGCGCATCGCTCATCAGGCCCTCGACCCTGCGCGCGTGCCCTTCGGCAAAGGCGCGCGCGAGCGGGTCGTGGATGCTTGGCGGTGGCAACGTCATGGCAGGAGGCGGAAATCTGCGCCCTTGCTGGCGACGTGCCAGCCATTGCCCGGCGCGCCTTCGGCAATCGCGATCTCGGCGAGCTGCGCCCAGGTCGATCGGTTGAGGCGCGCTTCGCAGCCGCGCCGCACATCAAGGTAGAGCGCCGGGTGTTCGGGATCGCCGTCCGCGCGCAAGCGATGATCGGGGCCCGCGATCACGAGGTCGTCGGTGTTGAGCCGGAAGGCCAGCGCATCATCGGCGCGCACGCAATCGGTCGCGATGAAGGCGGCATCCTCGACCTCGATGCTGAGCTTCTCGAAGGGGGTGACGAGCCAGTGCTGGCCGCTGTCATCGCGCCTCAGCAGGCCCGCAAAAGCGCGCACCATCGCCTCGCGGCGGATCGGGTCGCCCTCGTGGAACCAGGTCCCGTCGGCGGCGATCCGCATCAGGCTGTCACCGACCTGCTGCGGCGCCCAGCCCTCGACCGGCGGGAGCTTGCGCTGTTCGACCAGCCCGGCGATCTGCGCCAGGGTCAGGCCGGCAAGGTGAGGGGGCGGTTCGTAAGGCATGATCGAAGGGGATGGCAGATGCGGGCGGGCCAGTGAAGGGGTTACCTTACGCGCCGCCCTGCGATCCGGCCCATGGGCCCAGCAGCCCGTCCGCCGGCATCGCAGCAAGCCCGTGGCCGCGCGCCAGCAGCCGGTGCTGTTCATAGGGGCCGGGGCAGCGCCAGCCGCCGGTCAGCGCCGCCGAAAAGCCCCAGCGCCCGTAGTAATCCGCGTCTCCGATCAGCACCTGCGGGAGTCCTGTTTGTCCTAATGCTGCGCTGCTTGAGGTTTGTCCTACCGCTGCGCTGCTTGAGGGCGTGCGACCGCTGGCGCCCGCCAGCCGCGCATCCTCGGCGATCATCGCGCTCATCAGTCCGACACCGAAGCCTTCGCCCTGCCGTTCGGGGACGACCGCGACCGGCCCGACCATCACCAACGGCACCTGCCCCTCGCGGGTCTGCAAGCCGATTGGCCAACACTGGATCGTGCCGACCAGCATCTCGTTCTCGTCGAGAGCGGCGAGGCTGAGGCCCGGCAGCCAGTCCATTCCGGCGCGGATCCGGTACGCGGTGCGCGCATGGCGCTCGGGCCCGAAGGCACGGTCGAGCACTTCCTCGATCATGGCGGGATCGACCGCCTCGAGCGGGATCAGGGTCGCGCTTGCAGCCGCGGAAGGCGCAGCGGTCATTTCGCGGAGAGCTTGAACAACCGCGCGCCCTTGCCGTTCTCGGCGATCCACACCGCGCCGTCCGGCCCCTGGGCGATGGCGCGCAGGCGCTTGTCGAATTCATGACGCGCGACTTCACGCGCGCCCTCGCCTTCGATCGCGACGTCGATCAGCGCCTGGCTGCCAAGGCCCGTCATCAGCGCATGGCCCTTCCACGCGGGGAACATCTTGCCCGAATAGATCAGCATATCGCCCGGCGCGATCACCGGGTTCCAGCTGATCGCGGGCTGGGCGAATCCGTCGCCGGCCTCGTGATCGGGGATCGGATCGCCATTGTAATGATCGCCATTGGAACGAACCGGCCAGCCGTAATTCGCCCCCGCTGTGACGAGGTTCAATTCATCGCCGCCCGCCGGGCCATGCTCGACCTCCCACAGACGGCCGGCCGCGTCCCAGTCCATCCCGAGGATGTTGCGGTGGCCCATCGACCAGATTTCTGCCGTCACGCCGCCCTTATCAGCCATCGGATTGCCGGCGGCGGGCGTGCCGTCGAGATTGAGACGCACGATCTTGCCCAGCGTCACCGAGGTATCCTGCGCCGGCTGCATCTTCTGCCGCTCGCCGCTGGCGACGAACAGATACTTGCCGTCAGGCGAGATCGCGAGGCGGTGCGAATAGTGCCCGCGCCCGGTCACCTTGGGGGTCTGACGCCAAATGACCGTGAGCCCCTCGATGCCGCAGGCGGTGGCCGCAGCGCAAACCAGCTTGCCCCGGCCAACCGCCGCGCCGCGGGTGTCACCCTCTCCGGCTTCGGCCCAGCTCAGATAGATCGTGCGCCCGGAAAGGGTGGCGGAGCTTTCGGCGGGAAGGAAGGCAACGTCGCCCAGCCCGCCCTGACCGCCGTAATCGACCTTGGGCGCCCCGCTAACCGTGGCTTTGGTGCCGGTGGCCGTGTCGAGGACGGTGAGGGTGCCCGATTTCTCGGTGACGAACAGCATGCCCGTGCCCGGTGCGAAGGCCATCGCCCAAGGCTCCTCGAAGGCGGCGACATCGGTGACCTTGTAGGGCTCTGCGGGGGCGGCGGGGCTGTCCCCGGTTTCGGCCCCAAGTTTTTCGACGCCGCAGCTTGCCAGCATCAGCGCGGGGGTGGAAAGCACGGCGAGCAAGCGGGCAGAACGGGTCATGCTAGGGGTCACTCCGGGTTTCACGGTTACGGGCGATGGCATCGTCATCGGTGTCGACGAGGCCGGCCGTGGGCCGCTTGCCGGGCCGGTGGTAGCCGCGGCGGTTGTGCTGAGCCGGGCGATACCGTCAGGGGTGGATGATTCCAAGCGCCTTTCCGCAAAGCGCCGCGCCGTGCTCGACGAAGCGATCCGCGCGCAGGCCTGTTGGGCGGTCGCGGTGGTCGAGCCTGACGAGATCGACCGGGTCAACATCTTCATGGCGACCATGCTGGCGATGACCCGCGCGGTCGCGCGGCTCACCGCCGCGCTCGGGTGCGATCCGCGCGAGGTGCTGATCGATGGCAACATGACCCCGCATGGCCGCTGCGAGGCGTGGTGCTGGCCGGCCCGCGCGATTGTCGGCGGTGACGCGCTGGAGCCCTGCATCTCCGCCGCCTCGATCATCGCCAAGGAATGGCGCGACCGGCTGATGTGCGAGGCCGCCGCCGCGCATCCGCATTACGGCTGGGAGCGCAACAAGGGTTACGGCACCGCCGAACACCTGGAAGCGCTGCGGCGTCACGGCGCCAGCCCGCTCCACCGCCGCAGCTTTGCCCCCGTGGCGCAGTTGGTGCTGATTTGAGGGGGAGCTAGCGATTGCTCGTCGCCCCGTGTCAGGCACGGGGTGACGGCGTGGTTAAGGGTCGATGTGAGTCCTCCCCGCCACACCGCTGCATCTGGAGTCCCGCCCCACGGCAGGGACTCAACATCTTGTGCCGGTCTCGCTTCGTTCCGCCTCCTGCCCCCACCATCGGCCAAAGCTGGCGTGAAATTAGGTGCTTGACGCGGACTCTTCAAAGACTCATGCCTGTGGATAAGTTGCAAGCTTATTAGGCGGGGATCATCCGGTGGGCGTGATAGAAAAAGTGAAGTCGCGGGCAAAAAGCGTTGTAAAAACGCCGGAAACCGTGCGCACGCTCGATCTGCCCCTGGGCCGCATCCTGCCCGGCGATTGCATCGAGGCGATGCGCTCGCTGCCCACCGCCAGCGTCGATCTGGTCTTTGCCGATCCGCCCTACAACTTGCAGCTGGGCGGCGATCTTGCGCGGCCTGATGGCAGCCATGTCGATGCCGTGACCGATCACTGGGACCAGTTCGACAGCATGGCGGTGTATGACACCTTCACCCGCGCGTGGCTGACCGAGGCGCGCCGCGTCTTGAAGCCCGATGGCGCGCTGTGGGTGATCGGCAGCTATCACAACATCTTCCGCGTCGGCTCGATCCTGCAGGATCTGGGCTTCTGGATCCTGAACGACATCGTCTGGCGCAAGACCAATCCCATGCCCAATTTCAAGGGCACGCGGTTCACCAATGCGCACGAAACGCTGATCTGGGCGAGCATGGGCGAAAAGGCGCGTTACCAGTTCAATTACCGCGCGATGAAGACCTTGAATGACGAGCTGCAGATGCGCTCGGACTGGGTGCTGCCGATCTGCGCCGGGGGTGAGCGGCTCAAGGAGAACGGCAAGAAGGCGCACCCGACGCAGAAGCCTGAAGCGCTGCTCTACCGGGTGCTGCTGGCGACCACCGAGAAGGGCGACGTGGTGCTCGATCCGTTCTTTGGCACCGGCACGACCGGCGCGGTCGCCAAGCGGCTGGGGCGCGAATGGATCGGCTGCGAGCGCGAGGATTTCTATCGCGGCGTCGCGGAAAAGCGGATCGCCCGGGAACTGCCGCTCGATGAAAGCGCGCTCACCACCATGCAGAGCCCGCGCACCGCGCCCAAGGTGGCGTTTGGCGCGGTGGTAGAGGCAGGGTTGATCCCGCCGGGAAGCAAGCTGTTTGACCGCAAGCGTCGCTTTGCGGCGACGGTGCGGGCCGATGGCTCGCTCGAATGGGACGGCCCGAACGGAAAGGCGGTTGGCTCGATCCACTCGCTCGGCAAGGATCTGCAAGGCGCGCCAAGCTGCAACGGCTGGACGTTCTGGCATTACGAGCAGGCCGGACCGAACGGTGCGGACGTCCAGCCGATCGATGCCGCGCGCCAGCTGTACCTGCTCGCCGCCGAGGATTGACGCAGCCGCCGTGGCCGATTCCGTCTATATCCACCCCCTCACCCTCGTTTCCGGCCCGCAAGCGGTGGAGGGCGCGGCGGTAAGGCTGGGGGGCAGCATGGCCTATGCCCGCGAATTCGCGCTGGTGCTGCGCGATGGGCGCAGCGTTGCGGAACGGATCACCGGCCCGCGCGACCTGATCGAGGGGGCGCTCGCGCGCCTTTCAGGCACTCTCGCCAACGAGGGCGCGGCGCAATGGGCCAACCTTGCCAAGGCCCACCCGCCGCTGCAATTGGGCGCGCGCACCGTCCGGCTCGACCAGCCGCAGGTGATGGGGATCCTCAACGTCACGCCGGACAGCTTCTCCGATGGCGGCCAGCACGAACCGCTCGAAGCCGGGCGCGCTCATGCTGCCGCGATGCTCGAAGCAGGCGCGGCGATCATCGATATCGGCGGGGAAAGCACCCGCCCGGGCGCAGCGGCGACCTTCGAGGACGAGGAAATCCGCCGGGTTCTCCCCGCGATCGAATATTGCGCGAGCATGGGCGCAGGCATCAGCCTCGACAGCCGCCGCGCGGGCGTGCTGGCGGCGGGGCTCGCGGCGGGCGCGCATATGGCCAATGACGTCTCGGCGCTGCGCTACGATCCGCGCTCGAAGGAAGTGGTCGCGACCGAGGGCTGCCCGGTGGTGCTGATGCATGCGCCGGGCGCGGGCGAGGATCTGCACAAGGGGGCGGGCTATCATGATGTGGTGAGCGAGGTGTTCGATTTCCTCCACCACGCCCGCGCCTCTGCCATCACAGCGGGGATCGCCGAGGAGCGGATCATCCTCGATCCGGGCATTGGCTTCGGCAAGTCGCTGGCCGAGAACCTCGCGCTGATGAACGCCCTGCCGCTGTTCCACGCGCTTGGCAGTCCGCTGATGCTGGGGGCGAGCCGCAAGCGGATGATCGGCGCCCTGTCACGCGAGGAAGAGGCGGGCGCGCGGCTGGCCGGTTCCATCGCCCTCGCGCTCAAGGGCATGGAGGCCGGCGTTCATCTTCTGCGCGTCCACGATGTTGCTGAAACGGTGCAGGCGCGCAACGTGTGGCGGGGGCTGAGAGATGCCGCGCTGACCGACTACAGCGCGCTCCCGGCGGATTGATTTTGTTCTTCAAATGTTTCACGTGAAACATTGGCAAGGCGACGTGTAGGTTCGCCCCTCCGGCAACCCTACAAAGTAAAGCCGCCGTCCGAAACCATCACGTGGCCGGTGATGTTGGCCGCGCCGTCGCCCAGCAGGTAGAGGATGCTGTCTGCCATCTCTTCGGAGGAGGCGAAGCGGCCCGAAGGCGTGGTTTTCGCCATCCGCGCGATGGTCGCCTCGCGGCCGATCGCGGCGACGGAAGCCTTGAAGTCCGCGCCGCCTTCCCAGATCGCGGTGTCCACGCCGCCTGGTGCTATCGCGTTGACGCGGATGCCTTTTCTGGCGTTCTCGGCAGCGGCGATCCGCGCCATGTGGGCGACGGCGGCCTTGGACACGCCGTAAGGCCCGATCCCCGGAACCGGCTTCAATCCGGTGGTCGAGGCGACCACCACCACGCTGCCGCTCTTGCCCTCCATTGCCCGTAGCGAGGAGGCCAGGGTCATGAACGCGCCATCCAGATTGACCGCCATCACCCGGCGCCACTCGGCGAGCGAAATCGATGAAATCTGGCCACCCGAACCGATACCTGCGTTGACCACAGCGTGGTCTAGACCGGTCAAGCGGGGGTCTAGCGCCTGCCAAAGCGCATCGTCGGCAACGCTGCCGACGATGCGGTGCACCTCGCAGGGCAGATCGAGCGCATCAAGACCCGCACCGTCCACATCGACAAGGAACAGCGTGGCCGCCCCGCGCTCAGCCAAGGCCCGCGCACAGGCCGCGCCGATCCCCGAAGCCGCCCCGGTGACGAGCGCGGTGCGGCCAAGAAAATCACTGGGGCCGAAATCCTGAATATGTGACATGGGGCTTGGGCTAGTCGCCCAAGCTTCGCCGATCAAGGCACGCCATCATGCGGGCTGCTCAGGCCGCGTTGTCGATCCCAAGATCGGAGAGCTTGCGATACAGCGTCGAACGCCCGATCCCCAGCCTGCGCGCCACTTCGGTCATGCGGCCGCGGTAGTGGCCGATGGCGAGGCGGATCACGTCAGCCTCGATCTCTTCGAGCGGACGCAGGTTGCCATCGGGGGTGTAGAGCATGATGCCCACGCCCTCGTGCGAACTCGATCCGGAAATGGCCTCCTGCTCGCCGAGCATCTCGGAGAGCTGCGGGAAGCTGTCGTCGGTGAGCGAATTGGCCTCGCAATAGACCGCCGCCCGGAACAACACGGATTGCAGCTGGCGGACATTGCCCGGCCAGTCATAGGCCGCAAGCAATGCCAGCGCGCTTTCGGAGATCGAAAGGTGGTTGAGCCCCGGCTGCTCGCCGATGCGGGCAAGGAAGTGGCGGGTCAGCGCCGGGATGTCGCCGGTGCGATCGCGCAGGGGCGGGAGGACAATCCGGGTCGCGCCGAGCTTTGCGGCCAGGCCTGCGTCAAACTGTCCGGCGGCCACCATCCGGTCGAGCCCGACATTGCTGGTCACCAGCAGCCGCACATCGACGCGGAACCCATAGCTGGCACCGACGGGGCGAATGATGCCGCTTGTCAGCGCCTCCATCAGGCGCTGTTGCAGCGCCGGGGTCAGGCGGTCGATCTCGTCAAGGATCAGCGTGCCGGCATCGCAATGCTGGAAGGCGCCGATCTGGCGATCGAAGGCGCCGGGGAAGCTGCCCGGTTCATGCCCGAACAGCACCGAATCGATCGAGCCGGGCGGGATCGAGGCGAGGTTGACGATCCGCAAGCTTTCCTTGGAGCGCGGGGATGCACCATGCATCGCGCGCATCAGCATTTCCTTGCCGGTGCCGGTTTCGCCCTCGATCAGGACGTGGCCATGCCCGCGCGCGGCCTTGGCGGCCTGCGCCAGCGCGGCGCGGAAAGACGGGGCGGTGCCGATCATCGCGTCAAAATCGAGCGTGGCCGACATCTTTTCCGTCAGCGGGGCGAGCTCGTCGCGGGGGGATTGCCGGGTGGTGACGCTGCGCAGCGCCTCCATCAGCCGTCCGGGTGAGACCGGCTTGACGAGATAGTCGGAGGCGCCTGCGCGCATGGCCTCGACCGCCAGCAGCGGCGAGGCGCTGGTGGTCAGCATCAGGATTGGCAGGGCAGGGCGGCGCGATTTCAGTTCGGCGATGAGCGTGCAGGCATCGTCGCCCGGCACCCATTGGTCGAGCAGGATCGCGGAAAGCTGCATCCCCTCGCGCGTGCCGAGCATCGCGATCGCGGTTTCGGCATCGGGGGCGATGATCGTGCGCCAGCCGTCGCGTGCGGCAATCGCGGTGATGAGGCGCGATTGCGCAGGCTCGTCATCGATGAGCATCACGATTCGCGCGTCTTCCGGCGCGGTGGGGAGGCAATTGGTCTCGTCCATCAAGGCTGCTGCTCGCTTTTCCCTCATCCTCGCGGGTCGCTGCCCGATCGGATAACAAGCCCTGTGCATAGGCGCGGCAGGTAAAGACGTGATTAAGGCTGTGCCGCTGCGGGACAGTGGAGCAAAAAGCGCAAAGGCCCCTGGCGGCGATCTTCCTCTCACTAAAGGTGACTTGAGATAGCCTCGCAGCTTCGATACGGGAGCGGCAGAGGGCGTGCAGCCCTGGTATTTTTCGACAACCACTCGGCAACCAAATGCGCAGCGGTGCGTTCCGGTGCCCAAGGGGAAACTTGCAAGATGACTGTTCACGACATGGAAAAGGCCCAGGCGACCTACAGCGGCTTCATGGGCATGCTGAAATGGGCGGTTCCGGTGATCGCGCTGATCGCGTTCGCCGTTGTCGCGATGATCGCCAACTAAGCCGGCACCCAGTGAAAATCGCCATCCTGAAAGAGCGCGCCTCTGGCGAGACGCGCGTCGCCGCCACGCCGGAAACGGTCAAGAAGTTTGCCGCGCTGGGCTGCTCGGTCGCGGTTGAGGCTGGCGCGGGGATCGTCGCTTCGATCACTGACGCTGCCTATGCCGAAGCGGGCGCAAGCGTCGGCACGGCTGCGGCAACGGTGAAAGATGCCGACATCGTGCTCGGCATCCAGGCGCCTGACCTCAAGCTGCTGAAGAGCGCGAAGGCGGGCGCGTGGGTCGCCGCGCTGTACGATCCCTTCACGAAGCGTGACGTGGTCGATGCCTATGCGGCAGCGGGCTTCGAGGCGCTGAGCATGGAATTCATGCCGCGCATCACCCGCGCGCAGTCGATGGACGTCTTGTCCTCGCAATCGAACCTTGCAGGCTACAAGGCGGTGCTGGCGGCAGCGGACGCCTATGGCCGCGCTTTCCCGATGATGATGACCGCAGCCGGCACGGTGCAGGCCGCGCGCGCTTTCATCATGGGTGTGGGCGTGGCAGGCCTTCAGGCGATCGCCACCGCGCGGCGTCTGGGCGCGCAGGTCTCGGCGACCGACGTGCGCTCGGCCACCAAGGAACAGATCCAGTCGCTGGGCGCCAAGCCGATCTTCGTCGAGAACGTCGCCGGGATCGAAGGCGAAGGCTCGGGCGGCTATGCCACCGAGATGAGCGAGGAATACCAGAAGGCGCAGGCCGAACTGGTGAGCTCGCACATCGCCAAGCAGGACATCGTCATCACGACGG
>JAIYAL010000119.1 GCA_027489095.1 Erythrobacteraceae bacterium
CGCGCTGTTCGCCGCCGATCTCTACCGCATGTACGAACGCTACGCCGCCGAGCAGGGCTGGAAGGTCGAGCCGGTCAGCATCGCCGCCTCGGACATCGGCGGCTTCAAGGAAGTGATCGCCAACGTCACCGGCACCGGCGTGTTCGCCAAGCTCAAGTTCGAAAGCGGCGTCCACCGCGTCCAGCGCGTGCCCGTGACCGAGAGCGGCGGGCGCATCCACACCTCGGCGGCGACCGTCGCGGTGCTGCCCGAGCCGGACGAGGTGGATATCGCGATCGAGGAGAAAGACCTCAAGATCGACGTCTACCGCGCGAGCGGCGCAGGCGGCCAGCACGTCAACACCACCGATTCGGCGGTGCGCATCACCCACCTGCCGACTGGCACGGTGGTCACCTGTCAGGACGGGCGCAGCCAGCACAAGAACAAGGAAAAGGCGATGCAGGTGCTGCGCACGCGGCTGTATGACGCCCAGCGCGAAGCCACGCAGGGTGCCGAGGCCGAGGCGAGGAAGGCGATGGTCGGTTCCGGCGACCGTTCAGAGCGCATCCGCACCTACAATTTCCCCCAAGGCCGCGTCACCGATCACCGCATCGGGCTGACCCTGCACAAGCTCGAAGAGGTGCTCGCCGGGCCGGGGCTTGGCGAGCTGGTCGATGCCCTGATCGCCGAGGACGAGGGCAAGCGGCTGGCGGCGCTCGCCGAGTGATGGGGGCTGAGTGATGACCGTCGGCGAAGCCATCCGGGCCGCTGCGGAACGGCTCGCCGCCACCAGCGACACCGCGCGGATCGATGCCGAATTGCTGATGGCCCACGCGCTGGGGATCGGCCGCTCGGACATGCTTATCAAGGCGATGCGCGAGCCCGCACCCGAGGGCTTCGCCGCGCTGGTCGAACGGCGCGGGGCGCACGAACCGGTCGCCTACATCACCGGGGCGACGGAGTTCTATGGCCGCGTCTTTGCGGTCGAACCGGGCATCCTGATCCCGCGCGGGGATAGCGAGACGCTGATCGAAGCGGCGCTGGCAACCTGCCCCGATCCGCGCCGCGTTCTCGATCTGGGGGTCGGTTCGGGCGCCTTGCTGCTCACCATTCTTGCCGAGTGCCCAGGCGCGCAGGGGGTCGGCATTGACGCATCCGCTGTAGCGATCGACGTCACGGGTGAGAATGCGAGCTATCTTGGGATCGCAAACGCTTGGGAACTGCATTGCCGCGATTGGCGCACGCCCGGATGGGCCGACGACCTCGGCACCTTCGACCTGATTCTCTGCAATCCGCCCTATGTCGAGGAGGACGCCGCGCTCGACGCACAGGTGCGCGACTTCGAACCGGCGAGCGCGCTGTTCTCGGGGCCTGAGGGTCTCGACGATTATCGCATCCTCATCCCGCAATTGCGCGCGCTGATGAACCCCGGCGCTGCCACGATTCTCGAGATCGGGGCAATGCAGGCTGAGGCGGTGCGCGCGCTTGCGGGGCAAGCGGGCTTCACGGTAGAGCTGCGTTGCGATCTGGCCGGGCGTCCCCGGGCGCTGGTCCTCGGGTGAGAGAAAAGCGCCGTGGGGGTTGGCAAACCGGTTTCGCATCGCTACGTGATGGAAAGGCAAGACGATCTGCGAAGGGCGCAGATGGCTGGGCCAAGCTCCTAAACTTAGCTGATACGGCCGTCAGGGCACGTCCCAGACTGCGGCAGCGCGGAGCGCGCGTTACGCTTTGGCTAGGCCATCGCCGGGACCAAGCGTGACGCAAGGGCAAGGGGTCTGTTGACCGTGCGGGCCGTTATTGTTCGCGCCAGGTCACTGATAAGGAACAACTTCCTTGAATAATAATCGTAACAACCGGCGTCGCGGCCGCGGCAACCGTAACCAGGGCAGCAATGGCGCCCAATTGAACCGGATCGACAGCCGGGCGCGCGGCAATGCCCCGCAGATGCTCGACAAGTACAAGAAGCTTGCTCAGGACGCCCAGCACCACGGCGACCGGGTGCAGATGGAATACCATCTCCAGTTCGCCGACCACTATTTCCGCGTGATTGCCGACAACAAGGCTCGCATGGACGAGCAGCGCGGCGGCACGCGCCGGCCCGATGATCGCGATCAGGCCGAGGACTATGACGACGATTTCGATTTCGATCGCGGCCGTCGCAGCGAGGCGCCGACCCGTTCGGTCTACGAACAGCAGGACAACGACCCGCGCGGCGAGGTGCTTGAGGGCGAGCCGGGGCAGGAGGGCGAAGCCTTCGGCGGCAATGAACGGGGCGGGGAGCGTGACGGGGATCGCGGCTATGATCGTGCCACTGATCGGGGCGATGACCGCGACGACAACCGCCAGCGCGGCCCGCGCCGTCAGCAGCCGCATCGCAAGCCCAAAGAGAATGGGCGCGAGGATAACCGCGGCGAGCGGCGTCCCGAGCGCAGCGAGCGTCCGGAACGCGCTGCCGAACGCGCCGAACGCCCGGCCGAACGTCCGGCCGAGCGCGCCGAACGCCCCGAACGTCCCGAACGTCCCGAACGTACGGCTGCCGAACGCAGCGAAAAGCCGGCGCGCGCTCGCCGCCCGCGCAAGGCTGCCGATGACGACGGCGCCGGGAATCGCGGTGTGATCGACAGCTCGATCCTCCCGCCTTCGATCCGCGGCGATGATAGCGGCTCCAGCGACGGCGCACTCGAAACCGTCGGCTGATCGCGATGCTTGAGCGGCTGGCTGCGCTTGCGGCGCTGGCGCAGCGCCGTGCGGGCCTAGCCGCCATCGCGCTGGGCCTGATCGGCGCCTGCGCCTACCCGCCGCTGCACCTCTGGCCGCTGGGGCTCGCCGCCTTGGCGGGCTTCGTGTGGCTCGCCCACACCGCCCCGGGCTGGCGCAGCGCGCTATGGCGGGGCTGGCTGTTCGGCTGGGCGCACCTGAGCCTCGCCAACAACTGGATCGCGACCGCCTTCACCCATCAGGCCAAGATGCCCGAGGCGCTCGGCTGGGCTGCGGTGCCGCTGTTGTGTATCTATCTCGCCTGGTATCCTGCCTTGGCGACCCTGGCGGCGCACCTGCTGGCGCGCAAGCGGCCGATGTGGGCCTTCGGTCTGGTTTTCGCGGGCGCGTGGATCGTCACCGAGTGGCTGCGCGGGTGGGTGTTTACCGGCTACCCGTGGCCCCCAGTCGGGCTGATGCTGCTGGGGTCATGGGACACGCCAGGGATGGCGTCGCTGCTACCGTGGATGGGGACTTATGCCCTCTCCGGCCTCACTCTCCTGATCGCCGCGCTGCTGATCGCCGGCCTTGCCGCGCGGCGCTGGCTCGCCGTCGCCGCGCTCGCGCTGGTGGTGGCAGCGGGGATGCTGATCCTCCCGTCGATCGCGGTGACGCGGCCCATCAAGGGCCAGCGCTACACCCTTGTCCAGCCCTACATCCCGCAATCCGAGATCAACGACGGCTCCAAGTTCGAGGAGCAGTTCGCGCGCCTCACCCGCCTGACCGCGCCCGGCCGCGAGCAATCGCGGATCGTCCTGTGGCCCGAAAGCGCGCTCCCGGACTACCTCGAAGATGGCTACCCGCCGGGCTATTACGCGGCGATGACCGCCGGGGGCGATCCGGTCTACGCGCGGCGCCGCATCGGCAAGGTGATCGGCCCGAAATCGGCTCTGGTCACCGGCGTCGTCAACCTCGACTTCCGCAAGCGCGCGGGCGCGACGCCCACCCTCGTCGGCGCGCGCAATTCGGTTACGGCACTGGATGGCGCAGGGCGCATCCTTGCAGGCTACGACAAGGCGCACCTTGTGCCCTATGGCGAATACCTGCCGCTGCGCCCCCTGCTCGAACCGCTTGGGCTCCAGCGGCTGGTCGCGGGCAGCATCGATTACAAGCCCGGCCCCGGCCCGCGCACCCTCGATCTGAGCCGATCCGGGGGCGGGCACGGCAAGGTCGGGGTGCAGATCTGCTACGAGATCGTCTTTTCGGGCGAGGTGGTCGATCCTGCCAACCGCCCCGATTTCATCTTCAACCCTTCGAACGATGGCTGGTTCGGCGCCTGGGGCTCGCCGCAATTCGTCGGGCAGGCGCGGATGCGCGCGATCGAGGAAGGGCTGCCGGTGTTGCGCTCGACCACCACCGGGATCAGCGCCGTGATCGATGCGGGCGGCCTGGTGCGCCAGGCGATCGCACGCGGCAAGGCCGCAGCCGTCTCGGGCGTGATGCCCCCGGCCAAGCCGCCGACATTATTCGGGCAATGGGGCCACACGCTGACGCTCGCCTGGGCGGCGCTGTTCATTCTGCTCGGCCTCGTGTTGCCGAGATTGCTTGCGCTCGCCCGCGCGCGCGGCTAGGGCGGAGCGCAGAAGCGGGACATAAAGGTTTCCTTATATCTCTATAAGGTGCTCAGCCCCGCGCCGATCCGCACTCTCATCCCCCGGGGTATTCATGCGCACCAACTATCTCTTCACCTCCGAAAGCGTCTCCGAAGGCCACCCCGACAAGGTCGCCGACCAGATTTCGGACGGAATCGTCGATCTGTTCCTGTCGAAGGACCCGGAGGCGCGCATCGCCTGCGAAACCCTGACCACCACCCAGCTCGTGGTGCTGGCGGGCGAGATCCGCTGCAAGGGCGTCTACGAGAACGGCGAGTGGGCGCCGGGCGCCAAGGAAGAGATCGAGGCGACCGTGCGCAACACGGTGAAGCGCATCGGTTATGAGCAGGACGGCTTCCATTGGGAAACCTTCCGCTTCGAAAACAACCTCCACGGTCAGTCCGCACACATCGCGCAAGGCGTGGACGCGGGCGACAACAAGGACGAAGGCGCGGGCGATCAGGGCATCATGTTCGGTTACGCGACCGACGAGACCCCGGACCTCATGCCGGCAACGCTTTACTACAGCCACAAGATCCTAGAGCGCATGGCCGCAGACCGCCACTCCGGCGCAGCGCCGTTCCTCGAGCCTGACGCCAAGAGCCAGGTCACGCTGCGTTATGAAGGCTCGCTGCCGGTCGCCGCGACCGCCGTGGTGGTCTCGACCCAGCACAAGGCCGGCTATGACGAAAGCGATCCCGCCAAGCAGGCCGAGCTTGAAGCCTATGTGAAGGCCGTCGTCGCCGAGGTGATCCCGCCGGTGCTGCTGCGCGAGACCGAATACTTCATCAATCCGACCGGCAGCTTCGAAATCGGCGGGCCGGATGGCGACGCAGGGCTCACGGGCCGCAAGATCATCGTTGACACCTATGGCGGCGCGGCTCCGCACGGCGGCGGCGCGTTCAGCGGCAAGGATCCGACCAAGGTTGACCGTTCGGCGGCCTACATCACCCGCTATCTCGCCAAGAACGTGGTCGCCGCAGGGCTCGCGACGCGCTGCACCATCCAGATCGCCTATGCGATCGGCGTCTCAAAGCCGCTGTCGCTCTATGTCGACACGCACGAGACCGGCACGGTGGGCGACGACACGATCGAACAGGCGATCCTCGGCATCGCCAAGCTGGGCGGCCTCACCCCGCGTTCGATCCGCACGCATCTCGGCCTCAACAAGCCGATCTACCAGCCGACCGCCGCCTATGGCCATTTCGGCCGCAAGCCGGCCGGCGACCTGTTCCCGTGGGAGCGGCTCGACCTGGTTGACGATCTGAAGGCTGCCCTGGCCTGAGTTTCGGGATAGGGTGCTGTCCATGACGGCACCCGCCCCCTACCCTTCCGCTATGACCCCGCTAGTGTCCGGGCGCATCCTCGCGCTTGACGCGCTGCGGGGCGTGGCGGTGATCGGAATCGTGGGGATGAACGTCCTCGCCTTCGCGCTGCCGGGGCCGGCCTATTACAACCCCCTTGCCTATGGCCCAAATCACGCGGGCGGCGTTGGCCCGGCGGACTATTGGGTGTGGCTGGCGAGCTTCGTTTTCGTCGAGGACAAGTTCCGCACGCTGTTCGCGATGCTGTTCGGGGTGGGCTGCCTGATCCTGATCGAGCGGGCGGGAGCATCCCCATGGCGGGCGCATTATGCGCGCATGCTTGTGCTGTTCGCCATCGGCCTCGTCCATGCGACGCTGCTGGCCAGCAACGACGTGCTGCGTGCCTATGCGATGGCGGGGCTGTTTCTGCCGCTGCTGGCAGGGCTCTCGGCGCAGGGTCTGGTTAGCGTCGCTCTAGGCCTCGTTATGGTGCACTTAGCCCTCGGTTTGACCGCGCTAGGCCCCCCTTTGGTGGCGTTTCACGTGAAACATTTGGGCTCGGATGCGCTGCTTTGGGCGGAGCGGCAGTTCGGCCATGACGCCGCGACCATCGCGGTGCTGCTTGAACAGGGCCGCGAGGGTCTGGGCGAGCGGGTGGTGCGCCGGACGCTCGGGATACCGGGGCAGATCGGGACGCTGGTGGCTGCCCTCCCCCTCAATCTCGCCGCCATCGCTCTGGGCATGGGCCTGTGGCGCGCAGGGATGCTCAAGGGCGAATGGCGGACGTTCCGGCTGCAACGGGTGGCCGGGATCGCCGCGCTGGTGGCGCTGCCCAGCCTGCTGCTGCTCGCCGCGTGGCAGGTGGCCGAGGGCTTCCCCGCCGCGCTGGTCGGCCCGGTGGCGCTGGTGATCTCGGCACCCTTCGACATGCTGCTGGCGCTGAGCTATGCCGCGCTCGCGATGGCTTTCCTGAGCAAGGACAGCGGCTTGGCCCGCAGGCTTGGGATGGTCGGGCGGATGTCGCTCAGCAATTACCTGATGACCAGCGTGATCCTGTCGGCGATCTTCACCGGCTGGGGCCTCGCCCTGTTCGGCGAGGTCACCCGCTGGCAGGCGGTCGTGCTCGGGCTGGTGCCGGTGGCAGGGATGCTGCTGTGGTCGCCCTTATGGGTGGCGCGGTTCGGCCAAGGGCCCTTCGAGCGACTGTGGCGCGCCGGGGCGCGGCTTTTCGCCTAACCGTGCTCGCCGTGGATCGGCGAGGGCCGGTCGAGCGCCAGTTCGGCGTCCGAGAAGGTGAACGGGCTGCGCACCCCGGCCATCCCGCCAAGCTCCACCCTGAGGCCGCGGGCGACGACCTGCGGGTCGGCGAAAACCTCGTCCAGTCGGTTGATCGGCCCCGCCGGAACGCCCGCCGCATGGCAGGCATCGAGCAGGCCTTGTTTGGTCCAAGCCTTTGTGGCGGCTGCAATTTGTGCGTCGAGCGCGGCCGCATTCGCAGTCCGATCGCCATTGGCCCGGAAGCGCGGGTCATCGCACAATTCGCTGCGGCCCAGCACCGCCATCAGCTTGCGGAACAGCCCGTCGTTGGCCGGTGCGAGGATAACGTGGCCGTCGCTCACGGCAAAGACGCCATAGGGCGCGACCTGCGCGTGGGCGTTGCCCATGCGAGGCGGGTTCTCGCCCGTGGTGAAGAAATAGCTCGCCTGGTTGGCGAGGAGGCCGACCGAGCAGTCGAGAAGGCTCATGTCGACCTGCTGGCCTTTCCCTGTCCTTGCCCGCATCAGCAGCGCCGCCTGCACACCGTTCGCCGCCCACACCCCCGTGGACAGGTCCGAGATCGAAATGCCCATCTTGACCGGGTGCCCTTCCGGCTCGCCGGTCAGCGACATCAGCCCGCTCATCCCCTGGGCGACAAAGTCGTAGCCCGCTTCGTGTGCACGCGGCCCGGTCTGGCCGAAGCCGGTAATCGAGCAATAGACAAGTCCGGGGTTGGTGGCCGCAAGACCGGTGTAGTCGAGCCCGAACTTGGCGAGGCTGCCGGTCTTGAAGTTCTCGATCACCACGTCGGCTTCGGCGCACAGGTCACGCACTCGGGCGAGGTCATCTGCGTTCCCGAAGTCGGCGATGATCGAACGTTTGCCGCGGTTGCAGGCGTGGTAATAGGCCGCCTCGCGGTGGACTGTGCCCGAGGCGTCGGTCCGCTCGACCCATGGCGGGCCCCACAACCGGGTGCCGTCGCCTTCCGGGCTCTCGACCTTGATGACGTCAGCGCCCAAGTCCGCAAGGATCTGCCCGCAGAACGGCCCTGCCAGCACGCGGGCGAGCTCCACGACCTTCAACCCGGCGAGCGGCGCGTTGGGGTTGCGGGGCGTGGGCAACCACACGGTCATTGCCCCAGATGCTTGTGCAGGAAGGCGACAGAGTCCGCCAGCACCGGGCCTTTGCTGCGGAACGGGACCGAGAGCGCCATCACCACCTCCTCGTGGTTGAGCGGCCCGTAGTTCTTCACCTCCACCGGCGCGCCAAGCTGGCGCAACTTGGCGGCGAGGTTGTTCGCGTTGCGGGGGCGTACGGTCTCGTCCCCGTCCGAGGTGACGAGCAGCAGCGGCGGCGCGTCGGCGCGGGCGAATTGGATCGGCTGGGTCTCCTCGGGGCGCGGCCATTGGCTGAACGCGGCAATCGCGCGCTCGGAGGTGAAGGGGTGGAAGTCATAGGGCCCGGACAGGCCCACGCCCGCCTTGATGGTCGCAGGGTCAGCCCCGGCCGCCGCCAGCCGCTTGGCATCGAGCGCCAGCATCACCGCCTGATAGGCGCCCGCCGAATGGCCCATAACCGCTACCCGCGCGGGATCGCCCTGATACTGGGTGATGTTGTTCTCCACCCACGCCACCGCCTCGGCCCCGTCATCGAGGAAGGCGGGGAAGTGGACGTCGGGCACCTTTCGATAATCGGGGATCACCACCAGGAACCCGGCCTTCGCCAGCGCCCGGCCGGCAAAGGCATAGGAGGTGCGATCCCCCTTGGCCCAGCCGCCGCCGTACCAGAAGATGACGACCGGGAGGGGGCCGTGCGTCGGCATGTTGGGCGCCCAGATGTCGAGCTTCTGCCCACGCGTTCCAAACGGCACTCCTTCCGCCGCCAGCAAGGCGCTGGTGCCTCCGCCCGCGGCACGGTCGTAGTATGACAGCAGCCGCGGCGGGGAGATAAAGGCGAACATCCCTCCGGCTACCGCAAGCAGCGCGACAATGCCAAGCGCGAGCGCACGTCGCATCACACCACGTAATGCGCTGTGGTGGTCGCGGCGATGTCGGCTGCGGTTACGCCGGGCGCCGTCTCGATCAGGCGGAAGGGCGAGGCGTGATCGGGCCGTGCAAACACCGCGAGATTGGTGATGATCATGTCGACCACCCCCGCCCCTGTCAGCGGCAGGGTGCATTGGGGAATGAATTTCGGCGAGCCGTCCTTCGCCGTGTGGTCCATTACCACGATGATCTTCTTGACCCCGGCTACCAGATCCATCGCCCCGCCCATGCCCTTGATCATCTTGCCCGGGATCATCCAGTTGGCGATGTCCCCGTTCTCGGCCACCTCCATGGCGCCCAAGACGGTGAGATCAATGTGCCCGCCGCGAATCATCGCGAAGCTGGTCGCGCTGTCGAAATAGGCGGAATGCGGCAGCTCGCTGATGGTCTGCTTGCCGGCGTTGATCAGATCGGGATCAACCTCGTCGTCATAGGGGAACGGCCCGATGCCGAGCATCCCGTTCTCGCTCTGGAGCGTCACCAGCATCCCTTCAGGAATGTGATTGGCGACCAGCGTCGGGATGCCGATGCCGAGATTGACGTAATAGCCGTCGCGCAATTCGCGGGCTGCGCGCGCGGCCATCTCGTCGCGGGTCCAACCCGTGGGAAGCGTGGTCATCGGGGTTTCGTGTCCTTACTTGCCGATCAGCGGTTCGATCAGGAACCAACCGTCGCCGATCAGGGTCTCGATACCGGCCCCAGCCTCAGGGTTGCGCAGATACTTGAAACGCATGTCGAAATCTGTCCGTTCATCACCGGCGATGGCGACAATGCAGGTGATCGCGCCGAGATTGGCCTTGCGTTGGTCCTTGGTATCGCTCTCCTCGCGGCGCAGCGAAATGATGTCTTGGCCGCGCGGGTCGAGCCCGGATTGCTCAAGCGCGGTGCGTACGCTGCCGGACCGGTCAGTGGCGAGGTCGGACAGCCAGGCGATTTCCACCCCCGCTTCGCGCATCACCGCAAGGCCGAGCGCAAGGCCGGGCTCCTTCCCCGGGCTCGCCGGGGGTACGAAGACCCCGCCGGCTGGATCAAGGTCGATCACCGCGACGAGCTGCTCGCCCACCGCGCAGCGACGGCGCTTCCCGTCGAGCGCGACCGGATCGATCAACATCGCCGAGGGAAGTTCGGCCCCGCCCAAGCCTTGCCGGGCTGAGACCTGCGCATAACGCACGAAACGGGCGAAATTGGCTTGTTCGGCCGCCAGTGGCCGAGCCGGATCCGGATAGGCGGTGGCCGGCGGAAGCCCGGGAGGCGCCGCAGACGCGGGAGCCGGAGCAGGAGCGGCAGGAGCCGTGGGCGCGCTCCGCACCGGCCCGGCCGGGGCCGGGGCAGCCGGAGGCTGGGAAGGCGCGGTGACAGGCTTGGGCGCAAGCACGGGCGCAGGAGCGGGCGTAGGCCTTGGCGCAGGGGCCGCCATGGGAGCGGGCATTGGCGCAGGCGTGGGCGTGGGCGTGGGCGCTGGGACGGGGGCGGGTGTCGGCTTCGGTGCGAGCGCGGGTACCGGGGTCGGCGTCGGGGTCGGGGTAGGAGTAGGTGCTGGAGTCGGCCTTGGTGCCGGAACCGGGGCCGGGGCCGGGGCCGGGGTCGGCGTCGGCGTCGGGGCGGGCGCAGCTTGGGCCGGGGCCGTGTCGGCTTCCTTGCCGACGATCTGCCTGCCCGCCATTGCCGATCCGGCCAGCACCGGGATCGCGACCGCCACGCAGCCGGACAGCGCTGTGCTGGCTAACGCCAAAACGGGGATCAGTGCAAAAGTCTTCCGGTTCATTATGCCGCCTCCCTTTGACGCACGGTGCGAAACTCGATCATCTTCTCATACGGTGCGCCAAGGACGATCCGGTTTACGAATACGCCCGGCAAATGAATATCATCGGGATTGAGCGCACCGGACGGCACCACCTCCTCGACCTCGACAACGCAGACCCTGCCGCAGGTCGCAGCCGGAAGGTTGAAGTTGCGCGCGGTCTTGCGAAACACAAGGTTGCCGGTCTCGTCAGCCTTCCACGCCTTGATGATCGCGAGATCGGCAAAGATGCCGTGCTCGAGGATATAGGTTTGCATCACGCCGTCGCGGTCGGGGAAATCCTTGTGCTCCTTGCCCTTGGCAACCTCGGTGCCGACACCGGTGCGGGTGTAGAAGCCGGGGATGCCGGCGCCCCCTGCGCGCATCCGCTCGGCGAGCGTGCCTTGCGGGCAGAACTCAACCTCGAGCTCGCCAGCAAGATATTGCCGCTCGAACTCCTTGTTCTCGCCGACATAGGAGCTGATCATCTTCTTGACCTGCCGGGTCCGCAGCAGTTTGCCGATACCCTCGTTGTCGATCCCGGCATTGTTGCTGGCGAAGGTGAGGCCGGTGACGCCCGAATCGCGGATCGCATCGAGCAGCCTTTCGGGCAGACCGCACAGGCCGAAGCCACCGGCGGCGATCAGCATGTCGTCGCGTAGAACGTCGGCGAGCGCACTGGCCGCATCGTTGTAAAGCTTCGTCATCGGGCCTTCCTGCCTCTTGTCGTATCGCGCACTTGGCGGACAACCTTCCTCTCGGGATCGCCTTGGTGATTAGTGCGTTCCGGAGGCGCTGTCACGCCCGCCCGCATCCCCGAGTCGAATCGGGGTTCATGTTGCGTCGCAAAAGAGTCACAGAGGCAAATTCTGCTCAAAGTTTGAGCGATTGCCTCCACTTTGAGCAGATAATTGCAGGAATGCGTACGGAAATGCACCAATTCGGAGATTGATTGCGATTTTTGCAATCATTTGGACTCCTTTCGCACTTGCACAATTCCAAAAACTGGGCCATTTGAGACTTGCCTTTCAGGCATCCTCTCCCAAACTTTTCAAGCCCGGCACTCGTGCCGGGCTTTTTTCTTGCTCTGCCCCGAGGAGCCTTCCGCACCGAGCACAAGCTCTGCGTCACGCGGCGCGGCACCGATTGCATTCGAACCTCGGGGTTCCTAGCTATCGGTCTCGCAATCGACACAGCAGGGACTTGCCCGATGGCCGCCTCCGAAGCCGAAATTCCCGCCCGAACGACCCGGCTGCAGGTCGCGCCCGCGCGCCAGGAGGAATCGGGAGCCGGCATCGCGCGCATGCCCCGCACGGCGTTCCAGAAACTCGGCATCACCGAGGGCGACGTGGTCGAGATCCGCGGCAAGCGCACCACAGCCGCGATCGCAATGGCCGCCTATCCCGAAGATGACGCGCTCGACGTGGTGCGCCTCGACGGGCTCCAGCGCGCGAATGCCGAGGCGGGTTCGGGCGAGCATGTCGAGATCGCGCGTGGCGAATCCCGTCCCGCGACCCGCGTGGTCTTCGCCCCCGCCCAGCGCGAGATGCGCCTGCAGGGGCCGACTCAGGCCTTGAAGCGAAACTTCTTTCGCCGCCCACTGGTCGCTGGCGACGTGGTCGCGACCACCGGCCAGCAGCCCGTCCAGAACATGCCCGCAGACGTGCGCCAGATGTTGCGCGCGCCGGCCTATGCCCTCACCCAGATCCGCCTCACCGTCGCCTCGACCAGCCCCAAGGGGCTCGTCCACATCGATGAGAACACCGAAGTCGAGCTGCGCGCCGAGTTCGAGGAGCCGCGCGATGGCCGGGCCGTCGTCAACTACGATGATGTCGGCGGGATGGAGGACACCATCCGCGCGCTGCGCGAAATGGTCGAGCTGCCGCTGCGCTACCCTGAATTGTTCATCCGCCTCGGGGTCGAGCCGCCCAAGGGCGTGCTGCTCCACGGCCCGCCGGGCACCGGCAAGACCCGCCTCGCGCAGGCGGTCGCCAACGAGAGCGACGCGGAGTTCTTCACCATCAACGGGCCGGAAATCATGGGCTCGGGCTATGGCGAGAGCGAAAAGCGGCTGCGGGAGGTGTTCGAGGAGGCGAGCCGCGCCGCGCCTGCGATCATCTTCATCGACGAAATCGATTCGATCGCGCCCAAACGCACCCAGGTGCCGGGCGAGGCGGAGAAGCGGCTCGTCGCCCAGCTCTTGACCCTGATGGACGGGCTGGAAAAGCGCGCCAACCTCGTGGTGATCGCCGCTACAAACCGGCCCGACGCGATTGACGAGGCGCTGCGCCGTCCGGGCCGTTTCGACCGCGAGATCGTGATCGGCGTGCCCGACCAGCGGGGGCGGCGCGAGATTCTCGCCATCCACACCCGCGGGATGCCGCTGGAATCCGCCGTCGACCTCGACGAGCTCGCCCGCGTCACCCACGGCTTTGTCGGCGCGGATATCGCAGCGCTGGCCCGCGAGGCGGCGATCGAGGCGGTGCGGCGGATCATGCCGCGGCTCGACTTGGACGAGCGCACCATTCCGCCCGAAGTTCTCGAAGACCTGTGCGTCAGCCGCGACGATTTCCTCAGCGCCCTGAAGCGCGTCCAGCCTTCGGCCATGCGCGAGGTGATGGTGCAGGTGCCCAACGTCGGCTGGAACGACATCGGCGGCATGGGCGAGGCGACCGACAAGCTGAGGGAGGGGATCGAACTCCCGCTCAAGAACCCTGACGCCTTCCGCCGCCTCGGCATTCGCCCGGCCAAGGGATTCCTGCTTTACGGCCCGCCCGGCACCGGCAAGACACTGCTCGCCAAGGCCGTCGCCAAGGAGGCGGAGGCGAATTTCATCTCGATGAAAAGCTCCGACCTGCTTTCGAAGTGGTACGGCGAAAGCGAGCAGCAGATCGCCAAGCTGTTCGCCCGTGCCCGTGCGGTGGCGCCCTGCGTGATCTTCATCGACGAGATCGACAGCCTCGTACCCGCGCGCGGCTCCGGCCAGGGCGAGCCGCAGGTGACGGGCCGGGTCGTCAACACCATCCTTGCCGAGATGGACGGGCTTGAGGAGCTGCAATCGGTGGTGGTGATCGGCGCCACCAATCGCCCGACGCTGGTCGATCCCGCCTTGCTGCGGCCGGGCCGCTTTGACGAGCTGGTCTATGTCGGCACCCCCGACACGGCCGGGCGCGAGCACATCCTTGGCATTCACACGGCCAAGATGCCGCTGGGCAAGGACGTCGATCTGGCCGCGCTGGCGGGCCAGACCGAGCGTTTCACCGGCGCGGATCTCGAGGATCTGGTGCGCCGCGCCGGGCTTGCCGCGCTGCGCCGCGTGGGCAGCGAGGTGAGTGAGGTGGGGGCACGCGATTTCGACGCCGCGCTCAAGGATTCGCGCGCCACGGTGACCGCCGAGATGGAGGACGAATACTTGAAGATGCGCGGCGAGCTGAAGAAGCGCGCGGCATCAGTCCAGCCGATCGGGTTCTTCCCGCCGGAGATGCTCAAGCCGACCCGCGAGAAGAAGCACGATTGATGTTCGCCGAATGTTTCACGTGAAACATTTTGCAGCTCACCCCTCCGCCGTCATCCCAGCGAAAGCTGGGATCTGCGGCAAAATCGGCCTGAATTCGGCGCCCTCGGGCTGGCCAGACGGGGGTCTGGGAGGGGGCAAGCAGGGGTCGAACGCGGTGCTACGCCGCCCTAGGCCCAAGCTTTCGCTGGGGTGACGAATGAGGGGCGGGTGACGATCAAACGGTCAGTGCGCCGCGTCCCATGATAGCCCGGTGCCGATCTCGATCCCGAGCGGCACGGTCAAGTCCACCGCGGGCAGCGCCGCCTCGGCCATCACCCGGCGGATGATCGGGGTGGCAGCTTCGACCCGCCCCTCGGGCAGTTCGAACACCAATTCGTCGTGCACCTGCAGCAGCATCCGCACATCGGTGAGGCCCGCCTCGGCCAGCGCCGGCAGCATCCGCGCCATCGCGCGCTTGATGATATCGGCGCTGGTGCCCTGGATCGGCGCGTTGATCGCGGCGCGCTCGCTCCCCTGCCGTTCGGCCTGGTTCTTGGAATTGATCCGCGGGAACCACGTCTTGCGGCCGAACAGCGTTTCGGAATAGCCGCGCGCCCGGACGCTCTCCAAAGTCTCGTGGATATACCGCTGAATGCCGGGGAAGCGCAGGAAATAGGTGTCGATCATGGCTTGCGCTTCTTCGGCCGGCACCTCCAGCCGGGCTGCGAGGCCCCAGCGAGAGATGCCGTAGAGGATCGCGAAGTTGATCGTCTTGGCCCGCCCGCGGGTGTCGCGGTTGACCTCGCCGAACATCTCGCGCGCGGTGCGGGCGTGGATGTCCTCTCCGGCGGCGAAGGCCTCCTTCAACGCGGGCACATCGGCCATATGCGCCGCGAGCCTGAGTTCGATCTGCGAATAGTCGGCAGCGAGCAGCACGTTGCCGGGCTCGGAGACGAAGGCCTCGCGGATTTGCCGCCCAATCGCGGTGCGGATCGGTATGTTCTGCAAATTCGGATCGGTCGACGAGAGCCGCCCGGTCTGCGCGCCCACCAGACTATAGCTGGTGTGGACGCGGCCCGTATCAGGGTTGATCGCGGCCTGAAGCGCATCGGTATAGGTTGACTTGAGCTTCGCCAGCTGGCGCCATTCCAGCACCAGCCGCGCAATCGGCGCGCCTTCGCCGGCGAGCTTCTCCAGCACCGAAACGTCGGTTGAATATTGCCCGGTCTTGCCCTTCTTGCCGCCCTTGTAGCCAAGCTTTTCGAACAGGATCTCGCCCAATTGCTTGGGACTGCCGACGGTGAACTCCTGCCCCGCGACCGCGTGGATCTCGCCCTCAAGCCGCCCGATTTCGATAGCAAATTCTTCCGATAGCTTCGCCAGCCGCGCGCGATCAACCTTGATGCCTTCGCGCTCCATGCGGGCGACCACCGGGATCAGCGGACGATCGACGCGTTCATAGACCCGGCTTCCGCCTTCAATGGCGAGGCGGGGCTTCAAGTGCGCGTGGAGCCGCCAGGTGATGTCGGCATCCTCGGCGGCGTAGGCGGTGGCGCGGTCCAAGGGCACTTCGCCGAACAGAATCGCCTTTTTGCCGGTGCCGCACACGTCCTTGAAGGGAATGGGCGCGTGGCCGAGGTGGCGCTGGGAAAGCTCGTCCATCCCGTGGCCGCCTCCGATGCCCTCCTCGCCGCGTCCGGCATCAAGATCGAAGCTGATCACCATCGTATCGTCGATCGGAGCAACCGCAATCCCGACACGGGCCAGCACGTTCAGGTCATACTTGCCGTTCTGGAAGATCTTGAGAACGGCCTCGTCCTCCAGCAGCGGCTTCAATGCGGCGAGCGCCTGCGCCATCGCCACCTGCTCAGGCTTCTGCGCGAACATATCCGTCCCGCCATGGGCCAGCGGAATGTAGCAAGCGTCATTCGGCCCCAATGCGAGGCTGATCCCCACCAGATCGGCGCGCATTGCATCCAGCGAGGTCGTCTCGGTATCGACCGCGAGGATCTGCGCGGCCGAGGCGCGGGCGATCCATGCTTCGAGCCGCTCCATCGTCTGCACCGTTTCGTAAGCCGAATGATCGACAGCCGGGAAATCGGGAAGCGTCTGGCGGTTCGCCTCGCCGATTGCAGCGGCGTTCGCTCCGGGCGTGCTGGGCTTGGCCGGATTGAGATCGGTGGTGCGCGAAGGGCTGCCGCGCCCGGCGTCCAGCCGCCGCAGCAGCGAGGTGAAGCCGTGGTGTTCGAGGAAGGCGGCGAGCGGTTCAGGCGGGACGGGGCCGAGCACCATCTCGTCGAGCGGCTGGGGGAGATCGCAATCTTCCTTGAGGGTCACGAGGATCTTCGAAAGCTCGGCATCGCCGCGCCCTTCGATCAGGCGGTCCTTGAGCTTGGAGGGCTTCATCGCCGGGGCAGAATCAAGCGCCGCGGTGAGCGATCCGTGTTCGGCGATCAGCTTGGAGGCGGTCTTGGGGCCGATGCCGTAGATGCCGGGCACGTTGTCCACGCTATCGCCCATCAGCGCCAGCACGTCGCCGACCAGATCGGGGGTGACGCCGAACTTCTCCTCGACCTCGGGGAGCCAGATGCGCTGGTTCTTCATCGTGTCGAGCATGTCGATGCGGGCTCCGCCCACGTCGCCGATGAGCTGCATCAGATCCTTGTCGGAGCTGACGATAGTGACGTCCCAGCCGCGCTCCTGCGCCCGGCGGGCATAGGTGGCGATGAGGTCGTCCGCCTCCAGCCCGGGAACCTCGATGCACGGCAGGCTGAAGGCGCGGGTGGCGTCGCGGATCAGCGGGAACTGGGGCTTCAGATCCTCGGGCGCTTCGGGGCGATTGGCCTTGTAGAGATCGTAGATTTCATTGCGGAAAGACACCCCGCTGGCATCAAGGATCACCGCAAGGTGGGTTGGCCCGTCCGCCTCGTCGAGATCGGCGGCGAGCTTCCACAGCATCGTCGTGTAGCCATAGACCGCGCCCACCGGCGTGCCTTCCGGGTTCGTCAGCGGGGGCAGGCGGTGATAGGCCCGGAAGATGTAGGACGCCCCGTCGACGAGATAGAGGTGCTGCTTTTCGGCCATGCCGCGTGCTAGCAGGCAGGACGCTGTGGGGGTAGGGGTTTGGCGCGGGGGCGTGCCGCAGTGGCGAGGCCACCAAATGTGTCGAAAATGCGGCAAGACCGGCACGTCCGACGCCGTGCGCCTTGTTTCCCGCGCGCGCGCTCCCTAGTTTCGATCCCGGACCAGATCACCTGAAAGGACACAATCCCATGCGCAAGATCATCCTCGCCGCCGCCATCGCCGCCTCGGCGCTCGGCCTTACGGCGTGCAGCGGCCAGACCGAGGAAAAGACCGAGGACGCTGTCGACGCAATGGCTGCCGATGCCGAGGCCAATGCCGACAGCGCGGGCGAAGCCATCGAAAGCGCCGCCGACCAGACCGCGCAAGGCATCGAGGCTGCCGCGGACGAGGCTGCCAACGCCGCGGTCAAGACCACCGATGAAGTGGGCGATGAGGCCGAGCGGATCGCCAACGAGGTCGAAGCGGCGGCCGAATAAGCCCCGCCCGGAACCGGATACGCCAAGGGCGGCACCTTTGCGGGTGCCGCCCTTTTCTGTTGCCTTGCGTCAGGCGTGTCGCCCGCGCGGCTTGAATGCGGGGCGGTGCTAGCCGCCGTTGCCGTAGGGCGCGCTTGCCCAGTTCCTGACCGGGTTCGCTTGCGCGCGCGCGGCGAAGCCATCGTAAAGCGCCCTCGCGATCCCGGCGATACTCTCCTCGCGGGCCTGCTTGGAGCCCTGTCCGGTGACGTAGATCGCCACCGCGATCACGCGCCCATCGGGACATTCGATCAGACCGACATCGCTGGAGGTGTTGCTGAGCGTGCCGGTCTTGTGGCTGACCCGCGCTTCGAGCGGGATGTTCGCAGGGATGCGGCGCTTGCCGGTGACAGTGCGGCTCATCGCGCCGAGCAGCACCTGACGGCTTTGGTCGGACAGGAACTCGCCCTTGTAGAGCCCGGACAGCAGACGCGTCATGGCCCGCGGGGTCGCGGCGTCGCGGCTGTCGACATAGGTGGCCGGGTTGAACTCGCCGTCGTCGCGCACCAGCGTCGCAATGTCGCGGTTGATCGAGAACTGGCCGATCCCCTTGCGCTTCATGAATTCGTTGACCACCGATGGCCCCCCAACCGCGGCAAGCAGCGCATCGGTTGCGGGGTTGGAGGAGCGGGTGATCATGATTTCGATCAGGTCAATCGCCGGCATGTACTGCCCCGCGCGCACCGGCGCCTTGGCGGAGGAATACTTGGCCGAGGCGACCGGCATCATCAGCGGAAATTCGGAGGTGAGCGAATACTTCCCGTTCTCGACCATCTCAAGATAAGTCGCAGCGATCGCGACCTTGCTGGTCGAGGCCATCGGGAAGAGCTGATCGCCGAGCACCATCACTTCCTCGCCGGTGGCAAGGTCGACCGCGGCAACGCCGATACGGCCCATTGCCGGATCGGCAAGCATCGCGATCCGCTGCTCGAAGCTGGAGGCATAGACCGCATCGAAGCTCTGGGGCGATCGGGCCTGGGTGCCGAAGGTGCTATCGAAGGTCGCCTGGAGATCATCCCCCTGCGCCTCAGTATCCCGCGCGGCTGCTGGAGTGGCGATCGCCGCAAGCGCGGCGGCGATACCGGTGAGGGCGGCGAGAAAGCGGGGGAATGCCATGGTCGGAAAAGTTACTCCAACAGAGTTGCCGCGGGCTTAACGGCGATCTTATCCACGCGCGCTTTGCCGCCGCAAGCACGCAGTTGATCCCATGCGACAAACGGTGCGTCGCAAGCGACCGGATTGCGGCGAATCGGGCGCGATGCGCCATGCGGCTGCTCGAACGCGGTCGCGCATTCGTCGAACAACCTCTTGCAAGCGCGCCGGCGGGCTTGACTGCCGCGCGCGCGCAGGCAGTCTGGCAGTCAATCGTCGATCGGCGATCGATTCAAGGGGACAATCATGACCGATACCGCCGCCGCGCGCACTTCGCGCGCCGCTCTTGCCGCCGCCCTGCTGCTTTCCGCCTCGGGCATCGCCCATGCGCAAAGCGCACAGATCGTCCAGCCGGGCGCTCCGGGCCAGGCAAGCAAGACTCTCACCGTCGATCAGGCGACCCAGATCGCGCAGACGAGCTACACGGCGGAAGATGTCGCCTTCATGCAGCACATGATCGTGCACCACGGCCAGGCGCTCGAAATGGCGAAGCTGGTCAAGGATCGCACCAACAACGCCGATCTCCAGACCATCGCCGGGCGCATTGATGCCAGCCAGGCCGATGAGATCGCCTTCATGCAGTCCTGGCTCAAGGCGCGCGGCGCGCCGGTGGAGGACCCGAAGATGGCGGGCCACGCCGAACACATGCATCACATGATGAAAGGCATGGCGAGCCCTGAGGACATGAAGGCGCTTGGCCAGGCCAAGGGGGCCGAGTTCGACAGCAAGTTCCTGACCCTGATGATCGCCCACCATGAAGGCGCGGTCGACATGGTGACCGAGCTGCTCGACGAAGACGGCACCGCCGCCGACCCGGTCTTGTTCCAGTTCGTCAGCGACATCGAAAGCGAACAGAAGGCCGAAGTCGGCAAGATGGACAAGCTGCTGGCCGGCCTGTCGAGCGACCCGCGCGCGGGCCTTGCGGCGGGCTTCGACAATGCGGGCGAAGCGATCATGGGCATGGTGAAGGTTGCAACCCTGCCCAAGCCGGCGGGCTTCTTCAACCCCGCCAACCCCGCCGACCTGCGCCCACCGGTCGCGCCCAAGAAGGCCGCCAAAAAGGATGGGGACGAAAAGGCCGGGGAAGCGAAGGCTGAGGTGGCCCTTGCCACGCCCGCGGAGCCTGCCGTAGCCGCCGCCACCCCGCCGCGCGAGGAGGAGGACACCCTCACCGAATTCGCCGAGCGCAGCGGGCTGCTCGATTTCGCCAACACCGACATGGCCTTCTTCGGCGATATCATGGTGGCGGGCTCATACCACGGCTTCAACATCTACCAGCTGGGCAAAGATGGCGTGCCGACGCTCAAGAGCTCGGTCGTCTGCCCCGGCGGGCAGGGCGATGTCTCGGTGGTCGGCAAGCTCCTCGTCATGAGTGTCGAACAGACCCGCGGCCGGGTCGATTGCGGGCTGGAAGGCGCGCCGGGCAAGGTCAACGCGGACCGCTTCCGGGGCCTGCGCATCTTCGATATCTCGAATCTCGCCGCCCCGGTGCAGGTCGGCGCGGTGCAGACCTGCCGGGGCAGCCACACCCACTCGGTCGTCAGCGCCGATGACACGCGCCTGATCGTCTACAACTCGGGCACCGCAGGCATCCGCGACGATAAGGAACTGGCCGGCTGCATCGGCGGCACGCCGGGGGACAGCCGCACCGCACTGTTTTCGATCGACGTGATCGAGATCCCGGTCGCCGACCCCGGCAAGGCGCGGATCGTCAAGAGCCCGCGCGTCTTTGCCGACGAGACCACCGGCGAAATCGCGGGCCTGTGGAAGGGCGGCGACCACGGCGATGGCACGCAGGACACCTCGCGCACCGATCAGTGCCACGACATCACCGTCTTCCCCGCGCTGAAGATCGCCGCTGGCGCGTGCTCGGGCAATGGCATCATCTTCGACATCGCCGATCCCTTGAACCCCAAGCGCCTCGACGTCGTCACCGACACCGGCTTTGCCTATTGGCACTCGGCCACCTTCAACAATGACGGCACCAAGGTGATCTTCACTGACGAATGGGGCGGCGGCGGGCGGCCGCGCTGCAGGGCCTCAGACCCCAAGACCTGGGGCGCCAACGCGGTCTACGACATCAAGGATGGCAAGCTGGTCTTCCGCGCGCATTACAAGATGCCCGCAGCCCAGACCGACAAGGAAAACTGCGTCGCGCACAATGGCTCGATCATCCCCGTCCCGGGCCGCGATCTGTTCGCCCAAGCCTGGTATCAGGGCGGCCTTTCGGTGATGGATTTCACCGACAGCGCCAATCCCAAGGAGATCGCGTTCTTCGACCGCGGGCCGATCGATGCCAAGCAGATGGTGTTGGGCGGCTACTGGTCGATCTACTGGTACAAGGGCCACATCTACGGCACCGAGATCACGCGCGGGATCGACGTCTTCAGCCTGCGCCCAAGCGAACACCTCACCAAGGCCGAAATCGCCGCAGCCGACGCCGCCAAGTACGAGGACAACCGCTTCAACCCGCAAACCCAGACCCGCGTGACGTGGGATCCGGCGGTGGTGAAGGCGGCCGCGGCGAGCCGGAAGAAGAAGTAGGCGGAAGCGTCAGCTCAGGATGGCAGCTTTCGATCTCGCTGAGGACGAAAGCTGCCGTTCCGGAAACGACCCTGTTGCGGTCATCCCAACGCAAGCTGGGATGACGGTGAGCATGACGATGGGCCTTTCGGAGCAGGTCTCTCTGCCTACCCCTCGGCGCCTTTGCGCTTCTCCAGCCACGGCCGCAGTGGGAAGCTCCACTGCTCCCAGATCGACAGGCGCTTGCGATCGTCCTGACCGACGATCACGCTCTCGCCCTCCTTGTAGGTGCCGAACAGGCGGTCGAAGAAAATCACCGAGTTGCCGTAATTGCAGCGGGTGTCTTCATAGCTCAGCGCGGTGTGGTGCAGCGAGTGGTTGCGGATGGTGGTGAAGAAGTAGCCGTACCAGATCGGCGGATTGGCCTTCACATTGCCATGCGCAAAGGCCGCGATCGCGCCGCCGACAGTGAAGCTGGCGAACAGGGCGTTCAAGTCCACATCAAGCAGCGCGATCACCCCGAGGCTGATCAGGAACAGCTCGATCGGATTGCCGGTCAGGCCCTTCATCGCGTTCAATTGCGTCAGATGGTGATGCGGCGCGTGGGTCAGCCACAGCGGCGTCCAGTTGTGCATCGCGCGGTGCATCCAGTATTGCCCGAACTCGAACACGAACAGCGCCACCATCACCTGCACGAGGTAGGGCATCTCGGCGAGCCACGGGGTGCCGATGCCCCATGCCGCCTTGAACTCACCCAAGGGCGAGTTGACCAGCGTGTCGGCGAGCGTGCCGATCACGATGTAGAAGAAGGCGACATAGAAGACGTCGGTGGCAAGCTCGCGCCAGTTGGTGCGCCAGCCTTCGTGCCGTTCGAAGACAAACTCCAGCAATTGCACGAAGGCGAGCGTGCCGAGCCCCATCGCGGTGATCGCCCATGGCCCCTCAACCCAGCTTTGCGGCGCATAGGCCCAGAAGGCGAGGATCGCCGCCAGCGTGGCGGGCGGCAGCAGGTTGACGAGCGACTGTTTCACGAATGCATCCCCGATGCCTTGGCAATCCTCCCACTAGGATCGCCGCGAGCGATAAGAAAATACGCGATTGTGCGCAGCCCGTCGAGAGAGGGGCGTCGAAAGAGGGCGCCCTACGGCTTGGCCAGCGCGGTGCGCAGGGCGGGCCACACGTTCGCTTCGGCCGGAACACCATTGATGACGAAATAGGGCGTGCCGGGGATCTTCCTGGTCTGCCACGCATCGTTCGTCTGGGCGATCAGCAGGTTCTGTTCCGCCGTGTCGGCAAGACAGGCCGCGCCCTTGGCTTCGGTAACGCCAAACGGGGCTGCCAGCGCCAGCAATCCGCTGCCTTTGGCGACCATCAGCCGCGCCTTGTCGGGGGTGGCAGCGGCAATCGCCTTCTGGTTGGCCGAAACGTAGGATTGCGCCTTGCCCATCCAGTTGCCTTGCGCTGCGAAAATCGCCTTGCTGGCGGCGTGGAATTTCGTCGGCCCGGCGCATCGGGCGATCATTGCCGCGGCCAGATCGACCGGATCGCGCAGCGCGTGGCGGAATTCGAGCCTGACCTTGCCCGCGGCGATCTGCTGGTCGAGCTCGCTCGCGGCCTCAACCGAGAATTCGGCGCAATGCCCGCAGGTGTAGCTGGCAAATTCGACCAGCGTCTTGGCGGCCTTGGGATTGCCGACGATGATCGCGCCGTCGGCCGAGCGGATGGCCGTTTTCGACCAATCGGTCGCGGGCGGCGCGGCCGCGCTTACGAGGATCGCGCCGAGGGCGAGGATGAGCTTGCGCATGGTATACTCCCGCGTGGGTTTCGCTGCCAGCGACGGCGAGCGGGGGAGCACCCTACGCCCGCGCGGCCACCTCGGCGGCATCGAAATAGTGGATGCGAAGCTCTCTGAGAAGCCCGTTGTCGAAGCTCCCGGCCTCGCAGATGGTCTGGGTGAAGGGAGCGCTGCCATCCTTGGGGTGCATGGTGAGGCGGATCACCATCACCGCCCAGGTCTCGCCCCCGGTGCAATCGAGGATTTCAAGCTTGGTATCGGCCCAGGTGCCGTACATCGCCGCCGCACACCGCTGGAGCGCATCCTTGCCCCGCCATTCCCCCGCAAAGGGGAGCGAGTTCGCCTCGTAGAGCACGAAATCAGGGTGGATCAGCGCCTCGACCGCATCCCAGTCACGCGTGCCGGCGGTGGCATAGACCTTCGCCAGAAGTTCCCTGGGTGTGCTCACTCTTCTATGGTGCCGATCAGATCGCCCACCTTGAAGACCGCGCCTTCCTCGCCGGTGGGATGGATGATCCCGCTGGCCTGGGCTTCGATCTCGGTGGTGCTCTTGTCGGTTTCGACCGTGTAGATGATCTCGCCCTTCTCGACGCGCTCGCCATCGCCGAACATCCATTCGACGAGGGTCATTTCAACCGCGCTCATGCCGAGCTTGGGAATGCGGATTTCACTAGCCATATTAAACCTTGCCTACGCTCGCTTTGATCTGTGCGACGATGTCCGACTTCTGCGGGATCCATGCCTGTTCGAGGTGGCTGGCGAACGGCACCGCCGAGAACGTCCCGCCGATGCGCCGCACCGGGCCCTTGAGGCTGTCCCAGCACTTTTCCTGGATGTTGGCGGCCAGTTCCGCCCCGGTGCCGAACGGACGCACGGCTTCATGCAAGGTAATCGCGCGGCCGGTCTTGCGCACCGATGCGAGCACAGTCGCCTCGTCATAAGGCGCGATGGTGCGCAGATCGATCACCTCGACACTGATGCCCTCCTTGGCGAGATCATCCGCCACGCTAAGCGCATCAAGAACGGTGCGGCCATAGGTGATGAGGCTGATATCGGTGCCTTCGCGCGCAATCGCCGCCTTGCCGAGCGGCACGCGGTAGCCCGGGCCGGGATCTTCCGCCTTGAGGCCGTAGCACAGGATGTTCTCGATGAAGATCACCGGGTCATTGGCGTCGATGCTCGCCCG
>JAIYAL010000131.1 GCA_027489095.1 Erythrobacteraceae bacterium
AGCGGCAAGCCCGCTGACGTGCAGGCCAAGATGGTCGAAGGCGCGGTGAAGAAGTTCGCCAAGGAAAACGCGCTTCTCAGCCAGATCTTCGTCAAGGACGGCAAGGCGACGGTCGAAGAGTACATCGCCAAGGCCGCCAAGGACGCAGGGCGTTCGATCAAGCTGGTTGACTACGTGCGCTACCAGCTGGGTGAAGGCATCGAGAAGGAAGAAGTCGATTTCGCCGCAGAAGTGGCGGCGACCCTCAAGGGCTGATCCGACTTCTCACGAAAGCGAAAGCGGCCGTCGCAGCCTCAGCGCTGCGGCGGCCGTATTTCTATCAGCCAGATTTCCGGATGGGTGAACAGGCGCAGCGGCAGCAGGCTGGTGCCGAGCCCGGCGCTGGTCACCAGCACCTTGCCATGCTGGCGTGTCACGCCGCAGGCATAAAGATCGCCGTAATCCGACATGGTGGCCGGCGAACCGCCCCACGGCCAGGCGATCTGCCCGCAATGGGTGTGCCCCGCCAGCACCAGATCGACATCCACCGGCACCTGCGGGAAGATATCGGGCGAGTGGGTCAGCACGATCCGCGCGCCGATCAATCCTGCCATCGACGCGGCGGTCGCAGGAAGATCGGCGCGGTGTGTGAAATCGTCGTCCACTCCGCCGATCACCAGCGGCCCGGCTTGCGCCGCCTGATTGCGGAGCACCGTAATCTGGCGGTAACGCGCCAGTTCCGCCGCGAGCGCGGGCCATCCCGACCAGTGATCGTGATTGCCCGGAACCAGCACCACGCCGAGCGGCGCGGAAAGCCTGCCGAGCGGGGCGACGACCTCGGCTGCCGAGTACCGATGTGTGGCGGTGCGCTTCTCGCTGATGAGATCACCAGCGATCGCCACAAGATCGGGCCTTAACCCATTGACCTCGGTGACGATCCGCGCGAGCCGTTCGGGCGGCATGTCGGGCCCGGCGACATGAATATCGGCGAGGAGCGCAATCGTCACCGGCTTGGTGCCAGCGGGCAGGGCGGGGCTCTCTATCACCAGCCGCTCAACAACCGGCGCGCGCATCGTGTCATGCCACGCCTTGAAGGCAACCACACAGGCAAGTGCGAGCACGATTACGGCTGCCTTGCGGATCATTGTCTTGCCCATTCTCGGCGCTATCCTCTTGGCAGCACGGTGACACCCCGATAAAGGCCCCGCTAGCCAGTTTCCGCCAGAAAGTCAGCCGCCCCATGCCCCTGCCTACCATCAAGCGCGTTCTCCTGAAGCTTTCGGGCGAGGTCTTGATGGGGAACCAGCAGTACGGGATCGACCCCGAGTTTGTCTCCGAGCTCGCCAAGGAGGTCAAGGCGGCCAAGGAAACCGGGCTCGAAATCTGCCTCGTCATCGGCGGGGGCAATATTTTCCGCGGGATGGCGGGCGCCGCCAAGGGCATGGACCGCGCGCAGGCCGATTACATGGGCATGCTGGCGACCGTGATGAACGCGCTCGCGATGCAGAACGCGCTCGAACAGTGCGGCGTGCCAACCCGCGTGCAGTCCGCGATCGAGATGGACAAGGTGTGCGAGCCGGTGATCCGCCGCCGCGCCGAACGCCACCTGGAAAAGGGCCGCGTGGTGATCTTCGCCGCCGGTGTCGGCGCGCCCTATTTCACCACCGACAGCGGCGCGGCGCTCCGGGCTGCCGAAATGAAGTGCGATGCGCTGTTCAAGGGCACCAGCGTGGACGGTGTCTATGACAGCGATCCCAAGCACAACCCGGATGCGGTGCGTTTCGATACCGTGACTTACGACCGCGTCCTTGCAGATAATCTCAAGGTGATGGACGCCTCCGCCGTGGCGCTGTGCCGCGATAACAAGATCCCGATCGTGGTCTTCTCGATCCGCGAGAAGGGCAACCTGGCCCGCGTGCTCGCGGGCGAGGGCGTCCAGACCATTGTTCAAGACAGCTGACGAATAGAGGGAAACCTTAGCCATGCCGCAATATGACAAGGCCGATGTCGAGCGCCGGATGAAGGGCGCAGTCGAGGCATTGAAGAGCGATCTTCAGGGCCTTCGCACGGGCCGTGCCAATGCCAGCCTGCTCGATCCGGTGGTGGTCGAGGTCTATGGTTCGATGACCCCGCTCAATCAGGTCGCCAGTGTCTCCGTGCCCGAGCCGCGGATGCTGAGCGTGCAGGTGTGGGACAAATCGAACATGACCGCGGTGGAAAAGGGCATCGCCCACGCCAACCTTGGCCTCAATCCGATCATCGACGGCCAGACCCTCCGTTTGCCGATCCCCGATCTGACGCAGGAGCGCCGCAAGGAGCTGGCGAAGCTTGCGGGCCAATATGCCGAGAAGGCCAAGATCGCGATCCGCAACGTCCGACGCGACGCGATGGAAAGCCTCAAGACCGACGAGAAGAAGAAGGAAATCTCCGAGGATGACCGCAAGCGCTCCGAGGAGCAGGTCCAGAAGCTGACCGATCAATTCGTCAAGGAAACCGACGAGGCTGCGGCCAAGAAGGAACAGGAAATCATGACGCAGTGATTGCGGCATCGGGATCTTAGGGAAGAGACTTGGACCAGTCGCGCGCCAGACATGTCGCCATCATCATGGATGGCAATGGCCGCTGGGCCAAGAAGCGGGCGTTGCCGCGCGCGGTCGGCCATCAGCGCGGCGTGGAAGCGGTGCGGCGGCTGGTGCGCGCGCTCGCGCCCACCGGGCTCGAATGCTTGACGCTCTACGCCTTTTCCTCGGAAAACTGGAAGCGGCCTGACGAGGAGGTCGATGATCTGATGAACTTGATGCGCAGGTTCATCCGATCGGATCTGCCCGAATTCGTCGCCAACAACGTGAAGCTCAAGATCATCGGCGACTGGCAGTCGCTCGCGCCCGATATTGTCGCGATGCTCGAAGATGCGCTGGCGCAGACCGCGAACGGCACGCAGACCCTTGCGGTGGCGCTCAATTACGGCGGCCAGCACGAGATCGCTCGCGCCGCAGCAAAGGCTTCGGCCGCGGGCGGCGGGATCAGCATCGAGACCATCGCCGCCCATCTCGACACCGCCGATCTGCCGCCGCTTGATCTCCTGATCCGCACCAGCGGCGAAGTCCGGCTATCGAACTTCCTGCTGTGGCAGGCGGCCTATGCGGAAATGCTGTTCGTGGACACGCTGTGGCCTGATTTTGAGCCTGCGCATCTGACCCGGGCGCTTGATGACTTTGCCCGGAGGGAGCGACGGTATGGCGGACGGTAAGGCGCGGGTGCAGGGCCCCAAGGCGGGCGCTTCCGACCTGCCAGTGCGTTTCGCCTCGGCGATTGTCATGCTGGTTGTGGCGGGCGGGGCGCTGTGGCTGGGCGGCTGGTTCTGGACCGGCTTCGTCGTGCTGCTCGCTCTGGGCGTGCTGTGGGAATGGAACCGGCTGATCGGGGCTTTCGGCATGACAGCGCTCGGCGAGACGCTGTGGTTCTTTGGCGGGGTTGTCTATATCGGCGGCGCGGCAACAGCGATGCTGACAGTGCGCAACGGGCGGCAGGTTCTCCCGCTCGATCCTGCGCAATCCGGATATGGCCCGCTCGCGGTGCTGGTTGTGTTCATCCTCCCGATCATCGCGGTCGATGTCGGGGCCTATTTCGCCGGACGCGCGATCGGCGGCCCGAAGATCGCGCCGAAGATCAGCCCGGCCAAGACCTGGGCGGGGCTCGCCGGCGGGGCAATCCTTGCGGCGCTGGTCGGCGTGGGCGTGGAGCTGGCCGACTTCGGCCCGGCCGCTTTCCCCGGCACAAATCCGTTCGCGCTGGCGATGGCGGTGCTGACCGGCGTGCTTATCGCGGTGATCGCGCAGGCAGGCGATTTCTTCGAAAGCTGGATGAAACGGCGCGCGGGCGTGAAAGATTCCGGCCATCTCATTCCGGGACATGGCGGCTTTTTCGACCGGCTCGACGGCTTCCTTGCGGTGTTCTTCGTGCTGTTTGTGATTGCCACCGTGCCCACTTTGCTGGGATGATGCCGGAATGACGCGCACGCTCACCCTGCTCGGCGCCACCGGCTCGATCGGCGCATCCACGCTCGATCTGGTGCGGCGCAACCGTGACGAATGGCGCGTCGAGGTGCTGACGGCGCAATGCAGTGCCGCCGAGCTGGCCGCGCTCGCCATCGAATTTGATGCCAAGCTTGCCGTGGTGGGCGACGAGAGCTGCCTGCCAGCCTTGCGCGAGGCGCTCGGCACCAGCGGGATCAAGGCGGCCGGCGGCCGGCAGGCGCTGGTCGAGGCGGCGGCGCGGCCCGTTGACATGACGGTCGCGGCGATCGTCGGCTGTGCGGGCCTTGCGCCCGTGATGGCGGCGATCGAGCGCGGCGGCACGATCGCGCTCGCCAACAAGGAAGCGCTTGTCTCGGCCGGCGAAGTGATGATGCAGGCGGTCGCCCGCCACGGCGCGACGCTGCTGCCCACCGATTCCGAGCATAATGCGATCTTCCAGTGTCTGAGCGGCAACCGCATCGAGGACGTGGCGAAGATCACGCTGACCGCCAGCGGCGGCCCTTTGCGCACTTGGAGCGCCGAACGGCTTCATGCCGCCACCCCGGCCGAGGCGGTCGCGCATCCCAACTGGTCGATGGGCGCCAAGATCAGCGTCGATTCCGCGACGATGATGAACAAGGGGCTCGAATATATCGAGGCCTATCACCTCTTCCCGGTCGGGCTCGACCGGCTCGGCATCGTGGTTCACCCGCAGAGCGTGATCCACTCGATGGTCGAGTTCCGCGACCGTTCGACGCTGGCGCAGCTTGGCCCTTCGGACATGCGCGTGCCGATTGCCTCATGTCTCGCCTGGCCGCAGCGCATGGAAACGCCGCTCGCCCCGCTGGATCTGGCCGCGATTGGCGAACTGACCTTCCACGCGCTGGACGAGCTGCGTTTCCCCGCCACCCGGCTGGCGCGCGAGGCGATCGCTGCGGGCGGCAGCGCGCCGGCGATCCTCAACGCGGCCAACGAGGTCGCGGTTGCCGCATTCCTCGCTGGTCAGATCAGGTTCACCCGCATCGCCGCATTGGTGGAGGAGACCCTCGCGCGCAGCAATGATGCCCCGCGCCCGGCCAGCCTCGATGAAGTGCTCGCTGTCGATCAATCGGCGAGGCTGCAAGCCCAAAGCCTGCTGGAGACCATTGCCCTTGTTTGATAGCCCTCCTTTCTGGATGTACGTGATCGGCTTCGTGCTGCTGCTCGGGCCGCTGGTGACGCTGCATGAACTCGGCCACCTGCTGGCCGGACGCTTGTTCGGCGTGAAGGCCGATGCCTTCTCGGTCGGTTTCGGCAAGGAGCTGGCAGGCTTTACCGACAAGCACGGCACACGCTGGAAGCTCTCGGCGCTCCCGTTGGGCGGTTACGTTCAGTTCAAGGGCGACATGAACCCGGCCTCTGTGCCCGATCCCGCCGCTCCGGCCGAGGAAGGCAGTTTCCAGCACGCTGCCTTGTGGAAGCGTGCGCTGATCGTCGCCGCTGGGCCGGTCACCAACCTGTTGTTGGCGATCGGCATCTTTGCTGCATTCTTCGCGATCATTGGCAAGCCAGTGATCGTCGGCGCGGAAGATTCGCGCACCATCGGTGCCTTTGCCGAAGGCAGCGTCGCTCAGACCGCAGGTATGCGCGTCGGCGATCTCGTGGTGGCGATCGACGGGCGGCCGATCCGCGATTTCACCGATCTCAAGACCAAGGTCGCGCTGCATCCTGCCACGCGCATGGTGTTCACGATTGCGCGCGCCGGGGAGCAGATCGATCTGCCGCTGACCACTGCGCGGATCGAGCGGACGGACACGTTCGGCAATATCAGCTCGGAAGGCCTCGTCGGCATCGCGCCCGCTGGCGGCAAGTATGAACTTCGCAAGGTCGGCGTGCTCGAGGCGATCCCGCTCGGGGTCAAGCAGAGCTGGGATTTCACCGGGATGATGGTCACCGGGATCGAGCAAATCATCTCCGGCGAGCGTTCGGTCAAGGAACTGGGCGGGCCGCTCAAGATCGCCAAGTACTCGGGCGAGCAGATGAGCATGGGTGCTGCGGCCTTCATCCATTTCGCCGCGCTGATCTCGCTTAATTTGGCATTCATCAATTTCTTGCCAATCCCCGCGCTGGATGGCGGGCACCTGATGTTCTACCTGGCCGAGGCGATCCGCCGCAAGCCGGTCGGGCCGCAGGCGACCGAGTGGGCCTATCGCACCGGGATCGCCCTGGTGCTGATGCTGATGGCGGTGGTGACCGTGAATGACATTATTGCGCTGCCCGTCTTCGGAAGCTGACGACGGCATGGCGGAAACGCGAGGGCACACGGCGCTCGCGGCTTGATTGCATGGGGCACATCGGGCAGAGGCGTCCTGCCGAGGTCAAGGGGCCATGTGGCGCGCCATGCAAGGTGGCACGCGGTGGGCCGCACCGGCCCACGGCACACAAGGTTGAGAACGGGATTTTAGCTGCATGAACCGAATGAGCGAGACGGGCACAGCGCCGGCGAACTGCAACCGGCAAGCCTATCGCCGGACCGTGCGTCTGGCGGGCCTGTTGTGCTGCGGCTCGATCCTCGCCGCGATGCCCGCGCTCGCCCTGGCGCAGCAGGCCCCCGCCGCCGAACCCACTGCCCAGCCTTCTGGGGCGCCAGCCCCGACGGCTGTGCCGCGCAGCAACACGATCCAGTCGATCAGCGTGGTCGGGGCCGAGCGTCTCGAGCCGACCACCATCCTCAGCTACATCCGCCTGCGCGTCGGCCAAGAATACACCTCCGCGGGCGCCGACGAGGCATTGAAGGACCTCGGCGCGACCGAGCTCTTCGCCAGTTTCTCGATCCGCAATGATGGCGGCAATGTCGTCATCACCGTGACCGAAAGCCCGGTGATCAACCGCATCGTGCTCGAAGGCAACAAGCGCCTCAAGAACGACAAGATCGTGCCCGAGATCAAGCTTGCCCCGCGGCAGATCTTCACCCGTTCCAAGGTCCGTGCGGACGTGGGGCGCATCATCGAGCTCTACAAGCGTCAGGGCCGGTTCGCCGCGCAGGTCGAACCCAAGATGGTGCAGCTGCCGCAGAACCGCGTCGACGTGGTGTTCGAGATCACCGAGGGGCCCAAGTCCAAAGTCCGCCAGATCAACATCCTCGGCAACGAGCAGTTCTCCGATGGCGAGCTGCGCGGCGAGATGGTGACCAAGCAGTCGCGCCTGACGAGCTTCTTCAGCTCAAACACCAGCTACGATCCCGATCGCCTTGCGTTCGACCAGCAGAAGCTGCGCCAGTTCTACCTGACCGGCGGCTATGCCGACTTCCGCGTCGTCTCTGCGGTGGCCGAGCTGACCCCGGACCAGCGCGACTTCATCATCACCTACGTGGTCGAGGAAGGCCAGCGCTACACCTTCGGCGAGGTCAAGGTCGACAGCCAGCTGCGCGACTTCGACAGCGACTCGATGAGCTCGAACCTGCCGATGAAGGATGGCGATTTCTACAACGCCAAGACCGTCGAGGACACCGTCGAGCAGCTCACCGAGCTTGCCGGGCGCTTCGGCTATGCCTTCGCCGACGTGCAGCCGCGCTTCAAGCGCGACCCCGACAATCTCAAGATGAACGTGACCTTCGTGCTGCGCGAGGCGCCGCGCGTCTATGTTGAGCGGGTCGATATCAACGGCAACACGCTGACGCAGGACAAGGTCATCCGTCGCGAGTTCCGTATCGCGGAGGGCGACGCCTTCAACAGCATCGCGGTGCAGCGCACCAATGCGCGCATCAACTCGCTGGCCTTTTTCCAGGAGAACTTCGAGGTCAAGCAGGCTGAGGGCAGCGCCCCCGACCGCATCGTCCTTGAAGCCAACGTCGAGGAAAATCCGACTGGCGAGCTCCAGTTCTCGGCCGGCTTCTCCTCGATCGAGCAGTTCATCCTTGCCGGGTCCATCCGCCAGCGCAACTTCCGTGGACGCGGCCAGACCGTGGGCCTTTCGGTCAACTACTCGCAGTTCTCGCGCTCGGCGCAGGTGAGCTTCTCGGATCCATACATCTTTGATCGCAACATCTCCGGCGGGGTCGACTTCTACCGGCGCGATTTCAACAGCTTCAACTTCCTCAACAATGATCGCAACACGACCTTCAGGCAGGGCACCACCGGCTTCTCGGCGCGTGCCGGCGTGCCGCTCACCGAGTTCATGTCGCTGGTCGGCAGCTACACGCTCAACTATGACGACGTTACGCTCGACCGGACCCTGTTCTTCTCCGATCTCAACAATGATGGCGTGAGTGAGTGCGATCCGCTGCTTGCCGGGCGCTTCTTGTGCGATTCGATCGGCAAGCGGCTGAGCTCGATTGTCGGGCTCAGCCTCAACTACAACTCGCTCAACTCGCGTGTCCGGCCCTCGCGCGGCAGGACCGTCTCGCTCAGCGGCGAATTCGCCGGCCTTGGCGGCGATGTGCGCTACATCCGCTTGCGCGGCCGCGCACAGCAGTTCTGGAACGTTGGCAATTCGGGCTTCATCTTCTCGATCCTTGCAGAGGGCGGCATGATCGCCCCTCTCAATGAGCGTCCGGGTGCGGGGGTCGACGACGTGTTCCTCACCGACCGCTTCTTCCTCGGCGAACCGCAGTTCCGCGGCTTTGCGATCCGCGGCGTGGGCCCGCGCATCCTCACCCAGACCTCGCAGCTCGACGAGTTCAACCGCCCGAGGCTCGATGCGGCCGGCAACATCCTCTACTTCACCGAGCGGCGGCAGGTGCGTGATGACGCGATTGGCGGGCGCAACTATTACCTGGGCCGCGCCGAACTCGAAATTCCGCTTGGCAGCGGTGCGCGCGAGCTTGGCCTGCGGCCCTCGATCTGGACCGACGTCGGCGCTCTGTGGGGGGTTGAACAGCCGCTGCTCACGGTCACGCCGGGCGGCACTCAGCAGCTCAACGCTCAGGGGCAGCCGCTATTCCGCACGAGCGCGGGGGTCGAAACCACCGCCGCGACACAGCCCGATGGCTCGCCCAACGTCCGCCTGATCACACCCAACTCGAACATCCGCGAGTTGTTCCTCGGCAACTCGGCAAGCCCGCGGGTCACCGCCGGGATCGGGGTCAACTGGAACTCGCCCTTCGGACCATTCCGCATCGACTTCGCTCAGACCATCCGCAAGGTCGAAGGCGATGACGAGCGGCGCTTCACCTTCAACGTAGGAACGCAATTCTGATGACACGTCTTACCAAGTTTCTTGGCACCGCCGGCCTGATGCTGGGCGCTGCTGTCGCCATGCCCGTGCAGGCTCAGGTCTCGGGGAGCATCGCCACCGCAGACATTCCTCGCACTGTCATCGGCACCACCGCCTTCCAGAGCGCCTACAAGCAGGTCGAAACAGACTACGCGCAGCAGATCGAACTGATCCGCACCCGCGCGCAGGAGCGTCAGACCCTGCTCGCCAAGTTCGACAAGAACGGCGACAAGCAGGTTGACGAGACCGAGCAGGAGGCGATGAAGAAATCGGCCGATGCGCCCAAGCTCAAGAGCATTGAGCAAGAAATCCAGCAGCTCAGCAACCAGATCGACGCCGGTCGCGCCTACGCGGTAGAGCAGATCCTGCTGCAGTACGGCAACGCGCTCGACGATGTGGTCAAGGCCAAGCAGATCAAGATCGTGCTGACGCCGAGCTCGATGCTTTATGCGCAGCCCGAAGCCGACATCACCGCTGCGGTCACCGCCGCGCTCAATTTGCGCGTGGCTTCGGTCGGCGTGGTTCCGCCGGCCAACTGGCAGCCCGCCGAAGAGGTGGTGCAGATCTTCCAGCAGATCAACCAGCGCCTGCTCACCGCGCAGTACCTCCAGCAGCAGCAAGCCGCGCAGCAGCAGCAACAGGCCGCCCCGGCCGCGCCGGTTGGCCGCTGAGGCTGACGGAGTTATCACCGATGAGTGACACGGGTAGCGCACCGGCTGAGGTGCTGGATTACGATATCGTCAAGATCCTCAAGGCCTTGCCGCATCGCTACCCGTTGCTCCTTGTCGACCGGGTGAAGGCGATCACGCTCGGCGAGCGGATCCACGCGGTCAAGGCCGTGAGCATGAACGAGCAGTTCTTCCAGGGTCATTTCCCCGGGGCGCCGATCATGCCGGGCGTGCTCCAGATCGAGGCGCTCGCGCAGGCGGCGGGGATCCTCGGGATCGAGACGATGGAGCTCGCCGGGACAGGCAAGCTGGTGATTTTCATGGGAATCGAGAACGCCAAGTTCCGCGCTCCCGTGACACCGGGATGCCTGCTCGATCTCCATGTCGAATTCACTCAGAAGCGCAGCCGCGTCTACAAGTTCAAGGGTCTGGCGAGCGTCGAGGGCAAGACCACCTGCGAGGTGGAATTCACCGCGATGATGACCGATCCGCCCGCCTGACAGCGGCGCGCGAACATCCGAGGTTGCATTGCGCCGCGTTCGCCACTAAGGCGCGCGCTCTCCATTTCATAGCTGTGCCGGTCGGTACCGGCGCCACGCTGCAAAGGATCACGTCATGAAGGCCGAAGGTCACCCCGAATACCACATGATCACG
>JAIYAL010000098.1 GCA_027489095.1 Erythrobacteraceae bacterium
CACCGTGCCCGAGCCCGCGCCCAACGAGGCGCTGCTCTACATGCTGACGAGCGAGGTCAACTTCAACGACATCTGGGCGCTGACGGGCATTCCGGTCTCGCCCTTCGATAGCCATGAGGAAGACGTCCAGATCACCGGCTCGGGCGGCATCGCGCTGGTCGCGGCATTGGGCTCCGAGACGCGGGCGCAGGGGCGGATCAAGGTCGGCGATCTGGTGACGGTCTATTCGGGCACGAATGACCTGCTCAGCCCGCTGGTCGGCAATGACCCGATGTATGCCGATTTCTCCATTCAGGGGTATGAGACGGAAACCGGCAGCCACGCGCAGTTCCTGACCGTGCAGGCGCCGCAGATGCACAAGGTGCCGCCCGATCTGACGCTGGAGCAGGCGGGAAGCTACGTGCTCAACCTCGGCACCATCGCGCGCTGCCTGTTCACCACCTTGCAGATCGCGCCGGGGCGGACACTGTTCGTCGAAGGTGCGGCGACGGGGACGGGGCTTGATGCCCTGCGCTCGTCGGTGCGCACCGGCTTGCAGGTGACGGGGCTCGTGTCGTCCGAGGAACGCGCCAGCTTCATTACGCAGGTGCAGGGCGCGGTCGGGGCGATCAACCGCAAGGATACGCGCTTCGCTGGACTTTACTCGGTGGTGCCAGAGGGCAAGGCCGAGGCTGTCGCTTGGGAAGCCGCAGGCGCGCCGCTGGTCGAGGCATACAAGGCGCTGAACGGCGGCAAGCTCGCCGATTACGTCGTCAGCCATGCGGGCGAGACGGCCTTCCCGCGCAGCTTCCAGCTGCTCGCCGAAGGGGGCACGCTGGCCTTCTATGGCGCCTCGTCGGGCTACCACTTCAGCTTCATGGGCAAGCCGGGGACGGCCACGCCCGAAGAGATGCTCCGCCGGGCGGCTCTGAGGGGCGGCGAGGCGGTGCTGATCTTTTACGGGCCGGGGTCGAGCGAATTGCTGGACGAAACTGGTCTCGAAATGATCGAAGCCGCGCGCCGCTTCAATGCGCGCTCGGTGATCGCCACCACCACCGATGGCCAGCGCGAGTTCCTGCAATCGCTGGGCCTCGAGGACGCGATCGAGGGGATCGTCAGTCTGGAAAGCATCCGCCGGCGTGAGGGGGCCAACTTCCACTGGCCCGACACCATGCCGCGCCTGCCTGATGCGAAAGCCGATATCGAGGTCTTCAAGGCCGCGGTGCGCGACTATCAGGACCGGGTGATGAAGCCCTTCGGTTCGGCGGTGGGCAAGATCCTGCGCTCGCCCGACAATCCGCGCGGCAATCCCGACCTGGTGTTCGAACGGGCCGGGCAGGACACGCTCGGCATCTCGACCTCGCTGGTCAAGCCCTTCACGGGCCGCGTGATCTTCGCCGAGGATCTGACCGGCTGCCGCTTCACCTTCTACGCCCCGCAGGTCTGGACGCGCCAGCGCCAGATCCTGATGCCGACCGCGAGCATCCTCGGCACGCACCTGTGCAATGCCTATGAGGTCGCGCGGATGAACGACATGATCGCCGCCGGCTTGCTCGAAGTCACCGAACCGGAGGTGGTCGCGTGGGACGGCTTGCCGGAAGCGCACCAGGCGATGTGGGAGAACCGGCACACCGGATCGACCTATGTGGTCAATCACGCGCTGCCCGAAATGGGCCTCAGAAGCCGCGACGCGCTGCTCGAAGCATGGGCGGCGCGATCAACCGGGGAACCGAACGGTTGACTTAGCGTTGCGATTTTTGAAATGTTCTTAGCTCTCCTCCCCAGGGTTTGAACAAAACACCAAGCGAAGCACGGCTTCGTTGTAATTTTGTGAGGAGAGAGCTTATGGCTAAATCGAAAGCCGCCGCCGCTGCGCCCGCCTTGCAGGGCGATGTCCCGGGCCGTCTGGCTGGCAAGATCGCGGTCGTCACCGGCGCTGCGGGCAATCTGGGTGGCCACATTGTCACCCACTACCTTGCCGAAGGCGCAACCGTGGTGATGACGGGCCGTACGCCTGACCGCACCAAGGCCGCAGCCGAGGCGCTGCTCAAGGCGACCGGTGCGGACCCTGCGCGGCTTGCCACCGTGGCGCTTGACGGCGGCGACATCGCATCCGTGCGCGCGGCGATTGACGAGGTGGTGAAGCAGTTCGGCCGCATCGATATTCTCGTCAACAACGCCGGGAGCGCCGGGCCCAAGCAGCCGATCGAGAACCTGCCGCTCTCCGCTGAAGAACTGGCCGCACTCCAGAAGAAGGGCAGCACCGACAGCGAGACCGTGCCGCAAGCGCTGCGCAACATTTTCGGAGTCGCCTTCAATGTCGCGCGCGTCGCCGCGCCGCACATTCCTGAAGGCGGCTCGATCATCAACGTCTCGACGATTTTCAGCCGCACGCCCTATTATGCGCGCGCGGCCTATGTCGTCCCCAAGGCGGCGATGAACGCGTGGAGCCGCGAACTCTCCTTGGAACTCGGGCCCAAGGGGATCCGGGTGAACCTCGTCTATCCCGGCCCGATCGAGAGCGAACGGATCCGCAACGTCTTTGCCGCGATGGACACCGCGCGGGGCGATGCGGGCGGCACCACCGCGAACCAGTTCTTCGACATGATGAGCCTGGAACGCACAACTGGCGGCAACGCGAAGGCCAAGACCTTCCCCACCCCCACCGACATCGCCACCACCTGTGTCTTCCTCGGCTCTGACGAGAGCGCGGCTTACAACGGCCACGATTTCGAAGTCACCCACGGCATGACCGTGCGCAAGGAAGAGCGCGCGACCTATCTCGCCCGGCCCACGATGCGCTCCATGGACGGCACCGGCCTTGCCGTGCTGATCGCGGCCGGTAACGATTGGGAAGAGGCGCTCGAAATCGCGCAGGTGCAGCTCGCCTGCGGGGCCGAAGTCGTGCTCGGCCTGCCGCGCGCCGCCGATGTTGCCATCGCCGAGAAGCGCTGCGCCGCGATGGGCCTTTCCGACAAGCTCGCCATCATTCGCTTCAGCCGCAAGGATGCAGGCGCGATGGAAGCCGCGCTTGAGGATTACACCAAGGGCGGCACGCCGATCAGCGGCGCGCTGTTTCTCCCCGCTCTGGGCGCGGGCGAACTCGCGGGTGCACTGACCGAGGCCGAGGACGGCGTCCTCGAGGCGCTGATGGACGCTGAACTTGCCGGCAACATGGCCTTGGCGCGCACCTTGAGCCGCTACTGGAAACGCCACGACAATCTGCTCCAGCCGCCGCGCTTCGTCTTCGTCAGCCATGCGAGCGACGGGAAGGGCGATATCTACGCCCACATCCTGCGCGCCGCGACTGAACAGCTGATCCGCATCTGGCGCGACGAATCCGCGATCGACACCGCCCATGGCCGCCGCCGCCAGGCGGAGTGGGGCAACCAGATCGTGCGCTTCACCAACACGGAAGGCGAGAACATCCGCTTCACTGCGGGCCACGCTGCGCGCATCCTGCTCAAGGAAAGCAAGCTTGGCGAGATCACGCTCTACGTGCCTGCAAACATCGGCGAGGCCACCGGGGCGCGGAAGGCCATGCCCGGCTTCTCGGAGAACATCACCGGGCTGCATCTGGGCAAGGTCGCACTGATCACCGGCGGTTCGGCCGGCATCGGCGGACAGGTCGCGCGTCTGCTCGCACTGGCGGGGGGCAAGGTGATGATGGTCGCCCGCCGCGAAAGCGAACTGGCGGTCGCGCGTGCGCGGATCGTCAGCGAGCTTGAGGACATCGGTTTCGCGGGTGTCGAGCGCCGGGTGCAGACGCTCGCCAATGTCGATGTCAGCAATTTCGAGAGCCTCAAGGGCGCGGTCGACGCGACGCTGAAGGCCTTCGGGCGGATCGACTACCTCATCAACAATGCCGGCGTCGCTGGTGCGGAGGACATGGTGGTCGACATGAGTGTCGACGCCTGGAACTACACGCTCGATGCGAACCTGGTGTCGAATTACTTCCTGATGCACCATGTTGCGCCGCTGATGAAGGCGCAAGGATCGGGCTATATCCTCAACGTCTCGTCCTATTTCGGCGGC
>JAIYAL010000144.1 GCA_027489095.1 Erythrobacteraceae bacterium
CCCCAGCGCCGGTGTGGCGATGGCGATGTACAACCTCGATGATTCGATCCGCGATTTCGCCCGCGCCAGCTTCAATTACGGCCTCAACCTCGGCTGGCCGGTGTATCTCAGCACCAAGAACACGGTCCTCAAGGCCTATGACGGGCGCTTCAAGGATCTGTTCCAGGAAGTCTTCGACAACGAAGGTTTTGCCGAACAGTTCAAGGCCAAGGGCATGGTCTACGAACACCGCCTGATCGATGACATGGTCGCATCCGCGCTCAAGTGGTCGGGCAAGTTCGTGTGGGCGTGCAAGAACTATGATGGCGACGTGCAGTCGGACACCGTGGCGCAGGGCTTCGGCTCGCTCGGCCTGATGACCTCGGTGCTGCTCAGCCCGGATGGCAAGACTGTCGAGGCCGAAGCTGCGCATGGCACCGTGACGCGTCACTACCGCCAGCACCAGCAGGGCAAGGCGACCTCGACCAACCCGATCGCTTCGATCTTCGCCTGGACCCGCGGGTTGATCTATCGCGGCAAGTTCGACGGCACGCCCGACGTGGTGACCTTCGCCGAGACGCTCGAACGGGTTTGCATCGAAACCGTCGAGAAGGGTCACATGACCAAGGATCTCGCGCTGCTGATCGGCCCGGGCCAGGCATGGCAGACCACCGAGCAGTTCTTCGAGACGATCGTCGTGAGCCTCGAGAAGGAAATGGCGGGCTGAGCCCTGCCGGGCGACACAGCATCATCACGCGAAAGCCGGGCGGCCTTGCGGCCAGCCCGGCTTTTTATTGCTCGCCCGACGGGTGACAGCCCCGGCGCGGCCCGTTAAGTCCGCACAGTGGCTGGCGAACTGACCCTCTCTCCGTTTCTGTCCGATGCCCTGGTGATCCTCGGCGCGGCAGGGATCGTGATTCCGGTCTTCGCGCGGTTCCGCATCACGCCGATCACCGGCTTCATCCTCATCGGTGTGCTGGTCGGCCCCTATGGGCTTGGCTCACTGGTCGAGCGAACACCCTGGCTCTACTACGTCACGATCAGTGACCCCGGCGGGCTGACGCCCTTCGCCGATTTCGGCATCGTGCTGCTGTTGTTCGCCATCGGGCTCGAACTTTCGTTCAATCGCCTGTGGCAGATGCGCAAGCTCGTCTTTGGCCTCGGCGCGCTTGAGGTGCTGATCAGCGGCTCTGCGCTGGCGCTGTTCGTGGGCATGGCGGGAGCGATGAACACCGCCGCCGCGCTGGCGCTGGGCTTTGCGCTGGCCTTCTCCTCGACCGCGATCGTCCTGCCCATCTCCGGCACCCGCACGCCGGTCGGGCGGGCCGCGCTTTCGATGCTGTTGTTCGAAGACATCATGATCGTCCCGATCATCTTCGTCCTTGGCGCGCTGGCTCCCAATGCAGCGGACGAAGGCTGGAGCGGCATTGTCCAGACGCTGTGGCAAGGCGGGCTGGTGATCGCGGTGCTGCTGGTGGCCGGCCGCCTCGCCCTTCCCCGCCTGTTCGCGCAGGCCGCCCGCACCAAGAACCCCGAACTGTTCCTCGCCGCCTCGCTGCTGGTGGTGATCGGCGCGAGCCTCGCCACCGCGCTGGTCGGCCTTTCGCCCATCGTCGGCGCGCTGATTGCCGGGCTGCTGATCGCGGAGACCGAGTATCACACCGAGGTTGAGCTGATCATGGAGCCGTTCAAGGGCCTGGCCCTCGGCGTGTTCCTGATCACCGTGGGCATGAGCATCAACCTTGCCGAGATCGCCGAAGAGATCGGCACGATCACGCTCGCGGTGGTGGGTGTGGTGGTGTTCAAGGCGTTGGTTACCGGCATCCTCTTGCGTCTCATGGGCGCGCGGCGCGGGACGGCGGCGGAGACAGGGGTGCTGATGGCCTCGCCGTCAGAGACCACCCTGATCGTGCTCGCGGCCGCAAGCAGCGCGATGGTGCTGGATGCTGAAACCGCGCACTTCTGGCAGACCGTCACCGCGATCGGCCTGACCATCACGCCGCTGCTGGCCAAACTCGGCGCAATCATCGCACGGCGGGTCGACGGCGTTGCCCAAGCGCAGGACGATGACGACAGCGAGGACGCGCGCACCATCATCGTCGGCGGCGGGCGCGTCGGGCGGCTGATCGCGGACATGATGCAGACGCACGGCAAGCCCTATGTCATGATCGATTCGAACCCCGATCTGATCGCGGCGGCCAAACAGGACGGTTACCGCGCCACCTTTGGCGATGCCGCGCGCGGGGACACGCTGTCGCGGCTCGGGGCCGAGCGCGCGCCAGCGGTTGTGCTGACGATGGACGAACCGGTGCTCGCCCAGCGGTTGGTCGCCAAATTGCGCCAGACCTATCCCGACCTGCTGATCGTCGCCCGCGCGCGCGACACGGACCACGCCGCCGCGATGTACCGTGCCGGGGCGAGCCATGCGGTGCCGGAGACGCTCGAAAGCTCGCTGCAACTGTCGGAAGCGGTGCTGGTCGATATCGGGGTGGCGATGGGCCCGGTGATCGCCTCAATCCACGCCAAGCGCGACGAATACCGCGAACAGCTGGAGCGGGATGGCGGGCTGAGCGAAAAGCCGAAGCTGCGGACGTCAACCAGCGTGCAGGCTTAATCCTCTGCCAGACGCCATTGCGTCACCCAGACATAGGGCCGCGCATCGGGTGCCACGCGCAGGCTGAAACCGCGCCGCGCCTCAAGGCAGGTGTCATAGGCTATCCGCGCTGTGTTGCTTGAACGGACCGGACGGCAACTTGCCACACGGCCCTGTGCATCGAAGGTGACGGCAACCATCACCTGCGCCTGGATCGCGTTCTGCAAGGCATCGCGGGGATAGTCCATCGACCGGTATTGGAGATCGGCGAGCGTCAGCCGCTCATTCTCGGGAGGGATCGCGTAACTGCCAAAGGCCACGGGCCGCCGTTCGAACGGATAACCGATTGACGCACGGAAGGTCGCCTCGCCCTTGATGGGCTTGCCGGTGTGGCTGCGAATGCTCAACCGGTAGGTAGCGCGGGTATAATCGAGGACAAGCCCCGGATAGGGCCGGAACCGCCCCACCCGCAGCGCCTGCGCGCAGAGCGCTTTTCCTGCGGGCGCAAGCGTCTCGATCGCGTCAAACCGGCAGTCGAGCACCGTGCCTTCAGCATCGACCGTGACATCGACACCGAGCCGCTCGCGCCCCTGATCAAACGCGCGGCGAAACGGCATGAGCGTGTCATCAAGAATGCCAAGGTCGAGCACGCCCGCCCCCGTGACATCGAAGGCATCGCCGCCGAAGATCAACTCCGCCTGGTCCTGCGCTGCGGCGGGCATGGCCTGCACAAAAGCAAGCACCGCCGCCGCACCGCTGGCACGGCGAAGCGTCATCCCGCCAACACCGCCTTCACCGCCGCCAGCGCCTCTGCCGCCTTGGCGCCATCCGGCCCGCCGCCCTGCGCCATGTCGGGCCGCCCGCCGCCGCCCTTGCCGCCCAGCGCTTCCACGCCTGCGCGCACCAGATCGACCGCGCTGAAACGCGAGGTCAAATCGTCGGTAACCGCGGCCGCGATGCTCGCCTTGCCATCATTGACCGCGATAATCGCCGCCACGCCCGATCCCATGCGCTGCTTGGCCGCATCGAGCAGCGGGCGCAGTTCCTTGGGGTCAAGGCTATCGAGCACCTGTCCGCTGAAGGCCACACCCGCCACGGTTTCGTCCGCGGCAGGTGCCGCCCCGCCCGAACCGCCGCCGCCCAGCGCCAGCGCCTTCTTCGCCTCGGCCAGCTCCTTTTCGAGCCGCTTGCGCTCATCAAGCAGAGCGGCGAGGCGTGCAGGCACTTCCTCAGGCGTCGCACGGATCACGCCCGCCGCCGCCTTCAAGGCCTCTTCGCGCGCGACCAGCCACTGGCGCGCGCCTTCGCCGGTCATCGCCTCGATGCGGCGCACGCCCGAGGAGACCGCGCTTTCCGAGACGATCCGGAACACCCCGATATCGCCGGTCGCCCG
>JAIYAL010000161.1 GCA_027489095.1 Erythrobacteraceae bacterium
TGCGAAGACCAGTGGCGGCGATGCAGTGCCGGACATGTCGCCGCCCATCTATGGCAGGTCATCGGCGTCCGACAGCGCTCCGGCGCAATCAGATCAGCCCATGACAGAAATACCCCTGGCGCTGACAGACCCCCGCAGACTGGCACTCGAAGGGGATGAGTTGGAGGCGCATCGTGCGCCCCGCGAGCCTCGCGATGTCGGAGAGTTCGACATCGAGATCTGAAGCGCCTGCTCTCCTTGATCGAGGTCCCTGCCCATGCTGTCCGTTGCGAATGTCCGAACCGCCGGCGGCGCTGCCCGCTACTTCGCCGCTGACAACTACTACACCCGTGCTGACGCCGATCGCTCGGGCGAATGGTTCGGCAAAGGCGCGGACAAGCTGGGGCTCTCGGGCGAAGTCGATGCCAAGTCCTTCGAGGCCATACTCAAGGGGTTTCTGCCCGATGGGACTCGCCTTGGCACCGACAAGCGCGAACACCGGGCAGGGACCGACCTCACGTTCTCGATGCCAAAGAGCTGGTCGCTGCTCGCCCTCGTGGGCGGCGACCGGCGCATCCTTGAGGCCTACACCGAGGCGGTCAAGGAGACGCTTACATGGGCCGAACGCAACCTCGCCGAGACCCGCATCGAGGTGCGCGGCAAGGACAGGGCCGTCGCGACCGGTAACCTGACCGTCGCCTTGTTCATGCACGATACCAACCGCAATCAGGAACCCAATGCCCACATCCACGCGGTGGTCGCCAATGCGACGCAGGGTCCTGACGGCAAATGGCGGGCCCTGCGCAATGACAAGCTGTGGGAGCACAACACCCTGCTCAACGCGATGACGATGGCCCGCTTCCGGCTCTTGGTCGAACGCCTGGGGTACGAGGTCGGCGAGATCGGCAAGTACGGCAACTTTGAAGTGGTCGGCGTGCCGAAATCCGTTCGCGATGCCTTCAGCTCGCGCCGAGCAGAAATCCTTGGTCAACTTGAGGGGATGGCATCGCGCAGCCTTGCCGCGCGCAGCGCCGCAAACCTCATGACCCGCTCGGAAAAGAGTACCGTGGAGGACCGTTCCGCGCTGGTGAGCGCTTGGAAAGAGAAGGCTAGTTCCATCGGCTTCGATCCTTCGGTCGTCATGGCGAGGGCGAATGCGCGCGCAGCGCAGGGCTTTGGCGAGGTCGGCAAACTGACCTCGATCGTGCGCGGGACCGTTACCAGGGCTCAGGACCTTGCGGCCGCGCTCGCCGAGCGCTTTGGGCTCAGGGAAGGCGATCCGCTGATGCCTCGGGATCTCGCCAAGCGGTCGCCCGAACAGGTCGCGGCAGCCCACGCGGTGGCTTCGGCGGTGCGGCATCTTGCCGAGCGCGAAGCGGCCTTCTCGAAAGTCGATCTCTACCGCGCAGCGCTGGGTTTTGGTCTTCCCGCAGCCTTGCCGGCGATCGAGCAGCGGGTGCAGCAGTTGGTCCGGCAAGGCGCGCTGCAACGCGGTGCAGGCGTCAACCAGGGCATGCTGACCACGAAGGACGCGGTCGCATCCGAACAGCGCATCGTGGCCGCCGTGGAAGAGGGCAGAGGAAAGGTTTTGCCGATCATCACCGCCGAAGCGGCCGGCGTGCGGCTGCAGAGCCTTTCGCAGCGGAGGTATGGCATCAAGCTCAATGCCGGGCAGGAGGCTGCCGGACGTCTGCTGCTGGGCTCTACCAACCGGATCGTGGCAATCCAGGGTGTAGCTGGTGCGGGCAAGAGTACGGTGCTCAAACCTGTAGCCGACATCCTGCGCGAGGAGGGCAGGGTGGTGCTGGGTCTCGCCGTGCAGAACACGCTGGTGCAGATGCTCGAGCGCGACACCGGCATCCCGTCGATGACGGTCGCGCGTTTCCTGCGCCTCCATCAGGACCTGCTGGGGGGCGGTGATCCGGCCCGTCTCGCCGAGGCACGGGCGGACATTAAAGGCGCCGTGATCCTGCTCGACGAGGCTTCAATGGTTGGCAACTCTGACAAGGAAAAGCTGGTCCTGCTCGCCAATCTTCTCCGTGTCGACCGCTTCGCCAGCATTGGCGACCGCAAGCAGTTGGGCGCGGTCGATGCCGGCAAGCCCTTCGATGTCATGCAGCGCTCCGGCGTCGAAACCGCGACGATGAACAACAACATCCGCGCCCGCACCAAGGCTCTGCGTGCCGCGCAGCAGGCTGCTCAGGGCGGGCGGATTGATGACGCGCTGCGGCACCTCGGCAAGAGTGTCGTCGAGGTCGGCGAAGGCGCAGCGATCGAGGCGGCGGCAGCATGGCTCTCGCTTGCGCCGGCCGATCGGGACCGCACCGCGATCTATGCCTCGGGGCGCACGCTGCGGAGCGAAGTCAATGCTGCTGTCCAGACCGGTCTCAAGGCCAACGGCGAACTAGGTCAGACGGCGCTGAGGCTGGACGTGCTCTCGCGCGTCAACACGACGCGCGAGGAGCTGCGCTATGCATCGAGCTATCGGCTAGGCATGGTTGTGGTGTTCGATCGCGACAATCGGGCGCAAAAGCTTGGGAAGGGCACCTACACGGTCGTCGATAGCGATCGGCAGCGCGGATCGGTGACGCTCGAGGGAGCAGGAGGGAAGCGCACAGTGCTGAAAGTCGATCGTCTTCGCCCCAACGGCGGCTACGATCCCCTGCGGCTCTTCGAGGTCAAGCGCCTGGACCTCCATGCGGGAGACCGCATTCGCTGGACCGAAACCGACCACAAGCGCGGTCTCATCAATGCCGACCAGGCCCGCATCACGGCCATCGGCCGGGATACGGTATCGCTGGTGACTTCGACGGGCATTGCGCATGAGCTGCCGGCGAGCGATCCGATGCTGAAGCGCCTCGATCTCGCCTATGCGCTCAATGCCCATATGGCGCAGGGGCTCACCTCTGACCGCGGCATTGCGGTGATGAACAGCCGCGAGCGTAATCTCTCGAACCAGCAGACCTTCCTTGTGACCGTGACCCGCCTGCGCGACGGGCTCACCCTCTTCGTCAACGATGCCTCGCGGCTTGGCGCGGCCATCGCTCGCAACACGGGCATGAAGCGTTCTGCCCTCGAAACAGTGGGCCTGCTGCGCGATGCGGCCGCTTCGGGGCTGATGAAGGGCAAACCCGAGGCAACGATGCAGAACGACGCACCGGTGCTCAAGGAGCCACCCGAGCGCGAGAAGGCGATGGTCAAGCCGTTCGAGATGGGGATTTGAGGCGGCAAATCAGACCTTGCGGCCAAACCAAAGCACACGGCCAACGATGTTCACCGAGCGGCGGTCCAGCCCCTGCCAGCTGGGATAGGCCGCATTGTCGCTGACCACCGAAATCTTCCTGCCTTGGGGCTCGATCGCGATCCGCTTGACGTTGAGCGCCCCGTCCATGCGCAGGACATAAATCCCGTCGCGCAGCTTGGACTGCTCGTCCGACACATCGACCAGCACTTCGTCGCCGTCGTGCAGGGTCGGCTCCATCGAGTCGCCGGTGACCTTGATGATCGAAAGGTTGGTGGGCTTGGCCTGGGTCAGCTTGCGCAGCCACTTGTCGTCGAAGCCGAACTGGCCGGCCTTGGCCTCTGAGCCTGCCAAAGCACCGTGACCTGCCGAGGCTTCGACATCGAGCACCGGGATCTGCACTAGTTGCACGATCGGTGTGGCCAACGCAGTGGGTCCGCCTAGCACGGCTTCATCGACCCCGAAGAACTGGGCCAGAATCTGCCGGTCCCGCTCGTCGAGATAGCGCGGGCTACCTTTGCGGATGAACTGCTGGATGTAGGATACATTGCGGCCGAGAAGCCGAGAGATCGACGAGTAGTTGACACCGCGCTGGCGGATCAGCTCGTCAAGCGTTGCGCGTGGATCGTCCATGGTCTGCATTCCTGCGATTCTAGGATTTCGTCCTAGGGCTAGGAAACATCCTTAA
>JAIYAL010000217.1 GCA_027489095.1 Erythrobacteraceae bacterium
CGATGATCACCAGCTCGGTCTCGCCCTTGCGGAACTGCCGGCTGCGGAACAGGTTGCCGAGGATCGGCACGTCGCCCACGCCCGGAGCCTTGTCCAGCGAGTTCTGCGAGTTGGCGCTCATCAGCCCGGCGATCATGAAGCTCTGGCCCGAGCCCAGCTCCACGGTCGTTTCGGTGCGGCGGGTGGTGATCGCGGGAACCTGGAAGCCGTTGAGCGTGATCGCACCCTGGCTCGAAAGCTCGGAGACTTCCGGGCGCACCCGCATCGAGATGCGGCCGTTGGACAGCACCGTCGGGGTGTAGGCGAGGCTCACGCCGAACTGGCGGAATTCCACCGTCACCTGGCCGAGGCCCTGCGCGAGCGGGATCGGGAACTCGCCGCCCGCCAGGAAAGTCGCAGTCTCGCCCGAAAGCGCGGTGAGGTTCGGTTCGGTGATGGTCGTCACCAGGCCAAGCCGCTCCGACAAGTCGAGCGCGCCCAGCATGTTCAGGCCGAACATCTTGCCGAGGCCCGCGAGCGAGGTTCCCCCGCGCGAGTCGACTGACGGGCCGACCAACTCCGTACCGTCGGGGAGCGTGATCGAGGTCTGCGCTGCACCATTGCCGACACCGAGCGGCCCGCCGTAGTTGAACTCCTGCCCGCCGATGCCACGGCCGGTGCCCACGCCGAAGCGGAAGCCGCTGGTGGCGTCGGCCATCTGGAGGTTGCCGCCAATCTCGCGCAGCAGGCTGCGGCTGACTTCGGCGATCTTGACGTGCAGGTTGACCTGCAGCGGGGTCGCGGTGCGCAACCGGCTGATGACGTTGGCCTCCTTGCCGAGGAAGGCGGTGACGAGGCGCTCGGCCTCGGCAGCATCCTCGGGGGCGGCCACGGTGCCGGTCAGCAGCACGGTGTTGGTGCCCATGGTGGACACGCTGACCTTGGCTTCGGGCATGGCCATTGCCAGCATCTGATCGAGGCTGCCGATGTTCGATCCGACCCGGATGTTGGCCGAGAAGATCACGTCACCGCGCTCGTTGCTGGCATAGACCGTCGTCTCGCCCCCGGCCTTGCCGAACAGGTAGAGCTGGCGCTGCGACTTGATCTGGACATCGGCGACCGCATCATTGGCCACGAACACATCTGCCATGCTGCCCGGCACCGTCACCAGTTCGCCCTTGCCAATCGACAGGACGATTTCCTGCGATGGGCGGACGACCTGCTGCGCGGTGGCGGTTGCCGCCGGCATCGCTGCCATCGGCACCGCGGCAAGCGCGGCCACCAGCAGCTTGGTCTTGAACTTGCGTGTCATCAGATGACCCCCCTCAGATGTGGTCGGCATGATTCTGGCATTTCTCAGAAGGCGAGCGTGGAACCGGCGGCGGGCAAGGTTTGCCCGGCGCGGCGCACACCGCTCGATTGGCCGGAGAGGACAGCGCCGGTCTTTCCACTGACGCTGGTTTCGGTGGTTTCCTTGCCGCGGGTTACCCGTACGCTCGGACCGGTGTAGACTTGCGGTGCGCTGGAACCGGGCGTGGCTGCAGCGGCGCGCGGGGCGCTGTATTGCGGCGCGGCGCTTTGCGTGGGCGCCTTGCTCGGCACGCTGGAGCGCTGGAAGCGCGAGACGTCGGCGCCGGTGACAAAGGTGGTGCCCTTGTCCATCGGCTGACCGGCTGCGGCCTTGAGCAGGCGTTCTTCCTGCTCGGGCGTGGCACCCGCCGGGATCTGCACGCTGCCCGAAGCGAGCGCCTTTTCCAGTTCGGCCGGGTTGTCGGAGATGGAACGCAGCACCAGGCTGAGCTGACCGATGGTCTGGGCGACCGCGATCTTCTCGGCGATCTTCGGCGTCACTTCGAGCGTGACGGTGCGGAATTCGCTCACCACGGTCTTGCCGTTCTCGTCGGTGGTCTTTTCGGTAGCCTGGTCGGTGGCCAGCACGCGCAGGTTGCGCAGCACCGTCTCGGCCGCCTTGAGCGGGGCGCCTTCGCCCTCACCATCAATCTGTTGGGTCAGCACGAGGTCGACGCGGTCACCGGCAAACACGAAGCCGGCAACGCCGGTCGTGGCCGAGACGGGCACGGTCACGGCGCGCATCCCCGGGCCCAAGGCCGCAGCAAGGAAGCCGCGATCGCCAGGGCTCACGAGCGCGCCCTGGGTGACGGGCTCGCCAGCCGTGATCGGGAAGCGCACGACGGTGCCGAGCAGCTTGTTCATGTCGGCCTCGCCGTCGAGGAAGTAGGCGTCCTGCACCAGTTCCTTGGGCCAGGGCTGGAAGCCCAGCGCATCGGCGGTGATGATCGTGCCGGCGGGCAGCGCCCGCTTGGCGACGAGGACACGCGGGCCAGTTGGCACGGCGGCCTCGGCATCGGGAGCAGGGCCTCCGGCGAACATGCTGCGCGCAGCAATGGCCGTACCGATCGCGATGATCAGCGCGCCGAGCAGCAGAACCAGTTTCTTCCTATCCATGGCTCGAAAAGCCCCCTCGTAATCGCCCCAGTTGGTTAGCGGGCAGGTATGGTTGCGTGGGTTAAGTCCTGACTGGTTAAGATCGGGTTATGCGCCCTCACGCCGCCAATGCGCCGGCGGGCAGGTAATTGATCGCGAGCGTCCACAGCGCTCCGAAGGCGATTGCCACGCCGTAGGGAATGGCGATCCTGTCGCGCTGGCGGCGCGCAGTGTGCCAGAACACCATCATCACCGTGAGCACGCCGCCGGCGATCGACATGATCAACAGCAGCTGCATATATTCGTAAAGCGGGATCCACAGCGCCAGCACGGTCAGCAGCTTGACGTCGCCGCCGCCCATCACCTTGAAAGCGAACAGCGCCGCAAACAGGCCGAAAGCGACAAGCGCCACGCCAAGCTGGATCGCGATGTCGGGCCACAAGGTCAGGCCCTGCGACCACCAGAAGGCGGGAGCGCCAAGCGCGATCGCGAGGTTCAGCCAATTGTCGATCTGGCGGCGCCGGATATCGGTGAACGCGGCGACCAGCAGCGCGATTGCCAAGGCGATCAGTAGACCGTAGGAAATGGAATTCATCGACTTCGTGCCCCCGGCAAGGCCGCGCACAATGCATCGGCCGTCCTTGATTGGGACACTGTTACAGACCATGACTTACCAAATAGTAACCACGTTCGGCGGCCCGCGATGAGCGCGGTGATGACGGCATCGGCGGTGATCGACCGCCGGGCGATCCCCGAAGCGGCGCGTGAGAGCACCTGGACCGCCGCCGACGGCCACACGGTCCGCCGCATCGACTGGCCCGGCGCCCAAAGTCCCGCCCGCGGATCGATCCTGTTCCTTCCCGGGCGCGGCGATTTTTACGAAAAATATCTCGAGACCCTTGAAGAATGGCACCGCGCCGGCTGGCGGGTGACCGCCTCGGACTGGCGCGGGCAGGCGGGATCGGGGCGGCTCGGCAAGGACGCGGTGACGGGGCACGTCGAGGATTTCGCGATCTGGATCGATGATCTTGTCCACCTCTGGCAAAGCTGGGTCGCTGCAACGCCGGGGCCGCACGTGCTGGCTGGCCATTCGATGGGCGGGCACATCATCCTGCGCGCGCTGGCAGGGAAGCGGATTGCCCCTGATGCTGTGGTGCTGAGCGCGCCGATGACCGGGATTGCCGGCCCGCCGCTCCCGCTCGGGATGCTCCACGCCGTAGCTCGCACGATGTGCCGTGTCGGCGATCCGGCGCGCCCTGCGTGGAAATGGAGCGAGAAGCCCGGCGAGATTCCTGCCGGGCGGGCCGTCCTGCTCACCCATGACCGCGCGCGCTATGCCGATGAACAATGGTGGCGCGAGGCGCGGCCCGAACTGGTCATGGGCCCGGGCAGCTGGCGCTGGGTTGAGTGCGCCTATGCCTCGTGGGCGATGCTGGCGGCGCCGGGCGCGCTCGAGAGCGTTGAAGTGCCGGTGCTGATCATCTCCACGTCGGCCGACAAGCTGGTCAGCCATCGGGCGAATGTCGACGCCGCGCGCCGCCTGCCGAGGGCTGAGCTGATGGCGCTGGGCGCAGAGGCCGCGCACGAGGTGCTGCGCGAGATCGATGCGGTGCGCGGGCCGATCATGGCCGGGATCGCCGATTTCCTCGACCGGACTGCGCCGCCCAAGTCCTTGGCCCGATGATCCACGATCTCGCCGTGATCGGCGCGGGCATGGCGGGCGCGAGCATCGCCGCCGAATGCGCCCCCCATGCAACCGTCCTCCTGCTCGAAGCCGAGGACGCGCCGGGCTACCATGCCACCGGGCGCTCTGCGGCGTTCTGGGAGGAATGCTATGGCGGGCCGGGGGTCGTCCCGCTGACCCGCGCTTCGGGGGCCTATCTGGCCGAGCACGGCTTCCTCACCCCGCGCGGCGCGCTGTATGTCGGCCGGGCTGAAGACCGCGCGGCGATGGACGCATTCCGCGCTTCCTATGCCGGCACCGGGGTCATGATCGAGCGGCTCGCACCGGCGGCGCTTGCGACCCGTGTGCCGCACATCCGCCCGGAATGGAGCGAGGCGCTCTATCAGCCGGCCTGCGCCGATATCGATGTGGCGGGGCTGCACCAGCATTACCTGCGTGAGGCGCGGCGGCACGGCGCACAGATTGTCACCCGCGCCCGGATCGCACAGGCCTCGCGCCGCAGCGGCGTGTGGACGATCACCACCGCCCGCGGCGAAGCCTTTCAGGCGGCGCGGATCGTCAATGCGGCAGGGGCCTGGGCGGACGAGGTCGCGCGCCTTGCCGGACTGCGCCCGATCGGCATCACCCCCCTGCGCCGCACCGTCGCGGTGCTGCGGGTCGCGCCGGAGGCCCCGGCCGATCTGCCGCTGGTGCTCGACATCGGCGGTGCGTTCTATTTCAAGCCCGATGCCGGGCGCCTGTGGCTTTCCCCCCACGACGAGATCCCGTCCGACCCCTGCGATGCCGCGCCCGAGGAGCTTGACGTCGCTGTCGCGATTGATCGCTTTCAGCAGGTGACCGACTGGCGCATCGCCGCGGTTGAGCATCGCTGGGCCGGCCTCAGAAGCTTCGCGCCTGATCGCCTGCCGGTCTACGGCCCCGATCCGCAGGAACCGTCCTTCATCTGGTTCGCAGGCCAAGGCGGCTTCGGCATCCAGACCGCGCCCGCTGCCGCGCGGCTGGCGGGGCAGCTTGTGCTGGGGCTGGGGGCGGACGCGATGACGGCGGGGATCGACCCGGCGGCCTATGCCCCGGCCCCGGCGCGGTTCGCCGCCGCGCGCGAGCCACAATCTGCCTAGGCAAGGCACCGCAGGTCTGGCATTTCCCCAAGGTGGATTAACCACCTGAGGAGGGAAATGCGATGGCTCACAAGTTTGAGATCTACAAGGACAACGCCGGCGAGTTTCGCGTGCGCTTCAAGTACAATTCGGAAGTGATGTTCTCGACGCAGGGCTATTCGAGCAAGGCCAGCGCGCAGAACGCGATCGATTCGATCAAGACAAACGGCCCCGGCGCCGAGGTCGAAGACAACAGCTGATTTCCAGCCTCGTCATTGCGAGCGTAGCGAAGCAATCCATGGCCGGACGTCGCCACTGGCCGAGCGGTCGGTCCCTGGATTGCTTCGTCGCCTGCGGCTCCTCGCAATGACGAAAGCAGGGGGCTAGCCCCTTTCTCCCGCTTGCCGCGCCGCTTCTGCGCTCGCAAGTTCGTCGCAGCGTTCGTTCTCGGGGTGGCCGGAGTGGCCTTTCACCCATTCCCACGAAACCTTGTGCGGGCGCGCGGCGGCCAGCAATTCGCGCCATAGATCCTCGTTGATCACCGGCTTTTTCGCCGCGTTGATCCAGCCCTTCTTCTGCCAGCCGAAAATCCATTTGGTCATGCCGTCGATGACATAGCGGCTGTCGGTGTGGACGGTGACGGCGCAGGGCTCCTTCAGGGCGCTGAGGCCGCGCAGAACGGCGGTCATCTCCATCCGGTTGTTGGTGGTGTGCGGTTCGCCGCCGGTGAGCTCCTTCTCGTGCCCGCCGCTGCGCAGGATCGCGGCCCAGCCGCCGGGCCCCGGATTGCCCTTGCACGCGCCGTCGGTGAAGATGTCGACCTGTTTCATTGGGCGTTGCCCTAGGCGGGCACGGCCTCAGCCGACAAGCAGGCCTGCGCCGCTATCGTCATAAAACTGCCAGCGCTTGGCGAACTGCATCGGATCCTTGCGGGTGACGAGCGCGTCATCGGGGGTGTCGAGCCAGTCCTCGGCGCGGCTGGCGACAAAGCGAAGGCACGCGCCCTTGGCCACATCGGGGAACAGCGCGCGCTCTGCCTCGTCCAGCCGGCGGACGTTCTGGTAACCCCGGATCAGCGCCGCGCCGCAATCCGGACGGTAGGCATTGTCGCTATCAAAGCACCACGCGGCATGGGTCACTGCCAGATCGAGCACCATCGGCCCGGTGCAGGCGAAGTAGAAATCGATCAGCCCCGTCACCCGGTCGCCCAGCATCAGCACGTTGTCGGGGAAGAGATCGGTGTGGGTCTGCGACTGCGGGAGCGCGGACAGATCGAGCGCGGCGGCCGCGCGGGCATGACCCAGCATCGCCGGGAGCGCGGGATCGATCGTCGCCAGACGCTCGCCCCCGCACGCGTCGAGGATCGTGGCCGTGGCGGCAAAGTCCATCGCGTTGGCGCGGGTCTGGGGGAAGTCCTGCGCCGCCAGATGCAGCCGCGCCAGCACCTCGCCCACGGCATGGGCCTGCTGGGGGGTGGGCCGCGTTGGCGAGACGCCGGGCAGAAACTCGATCAGCGCGGCGGCCTTGCCCTCGACCATCCGGTAGGACGCGCCCTCGCGGTCGTGCATGGTGCGCGGCACCGGGCAGGCCTTGGCGGCGAGATGATCGAGCAGGCCGAGGAAATAGGGCAGGTCGGCGTAGTCGATCCGCCGTTCATACAGCGTCAGGATGAAGCGCGTGCCGGAACTGGCCGCGCCTCCGGTCGTCTCGACCAGCCAGTTCGAATTGGAAACGCCTTCCGCGATGCCTTTGGCCGAGACCAGTTCGCCGACGTCGTACTCGGCGATCAGCCGGGCAAGATCCTCGGCCCCGAGATGGGTGTAGACCGCCACGCGCCCGCCGCCCCTTCGCTCAGCCCCCCGCGCTCGCCTATTCGGTGAGCTGGCGGGGGAGCTTGAAGACCATCTTCTCGACCGTCGCGGTGATCTCGCGCACGGCGATCTGGCGCTGCTGGCTGAGCGCCGCGATCACCTCGCGCACCAGGATTTCGGGCGCGGAGGCTCCGGCTGTCAGGCCGAGCGTCTCGACACCCTCGAGCCACGCAAAGTCGATCTCCTCGGCGCGCTGGATCAGCTTGGCCGGCGTGCCGAGCCGCTCCGACACTTCGACCAGCCGCAGCGAGTTCGACGAATTGGGCGCGCCGATCACCAGCACCAGTTCGCAATCATGGGCCAGCTCCTTGACCGCCGCCTGACGGTTGGAGGTGGCGTAGCAGATGTCCTCCGCTCTCGGCCCGGAGATGTTCGGATAGCGCCATTCAAGCGCCTCGATCACTTCGCGCGTGTCGTCCACCGACAGCGTCGTCTGGGTGAGGTAGGCCAGTTCCTCGTCCGGATCGAAGGACAGCTTGTCGACATCCTCGATGGTCTCGACGAGGGTCATCTGCCCCGGCTCGACCTGGCCCATCGTGCCGATCACCTCGGGGTGGCCTTCATGGCCGATGAAGATGATGTGCCGCCCTTTCTCGATCTGCCGCTCGGCCTGGCGGTGGATCTTGCTCACCAGCGGGCAGGTGGCATCGACATACAGCAGCTTGCGGCGCTTGGCCTCGGCCGGGACCGCCTTGGGCACGCCGTGGGCGCTGAACACCACCGGCGCATCATCGGGCACTTCGTGCAGTTCCTTGACGAAAATCGCGCCCTTGGCCTTCAATTGTTCGACCACGTATTTGTTGTGGACGATCTCGTGGCGCACAAACACGGGCGAGCCGTAGCGTTCGAGCGCCTTCTCGACGATCTCGATCGCCCGGTCGACCCCGGCGCAGAAACCGCGCGGGGCGGCGATCAGGAGGTTCAGGGGCGGCAGCTCGGCGGCATTGGCCGTGAGAGCATCGGAAGCGACGGGGTCGGCGGGAAAGGGCGCGTTCATGTCGCTCCCTCTAGCGCAAGCCGCACGTCCTCGCTAGGGCGCACGGGATCGGAAATTCGAGGACGGCCTGACAATGATGCTTCGCGCGCGCTCCCTGACTGCTGTTGCCGCCCTCGCGGCGCTCTCCGCCTGCGCGGGGAAGGGCGATCTGGTGATCGATCAGGGGGTCGGGATCACCAGCGTTCTCACCCTGTGTCCGGCGGTCGGCATTCCCGATTACACCGGCGACGTCACCACCTTCCGCAACCCCGCCGACACCACCACCGCCAGCCTCGATATGAGCGCGGCGATGACCAACCTGCGATCAACCTGCAACGACAGCGGCGACAAGGTCTATTCCGAGGCGAGCTTCACCGTGAACGCGCGCCGCACCGACACGCGGGGCGCGCGCACTGTTGCGGTGCCCTATTTCGTCACCGTCCTGCGCGGCGGCAACGCGGTGATCTCCAAGCGGGTCGGCACCGTCACCCTGACCTTTGCCGACGGGGACGAGCGCGCCCAGGCGACGGCCAAGGCCGGCAGCTTCGTCAACCGGGCCGACGCCGCGCTGCCCGACGACATCCGCGAGCGGATCACACGGCGACGACGCGCTGGCGACGAAGAGGCGGCGCTCGATCCGCTGGCCGAGCCCGAAGTGAAGGCAGCCATCGCCCGCACCCGCTTCGAGATGCTGGTCGGCTTCCAGCTGACCGAGGACCAGCTGAAGTATAACGTGACGCGCTGATGTGTTGCGCAGCCCCTCCGGGCTGCGAAATCCTCGCTCATGCGACCTGAAGGTCGCGTCGCTGCGGGGCGGCCGCATGGCCTTGCGACGCCTTTGGCGTCGATCAATGCCATGCGCTGCGTTGCTGGTTCTGCTTTCCCCTCATCGTCGCCCCGGGCTTGACCCGGGGCTCGGCTTCCTTCTTTGCATCCGCACAAGACGCAAGAGACCATCATGACCCAACCCAAAACCCTCTATTCCGCCCACGCGGCGCTTATCGAAACCGTGCTGACCGAACTGGTCGGCGAGGGGCTGCTGCCCACCGGCACGTCCTTTGCCAATGTCACATTGGAGCCGCCGCGCGATCCTGCGCACGGTGATCTGGCCACCAACGCCGCGATGGTGCTGGCCAAGCCTGCGGGCCTTGCCCCGCGCGCACTGGCCGAAGCGATCACCGCGAAGCTCGCCGCGCATCCCGGCATCACCGGCACCGACATCGCCGGGCCCGGCTTCATCAATCTGCGGCTCGCCCCGCAGGCATGGCTCGACGAATTGCAGGCGATCGCCGCCCTCGGCGATGATTACGGCCGCTCGGCTGTAGGCGAGGGGCGCAAGGTCAACGTCGAATACGTCTCGGCCAACCCCACCGGGCCGATGCATATGGGCCATTGCCGCGGCGCGGTGGTGGGCGACGCGCTGTCCTCGCTGCTGGAGTTCGCGGGCCACAAGGTCATCCGCGAATACTACGTCAACGACGCGGGCGCACAGGTCGATGTGCTCGCCCGTTCGGTGCACCTGCGCTACCGCGAGGCGCTGGGCGAGGCCGTGACCATTCCCGAAGGCCTCTACCCCGGCGACTATCTCGTCCCCGTGGGGCAGGCGCTCGCCGCCGAGTTCGGTGACAGCTACGCCGCCGCTCCGGAGGCCGATTGGCTGATCCTCTTCCGCACCCGCGCGGTCGCGGCGATGATGGACATGATCCGCGAGGATCTCGCCACCCTCGGCATCCGCCACGACCTGTTTGCCTCGGAAGCCGAATTGCAAGCCTCGGGCAAGGTCGACGCCGCCGAGAAGTGGCTGCGCGCGCATGACCTTGTCTACGATGGCGTGCTCGAAGCCCCCAAGGGCAAGGCCCCGCCTGAAGACTGGGAACCGACCACCCTGCCGCTGTTCCGTTCGACCAAGTTCGGCGACGATCAGGATCGCCCGATCAAGAAGTCGAACGGCGCGTGGACATATTTTGGCGCGGACCTCGCCTACCACTTCCAGAAGGCGCAAACCGCCGACGCGCTGGTCGATATCTGGGGCGCGGACCATGCCGGCACGGTCAAGCGGATCAAGGCTGCGGTCGCCGCGCTGACCAGTGCAGACGGGGGCACGCCCAAGCCGTTCGAGGTCAAGCTGGTCCAGATGGTGCAGCTGATGAAGGGCGGCCAGCCGTTCAAGATGTCCAAGCGCTCGGGCAATTTCGTGACGCTGGCCGATGTCGTCGAGATGGTCGGCAAGGACGTGGTGCGTTTCACCATGCTTGCCCGGAAGCCCGACGCGCAGATGGATTTCGACTTCGACAAGGTGGTCGAGGCCTCGAAGGACAACCCGGTGTTCTACGTGCAATATGCCCACGCCCGGATCCGCTCGACCCTGAGGAAGGCTGCCGAGGCAGGCCACGTCCCGTCCGGCGCGGCGCTGGGCCTGCTCGGCACCGAGGAGCTGGCGCTGATCGCCCGCGCCGCGCAGTTCCCGCGCGAGATCGAGGCAGCTGCGCGTGCGCGCGAGCCGCACCGCATCGCCTTTTATCTCTATGATCTGGCCGCCGATCTCCATTCCTACTGGAACCTCGGTAACGACCGCCCCGAAAAGCGCTTCATCGTGGAACAGGATGCCGCTCTGACCGCCGCGAGGCTTTTCCTTGCCGAGGCAATCGGGCAAGTGATCCGGGGCGGTCTCGGCGTGCTTGGCGTCGAGGCTGTTGAGAGCATGTGACCTGCTCCGGGTGACAACGCGCGAAGGTATGTCGATGATCGAGGCCGAATACGAGGAACTCCACGAGGATGGCGAAGGGCTTGGCGGCGAGCTTGACCTTGCCGACACCGATAGCCTGCCGTGGCTCGAATCCGACGAGGATGACGAGGATGCTGGCGGGGTCGACACCTGGCAGATCATCAGCTTCGCGGGAGTGCTGCTGGCGCTGCTCGCGGCGGTGATCGCCGGGGTGTGGTACTTCTCGAACCGGGTCGCGGGCGATGAGGCGGTGGCCGATGGCAGCGTGATCGCCGCGCCCGAGGGCCCGATCAAGCAGCGTCCGGACGATCCGGGCGGCAAGGAATTCGCCGGCACGGGCAATGTCGCGCCGGTGGTGGGCGAGGGCGGCTCGCGGCCTGCGGTGGTGGCGGAAACGCCCTTGCCGGCCATGCCGCCGCTGCCGGGCGGCACGCCGGGCGCGAAGCCTGCGACTGCTGCGACGCCGGGCAGCACCAAGCCGGTCGCGGCGACGCCCGGCACGCCAACCTCTCCCGCAGTATCCGCGCAGCCCGCAGCGCCCGGCACCGGCGTCCAGCTCGCCGCCTACGGCACCCGGGCCCGCGCCGAGCAGGGCTGGGCCGAGATCGCGCGCCGCACCGACAAGCTGTCCGGGGTCAAATACCGGGTGGTCGAGGGCAAGGTCGACATCGGCACGGTCTACCGCCTGCAGGCCGTGACCGGCAGCCGCGCCGAGGCGACCCGCCTGTGCGCTGCGCTCAAGGCCGATGGGGTGGACTGCCAGGTCAAGTAAGCTGCGTTCAGGGGTGGTCTAGCGGCGCTTTTCCCCGCCCTAGACCCCCTCCAGCCCTTGCTAGACCCCCTTTCAAGTGCGAGTCTGCAAGCATGATTCCGGCGATTTTCGGCCTTTCCGGCCCGCAGCTGACAGCGGACGAGCGCGCCTTCTTCCGCGAGGTCGATCCTGCGGGCTACATCCTGTTCGGCCGCAACTGCGTCGATCCCGAGCAGTTGCGGGCCTTGACCGACGACCTCAGGAGCATCCACGGGAGGGAGCGCCTGCTGGTCTCGATTGATCAGGAAGGGGGCCGCGTGGCGCGCCTGCGCCCGCCCGGCTGGTCGCCCTACCCGGCAGGCCAAGCCTTTGATGCGCTTTACCAAATTGCCCCCGCCAGCGCGATCGAGGCAGCCCGGGCCAATGCCTATGCCATGGCGCTTGAACTGTCTGCGATGGGGATCAATGTCGATTACCACCCCCCGCTCGACCTGCGGGTGCCCGGCGCGCACGACGTGATCGGCGACCGCGCGCTGGGGGCCGATCCGATGCAAGTCGCGGCACTGGGCCGCGCGATCCTCGAAGGTCTAGCCGCCGGCGGCGTGACGGGCTGCATCAAGCACATGCCCGGCCACGGGAGGACGGATGTCGACACCCACAAGGCGATGCCCACGGTGACCGCCGGGGCGGCCGAACTGGAAGCCGACCTTGCGCCCTTCAGGACGCTTAATCAGGCGCTTATCGGCATGACGGGGCACCTGCTCTTCACCGCATGGGACGCCGCGAACCCCGCTACCCTGTCCGAAACCGTGATCCGCGACATTATCCGCGCGAGCATCGGCTTTGACGGGCTGCTGCTGACCGACGACATCGACATGGAGGCCTTGGGCGGCACCATCCCCGAACGCGCCGCCCGCGCGCACGCGGCGGGGTGCGACATCATCCTCAATTGCTGGGCGAAAATGGACGACATGGCGGGGATTTGCGAGGTGCTCCCGGCCATGTCCCAGGCGACCGCCGCCCGGCTCGACCGCGCGCTCGAAGGCACCCGCATCGCCGACACGATCGTGCCACAGCACGCCGCACTCCTCGCCAAGCGCGACGCGCTGCTGGCGCTGGCGGCCAGTCCAGCATGAACGCGCCCGATGAGCCCTTCATGTTCCCCCCGGAAACCGCGAGGGCGGACGCCGACGCGCTTCATCTCGCGCTGGATGGCTGGGAAGGCCCGCTCGATCTGCTGCTCGATCTGGCGCGGCGGCAGAAGGTCGATCTCAGGCAGATATCGATCCTCGCGCTGGTCGACCAATACCTCACCTATATCGAGCGCGCGGGCACGATGCGGCTGGAGCTGGCGGCCGATTACCTGGTGATGGCCGCCTGGCTTGCCTACCTCAAGTCGGCGATGCTGCTGCCCAAGGCCGAGCAGGAGGACCCGAACCCCGAGGAGCTGGCGCTGCGTCTGCAATTGCGGCTGCAACGCCTTGGCGCCATGCGCGAAGCCGCAGGCCGCCTGATGGGGCGCGACCGCATCGGCCGCGACGTGTTCCTGAGGGGCGCGCCCGAGGGTCTGCGCACCGACCGCAAGACCGTGTGGCGCAGCGATCTGTTCAGCGTCATTCAGGCCTATGGGCAGGTCAAGGCGCGCACCGCGCCGCGCATCTATCATGTTGCGAACCGCCCGGTGATGACCCTCGATAGCGCGCTCGAGCGGGTCTCGGCGATGCTCGGCGTCACGCTCGAATGGATGGAGATCCGCGATTTTCTGCCGCCCCACGCTTCGCCCGCGCTGAAGCGTTCGGCGCTCGCCTCGTCCTTCGTCGCCGCGTTGGAACTGGCCAAGCGCGGGCGTGCCGAGCTTGATCAGGACGGCGCCTTTGCCCCCTTGCGCATCCGGCGGCTGAAGGAAGGCCAAGCCGCATGAGCGACGAAGGCCAGCCGGAACCGGGCACCCTCGAACGCGCGGTGGAAGCGACGCTGTTTGCAGCGGAAGAGCCGCTCGGCGTCGAGGCGCTCTGCGCGCATCTGGGCGGGCTGGCATTGGCCGACGTGCGCGAGGCGCTGGCGCTTCTCGAAGCGCGCTACCGCAATCGCGGGGTGCATCTGGTGGAGCGCGGGGGGCGCTGGCATTTCGAGACCGCGCCTGATCTTGCCCACCTGTTGCGCCGCGAAAAGGAGCAGGTGCGCCGCCTCAGCCGCGCGGCGACCGAGGTGCTGGCGATCATCGCCTATCACGAGCCGGTCAGCCGCGCCGAGATCGAATCGATCCGCGGCGTGCAGACCAGCGCAGGCACGCTCGATGTGCTGATGGAGGCGGGCTGGGTGAAGCCGGCGGGGCGCCGCGAGGTGCCGGGGCGCCCGGTGATCTATGCAACGACACCCACATTCCTCGATCATTTCGGCCTCGCCAGCCGCCGCGATCTGCCCGGCATCGATGAATTGCGCGCCGCCGGGCTGCTCGATCCGGTCGATGAGGCGATGGAGGCACACATGCGCTTCGAGCCGGATGACGAAAGCGATCCGCAAAGCGACGGGCAGGACGATGGGCAGGACGACGAGAATCTCGCGGACTGACTCGCAATTGCGCGGGGCTTGCCCTAAATGGGCAACCACCACGCGCCGGGTCATGTCCCGGCCATGCGGCCCCCGCCAGGCGCGGTCGCGGTTCAGGAGTTGAGACAATGGGTATCGGATCGATCTGGCACTGGATCATCGTTCTGCTGATCGTGATGCTGCTGTTCGGGCGCGGCCGCATCTCTGAGATGATGGGCGACTTCGGCAAGGGCATCTCGAGCTTCAAGAAGGGCCTCAGCGAAACCGAAGAGACGCCCGCGCAGGCGTCGGCCCGGATCGAGCCGCCCGCGCCTGCCGCTGCTCAGCCCGAGACCCCGGCTCCGGCCGAGAAGACCGACACCACCGGCGCCTGATTTCTGCGCGGCCCCCATAGAGGCGCACCTTGAATGTTCGATGTCGGCGCCGGAGAGTTGCTGGTCATCCTGATCGTTGCAGTCGTCGTGATCGGGCCCAAGGACCTGCCGCTGGCGATGCGCGCGGCCGGGCGCTGGATCGGCAAGATGCGGCGGATGTCGGCCCATTTCCGCTCGGGCATCGACGCCATGGTGCGCGAGGCCGAGCTTGAGGAAATGGAGAAGAAGTGGAAGGCGCAGAACGAAGAGATCATGCGCCGCTCCGCTGCCCTGACCCAGGCCGAGGCAGGTGCGCCGGTGATGACCGGGCCTCCTCCCGTCGATGTGGCCCCGGTAGAAGCGCCCAAGGCGGTCGAGCCGCCTGCTGCTGACACGCCGCCAGTTGAGCCCGCGACCGAGCCGCTCGCACAGCTTCCGCTTCCGGAAGCTGCGCCAAAAGGCAGCGCCGATGTTTAACGTCAAGGACCTCGACGAAACCCGCGCGCCGCTGCTGGAGCATCTGATTGAGCTGCGCACGCGGATCGTCCGCGCGCTGCTGGCGCTCGGCGTCGGCTTTGCGATTTGCCTCTATTTTGCTGACGACATCCTCGGGTTGCTGGTGCGGCCATTGAAGCAGGCCTTCCCCAATGGCGAGGGCCAGCTGATCTTCACCAAGCTGCCGGAGGTGTTCTTCGTCGAGCTGAAGGTCGCGTTGTTCGCAGGCTTCATGGTGAGCTTCCCGGTGATCGCCAACCAGATGTGGGCGTTTGTCGCACCGGGGCTTTATGCGCGCGAGAAGAAGGCCTTCCTGCCGTTCCTGTTCGCAACGCCGGTGCGGTTCACCGCGGGGGCATCGCTCGCCTATTTCATCGTCATGCCGACCGCGTTCAAGTTCTTCCTCGGCTTTGGCGGGGAGGCGGGGGGGCTCAAGGTGCAGGCCCTGCCGAGCGCAGGCGAATATCTGAGCCTCGTGATGCAGTTCATCCTCGGCTTCGGGGTGACGTTCCTGTTGCCGGTGCTGCTGCTGCTGCTGCACCGCGCCGGGATCGTCAGCCGTGCGCAGATGGTGGCGGCGCGGCGTTACGTGATTGTCGGGATCTTCATCGTGGCCGCGGTCGTGACCCCGCCCGATCCGGGCTCGCAGATCATCCTCGCGGTGCCGCTGCTGCTGCTGTTCGAGGCTTCGCTGGTGCTCATGCGGCTGCAGGAAAAGTCGGTTGCCGCCGACAAGCTGGCGCGCGAGGCGGAACAGGCGGCCGAGCAAGCGGCGGCGGAGTAGGGTTGCTTTTGTCTGCGTGCCACCTTTGGTGGGTGGCGCAGACCTTACCTTACCTTCGCTCCGCCGATCCACACCTCGATCACCTGGGTCTGGCGGATCTGGTCGGGCGATGAGAGCAGCGGGTCGCGGTCAACGAACAGGAAGTCGGCGCGTTCTCCGGGGATAAGGCGGCCGAAGCGCCCCTCGGCAAACCCGGCAAAGGCCGCGTCCGAAGTGAACCCGGCGAGCGCAGTCTCGCGGCTGACTGTCTCCTGCGGGAACCAGCCGCCGAAGGGTTCGCCCTTGGCGTCGGTGCGGCTGATTGCGGCGGCCATGCCGGCCCAGGGGTCGGCGGGCTCCACCGGCGCGTCGGAACCGAAGGCGAGCCTGCCGCCGACTGTGATCACGCTGCGCCACGGATAGGCCCCCGCCAGCCGCGCCGGCCCGAGCCGCGCCTCGGCCATCAGCCGGTCGGAGGTCTGGTGGAGCGGCTGCATCGAGGCGATCACGCCGTGCTTGCCCAGCCGGGCAATGTCGACCGGATCGACGATCTGCGCGTGCTCGATCCGCCAGCGGCGATCCCCGGTATAGGTCTCGGAAAGCTCCTCGATCGCGGACAGCACCTCGGCATTGGCAGCATCGCCAATGGCGTGGACGGCGGTCTGGAAATTGCTCATCGCGGCGCGGCTCATCTGGTTGCGAAGCTGTGCCGGGCTCAGCAGCGGCAGGCCGCGGGTGCCATGGTCATCGGCGTAGGGCGCCTTGAGGCTGGCCCCGCGCGAGCCGAGCGCGCCGTCGAGGAACAGCTTGATCCCGCCCATCCGCAGCCGATCATCATAGAGCCACACGCTGGGCTCGGCCCCCGCGACAAGTTCCAGCGTGTCGATCGAATCGGCGTAGGACATGATGCGGATCGCCAGTCGCCCGCTGTCGCCCGCGCGGCGGAAGGTCGCCCAATCCTGGGACTTGCTCCCCATGTCGGCGACGGCGGTGACGCCCTTGGCCAGCAGCACGTCCTGCGCCTTGGAGAAGGCGAGGTCGCGGTCCTGCGGGCGCGGCGGGGGCACGACGGCCGCAACGAGCCTGACCGCATTGTCGACGAATACGCCCGCGGGCGCCCCGGCTGCATCGCGGATGATCTTTCCGCCCGCCGGATCGGCGGTCTTTGCGGTGATCCCCGCAGCGGTGATGGCGCGGGTGTTGGCCCAATTGGCATGGTTGTCGGCGCGTTCGAGCCACACTGGACGGTCGGCGACCACGGAATCGAGTTCGGCGGCGGTCGGGAAGCGCCCGAGGCCCCACTTCTCCTGATTCCAGCCACGCCCGATGATCCACGGCCGGCCCGGATTGGCCTCCGCGAAAGCCTTGATCCTGGCGAGCGCGCCTTCGAGCGAGGTGGTGTCCGACAGGTCAAGCGTCAGCGCGGCAAAGCCGATGTCCATGACGTGGACATGCGCGTCGATCATCCCGGGGACCATCACCTTGCCCTTGCCATCGAGCCGGTATTGGGCCGCCGGGCGCTTGTCGCCGCGGGCGAGCACGGTGACGACCTTGCCTTCCTCGTCGAAGACGAGGCCGGTGAAGCGCAGCACCTTACCCTCCTTGTCGATCGTCACCCCGTCGACATTGTCGACCAGCGTGTCGGCATAGGCCGGCGCGGCCAGAGCGAACGCGGAGGCGGCGAGAAAGGCGGAAGCGAGGAAGCGGCGCATGGCGGTCCTTGAGACAATCTGAGGTGTGGCCAGCGGTGCTATCGGCTTTGCCGCCGCTTGCCAACTTTCACCCCCGCACAGAAATGCCCGTCAGCGCGCAATGTGACCAAGGATCATTGCTCTCGCGCGCCCAAGCCTCTAATCGCGGGCTCCATGTCCACGCAGCCCGCCTTCATGCGCCCCACCGGCGCGACCGCCTCTCCGGCCGATCTCACCATCGACGACGTCCGCGCCGCCGCTGCCCGCATTGCCGGTGCGGTGGTCGAAACGCCGATGATGCATTCGATCACCCTTTCGGAGATCACCGGAGCGGATATCTGGCTGAAGTTCGAAAACCTCCAGTTCACTGCCGCCTACAAGGAACGCGGGGCCTTGAACGCGCTGTTGCAACTGACCGACGAGCAGCGCGCGCGCGGCGTGATCGCGGCCTCGGCGGGCAACCATTCGCAGGGCCTCTCCTATCACGGCACCCGCCTTGGCGTGCCCGTCACCATCGTCATGCCGAAGCCCACGCCCACCGTGAAGGTGATGCAGACCGAGAGCGTCGGCGGCAAGGTGGTGCTGGAAGGCGAGACCTTTGACGAGGCCTATGCCCATGCAAGGAAGCTCGAAGGCGAGCTTGGCCTGACCTTCGTCCACCCCTTCGATGATCCGCACGTCGCGGCGGGAGCCGGGACAGTGGCGCTCGAGATGCTCGCCGTGAAGCCCGATCTGCAATGCATCGTCACGCCGATCGGCGGGGGCGGGCTGATTTCCGGGATGGCGACCGTCGCCAAGGCGCACAATCCGGATATCGAGGTGGTCGGCGTGCAGGCCGCGCTGTTCCCTTCCATGTTCGACCGGATCAAGGGCGCGAACCTGCCCTGCGGCGGCGACACGCTGGCGGAAGGCATCGCGGTCAAGCAGCCGGGCGACTTCACGTCGAAAGTGATCGCCGAGCGGGTCGATGACATCCTGCTGGTCGATGAACCCGCGCTTGAAAAGGCGGTGGCGCTGCTGCTCCAGATCGAGAAGACTGTGGTCGAAGGCGCGGGCGCGGCGGGGCTTGCCGCGGTGCTGCGCAACCCGGCGCGGTTCGCCGGCAAATCGATCGGTCTCGTGCTGTGCGGCGGCAATATCGACACGCGGTTGCTCGCCAACGTGCTGTTGCGCGATCTTGCCCGCCAGGGCCGCCTCGCGCGGCTGCGGATCACCCTGCAAGACCGCCCCGGCGCGCTGTTCCGGGTGATGCGTTTGTTCGACGAGCACAACGTCAACATCATCGAGATCTATCACCAGCGGATCTTCACCACCCTGCCGGCCAAGGGCCTGATCACCGATATCGAATGCGAGGCGCGTGACGCAGAGCAGGTTGATCGGCTGGTCGAGGGCCTGCGCGCCAACGGTTACTCGGTTCAGCTCGTCGAACTCGGCTGACGCCGCCCGCTCAAAATCTCCGAAAATCCCCGGTTTTGCGCCATTGCGGACACGCTTTTGCGACGGGCCGTGGCTGCGTCCGCATTTTTCGTGACATTTTGATGGTTAAGGGACTTTTACCGGGGCACTGGTGCGGGCATAAGATTTTCTTAACGGTTTGCGATGTCGCGAATCCGCGCAAGAAGGACAGGCCCCGCCCGTGACGGCACCGATCCGCTTTCCCCGGTTCTTCGTGACCAGCCCCGCTCCGTGCCCCTATCTGCCGGGCCGGAGCGAGCGCAAGGTGTTTACCGAACTGAAGGGCCCGCACGCGGATCAGCTGAACGAAGCGTTGGGGCGCATCGGCTTTCGCCGCAGCCAGACCGTTGCTTACCGCCCGTCCTGCCTCGATTGTCAGGCCTGCATCTCGGTGCGGGTGGTGGCGAGCCGCTTCCGCCCTTCGGCGACCCAGAAGCGCGAGATCAAGCGCAACAGCGACCTGATCGTCAGCGAATGCCGACCCTGGGCGACCGACGAACAGTTCGAGCTGCTCGCCCGCTACCTTGGCGCGCGCCACCCCGATGGCGGGATGTCGGCGATGGACGAGCTCGACTATGCCGACATGATCGAGCACACGCCGGTCAGCACGGTCGTCACCGAATATCGTGAGCCCGACGCGCAAGGTCGGCCCGGACGGCTGGTCGGCGCCTGCCTGACCGACCGGCAGAGTGATGGGTTGTCGATGATCTACTCCTTCTATGAACCCGATCACGGCGCCCGGGTGGGGCTCGGTAGCTTTATTATCCTCGATCATATCCGCCGCGCTGCGGCTGAGGCATTGCCCTATGTCTATCTCGGATATTGGGTCGAGGGCTCACCGCGCATGCAGTACAAGGTTCGTTATCGCCCGCTTGAGCGGCTGACCCGTGAGGGCTGGCAGCTGATGGAGGAACAGGAACAGCACCGGCTGATCGCGCAAGCGACCGCGCCGCGTGTGGTGCAGGATGCCCGACTGGTTGGCGCGCGGGGCAAGGATGGCCAGCCTGTCAAGTTCACGGCCAGCTGAGACCCGGCGGCGGTTCACGCGCGGTTTCGCCACTGTTGCAGGTTTGGGTCATGCGGTGCTCGTTCTGGGCGCAGCGCCTGCTGCCGCGCAGAACGCCGGGCCGGACGACAGCCCGCTGGCCCCGCCGCGCATCGAGGCTCCTCGGGCTGAGGATCAGCAGCCCCGCGGCGCGCCTGCCGATGACGCCGCGCCGTCAAGCGCCTTTGGCCCCGCACCCGAACTTGTCCCCGTCCCCAATTCGCTCGACGAACTGATCCCCGAAGGCGCGCTCGCCGATCCCGAAGCCTGGGCCGCCGCCGGGGTTAATGGCGGGGTCAACGGCGCTGAGGCGGCCAGCCAGACCGCCGAAGGCGATGCGATCGCGGGCGTCATCCCGGCCGCGGATCCCGCCGTCGACGCCGTGTTCGCCGAATTCGTGCTCGAGGAACCCGTACCGCTCCCTGCCGACGCGCAAGCCGAGGCGCTTGCCGCGATCGATGCGCCCGTCCTCGCCAGCTTGCCCGAGCTGGCCGAAACGCGGGTCGACAGCACGCTGGTGCTCGCTCTCCCGGCCGCGCCCGAGCTCTTCCCGGAAAAAGGGGATTTCGTCGCGCGCTTCAAGGATCTTTCGACCCTTCGCGCGCTCGGCGAGGGCGAGGAATCCGCACCGCAGGTTGCCGCCCGCGCCCGTGCCGACGAGGAGCTGCTCGGCGATATCCTGCGCACCTATGGTTATTACGGCGGCGAGGTGCTGCGCCAGCTTTCCGGTGGGCGGCGTGACAGTGCAAGGGGCGTTGGGGACGCTTCCGCCGCGCAGACTGCCGAAGCCGAAGCCGAGGCCGCCTCGCGCGAGCCGAGCGTGCGCTTCGATATCATTCCAGGGCCGCGATACAGCTTTGGGCGGATCGATCTTGGCGCGCTTGCGACCTTGCGTGAGCCCGACGCCAGTCGCCTGATCGCGGCCTTCGGCATCAACAGCGGCGATCCGCTCTACGCCGATCGCATCATCGGGCAGGAGTTGAACCTGCGCGTTGCGCTTGGCGAAAGCGGCTATCCCTTTGCCCAGACGGGCGAGCCAGCGCTGCTGATCGACCATGCCCGCGAGCAGGGCGACCTGACCCTCGATGTGCAGCCCAAGGGCAAGTATCTGTTCGGCCCGGTGCTCAGCAATGATCCGCGGTTCCTGTCCAGCAATCACCTCGGCCGCATCGCCCGCTTCGATGCCGGCGACGTGTTCCAGCAGAGCCTCGAGACTGATCTGCGCCGTGCGATCCTTGCGACCGGGCTCGTCTCAAGCGTCACTCTCACCCCGCGCGAGATCCGCGCGCCGCAGGGCGATCAGCCGGGGCAGGTGGCGATCGACGTCGAACTCGAGCGTGCGCCGGTGCGCACGATCGCCGGGGCGATCGGCTACGGCTCGGAGGACGGCTTCAAGCTTGAGGGGCGGTGGGAGCACCGCAACCTGTTCCCGCCCGAAGGGGCGCTGCGGCTGCGCGGCATCCTCGGAACCCGCGAGACGCTCGCCAGCATCGGGGTCAGGCGCAACAATTTCCGTGGCCGCGATCAGGTGCTGAGCGCCGATCTCTACGCCAGCGACATTACCACGCTCGCCGTGGATTCGCGCGGCTTCGGCTTGCGCACAACCTTCGAGAAGGTCTCGAACCTGTTGTTCCAGAAGCCGCTCAGCTTTCAGGTGGGGGGCGAATTGCTCTACACGGACGAGCGCAACCGTGATGTGCGCACTGCGCCCGGTGTGCTGCTGCCGCGGCGGGCCTATCTGATCGGCGGGCTGTTCGGCAGCGTCACTCTTGATGCGAGCGATGATCTGCTCGATCCCACCAAGGGTTACCGCGCGACGCTGTTCCTCGCGCCCGAGGCGTCGCGCTCGCAAGGGGCGGGAAGCTACTACCTGCGCGCGCAGGGCGATGCGAGCGCCTACCGCTCGTTCGGCGAGATCGTGTTGGCGGGCCGGGTGCGGGCTGCGACAATCCAGGGCGCCGCAATCGACAGCATCGCGCCTTCGCGGCGGCTCTACGGGGGCGGCGGGGCCTCGGTGCGCGGCTACGGCTTCCAGAGTGTCGGCCCGCGCGATGCGGTGGGCAACCCGACGGGCGGGGCCTCGCTGGTCGAATTCGCGATCGAGGCGCGCATTCCCACACCGCTGCTAGACGGCGCGGTCGAAGTCGTGCCGTTCCTCGACGCGGGTTCGGTGTCGCGCGGTTCGACCCCTGACTTCGGCGAGATCCGCTACGGGGCAGGGGTGGGCCTGCGCTACAAGACGAGCTTCGGCCCGATCCGCATCGACGTGGCCGCCCCGCTCAACCCGAACCGCTTCGATAACCCGGTGGTCGTGTATGTCAGCCTGGGCCAGGCGTTCTGATGGCTGAACGCGCGGAGAGCGGGACGACAGAGGCGCCGCCGCCGGCGCCAGCACGCCGGCACGGCAGGCGCCGCCGCTGGGCCAGGCGGCTGGGCTGGGCCTTGATGATCCTGCTCGCGCCGGTGGTGCTGGTCAGCGTGTTCTTCGCCACCCCCATCGGCAAGCGCTTCATCGCCGATCAGATTGCGGCCGTCGCGCCGGCCTCGGGCCTCAGGTTCAGCGTCGGGCGGATCGAGGGCGACATCTACGGCAAGGCTGTTCTGCGCAAGGTCGCAGTGAGCGACCCCAAGGGCGTCTTCCTCACCATCCCCGAAGTGCGGCTCGACTGGCGGCCCCTGAACTGGCTGTGGGGCCGTCTCGATATCCGCGAGGTGACCGCCCGGCGCGGGCGGCTGACGCGCCTGCCCGAACTGCTCCCCGGCGATCCCGATGCGCCGCTGCTCCCCGATTTCGACATCCGGGTCGACAAGCTGGTGGCCGATGACCTGGTGATCGCCAAGGGCCTCGCCACCAGCCGCGACGAGCGCGCCGATCTCACCGCAAGGATCGATATCCGCAAAGGCCGCGCGCTGGTCGATGCCAAGGCGCGGCTCGGTGCGGAGGACCGCGTCACCCTGCTGCTCGACGCAGAGCCCGACGGCGACCGCTTCGAGCTTGAGGGCTATGCCCTTGCCCCTGCGGGCGGCGTAATGGCCGGGCTGGCGGGCTTTGAGGCGGGATATGCGGGCCGGATCGTCGGTGATGGCACCTGGGCGCGCTGGCGCGGGGCGATGGTGGCCCGCAGAATGGCTGCGCGGATCGGGCCGCAGGGCCCGCCGGTCGCCGCCTTCCGGATCAGCAACGACGCGGGCAAATACGGCGTGCTCGGCCAACTGCGCGCAGGGCTGGCGGGAGAGACGCTGATCGCCCGCGCGCTCGGCGAGACGACCTCGCTTGCCGCCAGCTTCACGCTCGAAAACAGCGTTGTCGAGGGCCGCGCCGCCGCAGTTTCTCGCGCGCTCGATGTGCGCGCCGGAGGCGTGGTCGACCTCGCCGACAAGGTGGTTGACGGGGCGCGGGTGAAGCTTGTTCTGCGCGATCCCGATCTGTTCGGCGAGGGCCTGCGGATCGAGGGCGGGCGGCTCGCGGCGAACCTGGGCGGTGCTTTCAGCGACCTTGCCATCAAGCATGAGATCGCCCTCGCCAAGCTCGTGGCCCGCGGGGTGACGGCCAGCGGCCTGACACAGGAGGGCAGCGCGCGGCTCGAGAACACGGTTTTGCGCGTCCCGCTCGCGCTCGCCGCCGAGCGGGTGACGACCGGCAACGCCTTTGCCGACCCGCGCCTCGTCAAGGGCCGGGCGGGCGGGCTTCTCACCTACGATTTCGAGCGCCGGTCGCTGACCGCTGATCGCACCCGGATCACCTTCCCCGGCCTTGAGGGAACGCTGTCCTTGCGCGGCGACATCCTCAAGGGCGCCTATGCCATAGCCGGACCGATCGAGGCCCGCCGCTTGCGCGTGGAAGGCACGGGCGAGGTCACGGCCAACGCGAAGATCCTCGCCAAGTTCGGCCCCGCCGTGCCGTGGAGCCTGCGCGCCAATCTTGCCGGCGTGCTGAGCCGGATCGGCAATGCCACGATCCGCAACCTCGCGGGCGAGCAGGTGCGCTTCAAGGGCGAGCTGGGCATGGGGGCGGGCCAGCCAATCGTGCTACGCAACACCACGGTCACCGCGCCGCGACTGACCGCCAAACTCGACAGCCGCGTCGTGAGCGGCGGCGGCGTGACCCGCACGGTTCTGGCCGGGAACGGACGGCAGGCGCAGTACGGGCCGTTCCGCTTCGATGCCGAAATCGCCGGTGACGGCCCGCGCGCCGTGCTGGTGCTGGCCGATCCCTATCCGGCCGCCGGCCTCAAGGATGTGCGCATCGCGCTCGCGCCCAGCAAGGCGGGCTTCGGGCTCGACGTCGCGGGCGGTTCAACGCTGGGGCCGTTCGACGGCGCGCTTGAACTGATCCTGCCACAGAACGCGCCCACCCGTATCGCCATCAACCGGCTCCAAGTCTATCGCACCAATGTCACCGGTGACGTGACGCTGGGCGAGGCAGGCCCCTCGGGCGATCTCAAGCTCGCGGGCGGCGGGGTCGATGGCACCATCGGCTTTAGCCCGCAGGACAACGGCGCGACTGGCTTTGCGGTCAATCTGGCGGCGCGTAACGCCACTTTCGGTGGGACAACCCCGATCAGCATCGCCCGCGGCCAGATCGCGGCGACCGGCCGCTTCGCGCAAGGCAACACCACCATCAATGCCGATCTTGTCGCGGCCGGGTTCGACTATGGCGGTTTCAATGTTGCCGGCCTCACCGCCAAGGCGGCCATCACCAACGGGCGCGGCAAGGTGACAGGCACGCTCGCCGGGCGCCGCGCTGATCGGATCGCGCTCAATTTCGATGCCGATGTCGCGCCCAATCAGATCGCTGCGGTGGCGCGCGGGTTCTATGGCCAGTCGGAAATCACAATGCCGCGCCGCGCCGTGCTGACCGCGCTTGACGAGGGCGGGTGGAGCCTTGCGCCGACCCAGATCGGCTACGGCGGCGGCTTCGCCATCGCGCAAGGGGCCTTCGGCGGCGGCACCACGCAGGTGCAGCTCAAGCTTGCGCGGATGCCGCTGCGCTTGCTCGATCTCACCGGCACCGATCTCGGCCTCGGCGGGCGGCTGACCGGGATCATCGACTTTTCCCAGACCGGCCGCGCGCCGCCCACGGCGAGCGCGCGCGGGCGGATCGATCGCTTCAGCCGCGCCGGGCTGGTGCTTTCATCCAAGCCGGTGGGCGTACTCGGTGTCATCGACCTCACGCCTGTACGCCTCACCGCCGCGCTGCGCCTGTTCGAAGGCGATGCAAGGCGCGGTGACATCGCGATGAGCATCACCGGGCTCGTTCAGGATGGGGCGCTTACCGATCGGCTGATGCAAGGGCGGCTAGATGCGCGTCTCGGCTTCGAAGGGGCGGCCGAGACCCTGTGGCGGCTCGCCGCGATCGAGGCCTTCGACCTTTCAGGGCCGGTGCGGATCGCCGCGCGCGCCACCGGGACGCTTGGCCAGCCGCGCATCCTTGGCAACCTCGCCAGTGACGATCTGACAGTGCAGAGCGCACTCAGCGGCACGCGCATCACCCAGGTTGCCGCGCGCGGGCGCTTTGCCGGATCGCGGCTTGAACTGACGCGCTTTGCTGGGCAGACGGGCGGCGGCGGCACGGTCACGGGCAGCGGAACGGTCGATCTGGCGGGCCTCAGCACCACGCATGGGCCGAGCCTCGATCTGCGGGTGGCGGCGAACAAGGCGCGGCTGCTCGATGCCAACGCGCTTTCGGCGACCGTCACTGGCCCCTTGCGGATCGTCTCCAATGGCCTGGGCGGCACCATCGCCGGGCGCGTGACCATCGACCGTGCGCGCTGGGTCCTCGGCAATGCCGTAGAAGACCGCGCCCTGCCGCGCATCGCCACGCGCGAGATCAATGGCGAGCGCGCGCGCGCGCAGGTCTCGGGCCGCGACGCGGCTTGGCGCTATCTCGTCAATGCTTCGGCGCCCGGCCGTGTGGCGGTTGAGGGGCTGGGGCTGGAGAGCGAATGGGGCATCGACATCGCGTTGCGCGGCACGGTGGCGGACCCGCGCATCGGCGGTTCGGCGCGGCTGGTGCGCGGGGTTTACACCTTTGCAGGAACCCGCTTCGAGCTGACCCGCGGGCGCATCCTGTTTGACGGGAACGAGGCGATCAATCCGCGCCTCGACGTGCTCGCCGAGACCGCCAAGAACGGCACCAATGTCGACATCGCGATTACCGGTAACGCGCTTTCCCCGGCGATCACCTTCGCCTCCGATCCGGCGCTTCCCGAGGAGGAGATCCTTGCACGGCTGCTGTTCGGCGGGTCGGTGACGTCGCTTTCGGCGACCGACGCGTTGCAGCTTGCCGCAGCGCTCGCCGCCTTGCAGGGCGGTGGCGGGGGCCTTGATCCGATTGGCAAGCTGCGCCGCTCGATCGGGCTCGATCAGTTGCGCATCGTCACGGCCGATCCGCTGACTGGACGCGGCACGGGCATTGCGATCGGCAAGAACATCACGCGGAACATCTATGTCGAGCTGGTTACCGACGGGCGCGGGTATAGCGCCACGCAGGTGGAGTATCGCATCACGAGCTGGCTGGCGCTGCTCGGCACCGTCTCGACCATCGGGCGCGATTCGGTGCTGGTGCAGGTCAGCCGGGATTATTGAGGGGGCCTTCCGCAAGGTCGCTGACGGGCGTTGCTCGGCGGCGTAGCCGTCGCAAGGCCGACTGGCCGCCCGCAGCGCCGCAGGCGCGAGGATTTCGCAAGCCGGAAGGTCGCTGACGGGCGCTGCTCGGCGGCGTAGCCGTCGCAAGGCCGACTGGCCGCCCGCAGCGCCGCAGGCGCGAGGATTTCGCAAGCCGGAAGGCGTGCGGGTCAAGAAGAATACATCTCCGCCTCCGCCGCGCGCCTGCGGGTGAGACCCTTGAGCACGTGGCCCCCGGCGCGGTTCCAGCGCCCGAACTCGCGTACGGCGGCCCGGGTGTTGCCCGCGATGTGCTTGCGGGTCAGGGTCGCACGGCCAATTGCGCCGGTGTTGTAATGAAAGCTCACCAACGCGTCGAACTGCGCCTGGGTGGTGGGCGCCTCGCCAATTGCGGCGGCGACGTCCTCGGCAAAGCGGACGAGATCCTCGGCAAGACGCGTGTCGCATTGCGTCTGCGTCCAGCGGGTGCCCTGGCGGATGCGGCCGCCATTGAAGTGGTCGCGCCCGGTCGCGCCCCAGCCGATCGTCCACGGTGCGGCGCCGGTGGCGGGGTCGGGATAGGCGTCGATCATCCCGTCGGTGTGGAGCTGCGCGCATCCCTCGAAACGCTGGATAAGAGCGATGCCGGCGGCGCTGATGCGGCGCGGGGAAGGTTGGGGCGCGGGGCGGGTGTCGGGCTGATCGGGCATGGGCGGGGAGCCTCCATCGGGATGAGGCCGGGGGATTCAGCAGGATTTTTTCGAGTAGGAAAACGGATTCTGCCGGCGGGGTGACAAGAGGTCTTGACTGACAAGAGTTCTTGTCTGTAAAGAGCTCTTGTCAGAAGCGCATTTTCGCAGGCGTCACACGTGCGAAGATGCGGAAGATCGAGGCCGCCTTGGAAAACCGTCTGAAGCACCACCGTGAGGCGAAAAGCTGGAGCCAGGGCGAACTTGCCCGGCGGCTGGGCGTGTCGCGTCAGACGATCAACGCGGTCGAGACCGACAAGTACGACCCTTCCTTGCCGCTAGCATTGCGCATGGCGCGTCTGTTCGCCGTTGCGGTGCCGGATCTGTTCATAGACACTTGGGAACCCGAAGATGATGATTGAGGACAAGACCCCCGCTACCCCGCGCTGGGTGCGAAAACTGCTGATTCCCGGATTGATCGGAGGGGTCGTGGGCTATGCCGCCGCTGCGACGATGATGCATTTCATCGACAGTTCCGCAGTCGGCGGGCTCGGCAAGTCCGCGACCATCGCGGCTCTGATCGGGGTGGTTTACGCGGTGATTGGGCTTGGTGTCGGCTTTGGGGCTGCCAGCCCGAAGATTGGCGCGCGTTTCCTCAATGTCGAGGACGCCGACGAGCTGCGTGAGCAGAAGAAGGTGCTGACCCTTTCGGGGGCCTCAATGGCCTTGTGGGGGGCAAGCCTCCTCGCGCTGGCGCTGGCTGCGCCTGATGGGCCTGTACCCCAGGCGGTCGCGCTCGCAGTCGGCGCGGGCGGACTGTTCATCGGAAGCTGGCTCTCGCTGCCGGCCTACCGCGCCAGCGATGAGCTGATGCGCGCCGTCAGTCTGGAGGCGGGCGCTCTCGGCTACGGCCTCGTGCTGCTGGTTGTGGGGCTTTGGGCAATGCTCGCCCACCTTGGCTATACCGCTGCGCCCACACCGCTCGACCTGCTCAGCTTGTTCTATGTGCTGGTGCTGGTGGCGAGTTTCATCGTGGTCGGCCGGCGCGGGATGCTGGCGCCGCGCTGATCGGAACGGGTTCCAAGCAAAAGGGGCGCCCGCCGGCTGGCGGACGCCCCTTTTTTGTACCCGATCAGCTGATCAGAAGCGGAAGGTCGCGGTGCCGCGGACCACCTGTGCATCGGCGTTCGTGCGACCGATGGTGGTGTCGAAGCCGGCGGTGATCGTCAGCGGGCCTTCACCGAAGGTCGCGCTTGCACCGAGTTCTCCCCACATCCCGTCGGCACTCTGCAGCACGAAGTTCGCGTTGGGGCCGGTGCCCTGTGCGAAGTTGGCGCCCAGCAGCTGCGGGCCGTCCTCGAACTCCCACACCATCTGGGCGGTGGCGTTCAGGCTCAGGACCTTGCCCTTCTTGTCGTAGTCGAAGCCGAATCGGCCCTGAGTGCTTTGGAACTTCTCGCGCTCGATGGCGAGGGCGAGGGTGGCGCCGGTTTCGCGCAGTGTGGTGAGGTCCACGCTGGCGTAGCGGAGCTCGATGCCCGGCGAGAGAGTGCCGATGTCCGTCACGTGGTTATACGAGATGCCCAGCGCGCCCGAGACCAGGTAGTCGTCCGAGGACGAGTTGAGGGTCTGCGCCGCACCCAGGAACTGCACGGTCCGATTGGTATCGAAGCCGATGCTGCCCATCGACACCTGACCGTCGAGCTCGACGCTGTCGCCGAGGTTATGGCGGACGTAGACCGAGGCGGCATAGGTGGTGCTTTGGGTGCGCTGGCCAAGCGGAGTGTCTGCGTCGAGCGTATTGTAATAGCCCGACAGGCCGAGCATGGTGTTCTCACCCGGGAAGAACTCGACACCACCGGCGATGTAATAGCCGTTCATGTCGGTCGCCTGGGTGAAGCCCGGAAGCACGCCGACATCGCCGGTGATGTAGCCGCCCGCGAGGTAGATCCCCACGTTCTCGGGCAGGTCGGCTTCCTTCGTTTCGGTGTCTTCAGCACCGTCCTGCATCGCCATCATCGCGCCGCCGAGCGGTTGGCCCATCGGCGAGAAGCTCATCTGCGCGAGTTCGAGCGGACGACCAGTGATGGCGATCTTGCCGCCGGCTCCGTCGATATCGGCCTCACGCAGGCGGGCGTCGTTGAAGTTCTGGATGCTGTTGACCGACTGGGCTGCGATCGACAGAACCGCCTGCTCGTTCACGGGTGCAAGACCGTTGAAGGTGCTGCGGATGGTGTCGATCGAAGCGAAGTCCAGCGCGTAGAAGCCGGCCAGCGCAGTGTTTGCACGGTTCTGGTCGAGCAGCTGGGCATAGGCCCCCTGCACCGGGTTGTTCAGAGCAATCACCGTGCCGTAGCTCGCCGCGCTGATCTGCATCAGCACCGCATTCGGCTGGTAGGTGAACTGCTGGCTGAGGATCGGCGAGAGGCGCTGGGTGAAGAAGGTACCCGTCACCCCGCCGGTGGCGGTCACGATGGTGAACTGACGACCGAGGCCATTGACCTGCCCGGTCACGCCCGTCCCGACCACCACCTGGCCGCCGATATTGGCCTGACCGGTGACCGTGATGCGGTCAGAGGTGGCGCCCAGCACGTCGACGAGGTATTGGGTGCCCGAAGCCATGATCAGGTTGCCGGTGATCGACAGGGTGCCAACCGTGCCGGTCCCGCCTGGCGAGATCGTCCCCGCCACGCTGGTCACGAACGGCGCGACGATCGTCCCGCTCCCCTGCAGCATCCCGCTGAGGATGGCAAAGTCACCGGCCGAGGTGAGGCGACCGTTCACGTTGATCATGCCGCCGGATTGAGTCACGTCGTTGAGCGCAGTGAGCTGGCCGCCAGTGGCGATGTTGAGCCCGGCAAGGCCGCGCACCGTCAGCTTGTCGATCGTCACGGCGCTGCTGAGCGTCATCGTGCCTGCATTGGCGAGCGTCACGTCGAAGTAGCGCGGCAGAACGCCCCCGAGGCGGTTGCCCGGAGTGTTGTTGGGCACGAAGCCCGTCGCGCCCGGCAGGCCGTTGGCGATGGTCGCCGCCGGCAGCACGGGACCGGTGTTGAAGGGCGTTTCCTCCGAACCGGTCACCAAAGTCTGGGCCGAAGCGTCGTTCGAAACGATCGCGCCGTTCCCGCCGAAGGTTTCGGTGTGGAGGTTGTTGGTAAGGCTCGAACCGGCGGTTGCGGTCACATCCGAACCGCCAACGCCGCCCGTCGTATTCGTGACCCTGCCAGTTGCGAGGTCGCGGCACTGGTTCGGCCCGAGGGCCGGGGTCGTCACGAGACCCTGAACGCAGATCTGGCCAAACTGTCCAGAGGAGCCGAGGCTCTGTTCGCCGGGCCTTGTCGGAACGCCGTTCACCAGCTGCCCGTTGGGGCCGATGATGAAGAAGTTGGGGTCCTGCAGCGAGACCCAGCGTGTCGGGTCTTCCCAGTTGCCGTTGCCGGTGACCGCGCCGACATAGCGGTACGGATTGTTGGCCGCGATCCAGTCCCAGTAGAGATAGAGCGGCTGGTAGAACGAGAGCGTCCCGTAGGACGAGAAAGGCGTCGCGGTAAAGAAGCGCGAGCCGCCCGACAGCACGCCGATCACGACCTGACGGTCGAAGGTACGGTCGAGGATCAGCGGACCGCCCGAATCGCCCCCCGCAGTGCTGCCCTCGTTGGGCAGCGGGTTGTCGCGGAAGACGTTGAAGTCGAAGACCGTCGCAGCCGCCGTGCCGCGACGCGGATCGTCAAAATCGGTCCAGTAGAGGTTCTGCGGAAGGTTTGTCTGTAAACCGCCGAAAATCACATTGTTGCGGGTGTTGAACGAGGTGAGCGCACCCAGCCAGTTTTCCGCAACGCGGCGGCGACTATCGATCGCGACGGTCGCGCCTAGGTCGCCAACGCCGCTGAGGCCGTAGCCGGTCATCACGACGTGATAGCCGGTGCCGTTAGCGGCGGTTGAGGTGGTCGGCGGGGTCAGCGCCGAGAGCAGCAGCGCCCAAGTCGGGACATTGCGCGCGGGCGTGTCGAGCGAGGCGATCGCGACGTCGCCATAGAGGAAGCCCGCCGCCGCCGGCTCGAGCGAGAGCGGATTATAGACCAGCCCGTTGACAGTGAAGAAGAACTCACTGGAGCTGCTGGTGAACGGTGCTCGGCCCTGCGCTTCCGAACCGAACAGCCAGTTATTCCGCGGCGAGGTGCCGACCGGGGCGCCTGGCTGGGTGGTGTTGTTGGCATTGTTGAAGCCGAACGCCATCGGCGCGCCGCCCGTGCCGAATTCGGTCGCGGGACGCGTGTTCACGCAGTGCGCTGCGAACAGCACGGTGCGCGGGTTGATCAGCGAGCCGGTGCAAGTGCTCAAGGTAGCGACTGCGCCAGCCGAATTGAATCCGGGCAAAACCATCTGGCCGACGCCGTTGATGTTTACGGGGTCGCGCGAGGTGATCGAGGTGCCCGGCTGGCCGATCACGATGTCGGGACGGTTTTCGACGGTGATCTGGCCCACGTAATTTTCAAGCGTGGCCATCAACGCCGGGGCGCGGGTGCGTGCTTCCTGTTCGGCTGCTTCGAAATCGAGGGCGGTGGTGCGGTGGCGCACATCTTCCACGCCAGTGACGTCGAGGCGCAGGGCAGTCTCAGTGGGATTGTCCTGCGCGTGAGCCGCGCCGGAGCCCAGCACCAGACCTGCCAGCGCAACACCCGTCATCAGCGCCGGACGCAGCCGGCGGTCATTCTTGATCATGTTTACCTCAACCCTGTTGGAAGCGGGGATTGACAGCGTAAATCCCGGCGAAGCTGTCACCCTAACCTGCGGCGGCGACAGGACAAGAGGGGCGAATTATTTCGCCTGAACGTGGCATTCGTGCATCATGTCGCGCCACGAAAGGTGCGCGACAGGCAGAACCTTGCTGTCCCGGCGCGGCCCTGTTCGGCAAGCAGTGGCAGAACGCCGCGATATCGCACCTCCGGCAGGAAGTGGAAAATCGCTTTCAAGAGCAAGCATTACGATGCCACTGGGCAGCGCACCGCTGCTCCGTTCAAGCTGCTTGGCAGGGATTCCCGCAACCAAGATGGTCTGCGGGCGACCTGGGCGATAATGCCCTCGCCCGTAGGCCAGCTTTTGTTCGCCTGCTCTGGCGCCGACCCGGGGCATCATCGCGAAGTGATCCAGCGCTATTTGCGGATCGGTTCGGGCATGACCACCGCTCCCTGACGGCACAAACGACAAGGCCCGGGACATTGCCCGGGCCTTGCGTTTCTCGAGCTCAGCCGCGACGCTCCAAGGCGCCGCGGACAAACGGGCTTTACATGCTGTAATACATATCGAATTCGACCGGGCACGGCGTGGTTTCGGTGCGGATCACCTCTTCCCACTTGAGCTCGGCATAGGCTTCGATCTGGTCCTTGGTGAACACATCGCCCTTGAGCAGGAACTCGTAGTCGGCTGCCAGCGAATCCAGCGCTTCACGCAAGCTGCCGCACACGGTCGGCACTTCGGCGAGTTCGGCCGGCGGCAGATCATAGAGGTTCTTGTCCATCGCCTCGCCCGGGTGGATCTTGTTCTCGATCCCGTCGAGACCGGCCATCAGCAGCGCCGAATAGCACAGGTAGGGGTTGGCCATCGCATCGGGGAAGCGGAACTCGACGCGCTTCGCCTTGTCGCCCGCACCGTAGGGGATGCGGCACGATGCCGAACGGTTGCGCGCCGAATAGGCGAGCAGCAC